>NZ_JBIBHN010000004.1:0-454918 GCF_042957035.1 Streptomyces sp. NPDC008137 | reverse complement strand
GTCCGCCCGGAGGGCGGGCCCTGCGGCGTCTGGTGCGTGCTCTGGGGGTCCCCCCGGCCGAAGGCTGGGGGAGTGCCGGACGCAGTCCCTCGTACCGGGCGTACCCGGGACTGTGTCCGGTGCGGCGAGAGTGCGTGCCAGACGCCGCGGGGCAGGAGGGACTTCGCGGACACGACCTAGCGGGTGTCCGCTAGGGCGCGCCGTCCGCCCGGAGGGCGGGCACCTCCCATGCCCTTGAGGCAGGGCGCTCGCCCGCAGCTCGGGCTACTCGTGTACGGGCGCCGCGCAGTCGACGTCCCGGGCCGGCAGGCGGCCCGTGGCCAGGTACGCGTTGACCGTGTCGTCCACGCACGGCGCACCGTAGACGCCGTACACCGCGTGCTGATCGGCACCGTTCAGCGTCACCAGACGCGAGGAGGGCCACATGCCGCGCACGGTCCTGGCGCCGTCGTGGTCGGTGCGCGGGTCCCCGGTGGCGTTGACGAGGAGGGCCGGCAGGTCGTCCCGGATCGTGGTCGGGCGTTCGCGCGGCCGGTCCCAGAACGCGCACGGGTTGATGTTGTGCGTGACGGGCGCGAACAGCGGGTCCTGCGCGCGGGCGCGCTGGACGTCGCGCCAGTAGACCTCCGGATCACGAGGCGCGGCGCCGTCGCCGCACAGGATCGCCGTCTGCGCGCTGCCGTAGGGGGAGTCGGTGCCCGTGAGCGTGAACTCGAGCACCCCGGCGAGCCAGGGCGACGGTGTGACCCGCTGCCCCCTGGACGCCCGCAGCATGTCCCGCACGCCCTGTGCGAAGTCACCGTAGGCGGCGTCGTTGTGCTGGGAGAGGCCGTTGAAGACGACCATGGGCATCACATGCTCGTCCAGCCGGTGGTCGCCGAGCCGCAGCGGTGTGCGGGCCGAGGCCTTCCGGACGCGTTCCAGTGCGGCGAGCACCTCGCCCCGGGTACGGCCCAGCCCGTAGGCCGCCTCGCGCGCGGCGGCCCAGGACGCCCAGCCCTCCAGCGCGTGCCGGTTGGCCCGCTCGACTCCCCGAAGCAGCCTCGGCCCGTAGCGGTCCGGGTCGATCACACCGTCCAGGACGACCCGGTCGGTGCGCCCGGGGAACATCGTGGTGTACACCTCGCCGAGGTAGCTGCCGTACGAGTAGCCCAGGTAGGAGATGCGCCGCTCGCCCAGCGCGGCCCGGACGACGTCCATGTCGCGCGCGGTGTCGCGGGTCGTGGCGTGGGGCAGGGCATCGCCCCCGTTGGTGCGGCAGAGCTCTGCGAGGTTCTTCGAGAACGCGGTCACGCGGTCGAAGCCGGCCCGGTCCTCACCCGCCCCGCGCCACGCCGAGCCGGTCGGCCAGCGGCAGTCCAGCGGGGTGCTGCGGCCGACGAAGCGGGGGTCGACGCCCACCACGTCGTACCGTGCGGCGACGTCTTTCATGGCCTTGCGCACCCACGGCGGGTCGCCGAGCGACGGCCCGCCGGGGCCGCCCCCGTTGAGCAGCAGCGGGCCGACACGGCGGGCGGTTTCGGTGGCGCGGATGCGGGATATCGCGACGGTGATCGTGCGGCCGCCGGGGTCCGAGTAGTCCAGAGGTACGGTCACGTCGGCGCAGCGGGCGCCCGCCTGCCGCAGCTCCTTGCCGGTCGCGTCGTCCGGGCCGAGCACACAGCTCTTCCAGGTGAGGTGCTGCTGGTGGTAGCGGGCGAGAGGGTCCGGTGTGGCCCGGGCCGTGGCGGGCAGTGCCGTGAAGGCGAGGGCGGCTGCCGTCAGGGCGAGCGCGGCTCTTCTCGCGGTTCCCGGGGAACGGGATAACACGTGGATGTCCCTTCTGTCGCGAATGTTCCCTCGGTGGCTGGCAGGGGCATGCCGAGGGGAGATCTCGTGTGACAGAACGGTAGGGACGGGCCGCTGCCCGATCACTCCGGCCGACCACCGGTTGATGGTGGGGCCAACCCCAGCGGACAGACGGGGGAATGCCGTTTCTCCGCGCCCGGCGAGAACGGGAATCCGGGCCCCAAGCTGGGAGAACGCTCGCGCAGACCTTGTGCAGGTCGCCGCAGGGGGGTTGTCCAGACATGGTCCCGCGCCTAGGGTCACCTTCCGAGTGCAAGCGCTTTCCAAGCGTGAGTCCACCGGCCGTTTCGAGGAGCGCCGCATGTCCGTGTCCCCAGGGTCTCCCACCCGCCGCCGCGTGGCCGTCGTCGGCACCGGAGCCATCGTCAGCGGCAGCCACCTGCCCGCGCTGCGGGCCCACTCCGACCGGGTGGAACTGGTCGCCGCCGTAGACGTGGACCAGGAGCGGCTCGACACCTTCCGCGAGCTGGCCGGCGACCAGGTCGCCGGGTACACCTCGGTGGACGCGATGCTGGACGCCGAACGCCCCGACCTGGTCCTGATCGGGACACCGCCCTCCCTGCACCGGGAACAGACGGTGGCCGCGCTCAAGGCGGGTGCCTGGGTGCTCTGCGAGAAGCCGCTCACCCTGTCGCTCGCCGAGTACGACGAGATCGCCGCCGCCGAGGAGGCCTCCGGGGCGTACGCGGCGGTCGTCTTCCAGCACCGCTACGGCTCCGGCGCCGTGCACGCCCGCGAGCTGATCACCAGCGGCGAGCTGGGCGCCCCGCTGGTCGCGCACTGCCAGACCACCTGGCACCGGGACGCCGCGTACTACGCGGTGCCGTGGCGCGGCAAGTGGGCCAGCGAGGGCGGCGGCCCCACCATGGGACACGGCATCCACCAGTACGACCTGCTGCTGCACCTGCTCGGCGAGTGGGAGGAGATCCAGGCCATGGCGGCCCGGCTCGTCCACGACACCGAGAGCGAGGACGTCTCCACCGCGCTGGTGCGCTTCCGTAGCGGCGCCCTCGCGACCGTCGTGAACAGCGTGCTGTCCCCCGACGAGGTGAGCCGCGTCCGCGTCGACTGCGCGGACGCCACCGTCGAGCTCACCCACCTGTACGGCCACAGCAACGACAGCTGGGCCTACACCCCGGCGCCGCACGTCGCCTCCGACCGCGCCACCGCCTGGCGCACCCCCGCGAACGACGTGCCCAGTTCGCACACCGCCCAGCTCCGCACGCTTCTCGACGCCTACGACACCGGCACCCGGCCACCGGGCAGCGGCCAGGACGCCCGCGCCACCCTCGAGTTCGCCGCCGCCCTGTACAAGGCCGCGTTCACCGGCCGCTCGGTGCGCGCGGGGGAGATCGGCCCCGGCGACCCCTTCTACCAGGCCATGCACGGCGAGTACCCCGACTGGGCCCCCAAGGAGCGCGCATGACCATCCGAGTCACCCACACCCACGGCGAGGACATCGCCGTCACGGCTGCAGGCGGCACGGAGATCCTCCGCTACGTCTACCGCCCCGACCCGGATCCCTTCGAGTCCCGCAAGCCGTACGCCCACCCCGTGCGCACCCTCTCCGGCCGCACGGTCACCGGCTACCGCCCGAACGACCACCGCTGGCACAAGGGCCTGCAGATGACCTCGAGCCATCTGTCCGGCCAGAACTTCTGGGGCGGCAACTGCTACGTCCACGGCCAGGGCTATCTGCCCCTGCCCGAGCGTGTCGGCTCGATGCGGCACGACGGCTTCCAGGACTTCACGGTCGAGGACGACCGCCTCGCCTTCACCGAGAACCTCACCTGGGTCGAGAACGGCGGCGAGGAGTGGGCCCGCGAGGTGCGGGGACTGACCGTCCACTCGGTGGACGAGGAGGCCGGATCCTGGGCCCTCGACTGGTCGATCCGCCTCACCAACCTCCGCTCCGAGCCCCTGGCCTTCGGCTCCCCGACCACCGCGGGCCGTGAGATGGCCGGCTACACCGGACTCCAGTGGCGCGGCCCGCGCGACTTCACCGGCGGCACGGTCTTCGCCCCCGACACCGACGCCGACGCGGGCAAGCTCATGGGCACCCAGAGCCCCTGGCTCGCCTTCACCACCGAGCACGACGACGTCGACGGCCACTCCACGCTCGTCTTCGCACACGCGCCCGAGAACCTCGACGAGACGTCCGCGATCCACGAGTCGCACTGGTTCGTCCGTGCCGAGCCCTTCCCGACGGTCGCCTTCTCCTGGGCGTTCTTCGAGGAGTTCGCACTCCCGCCGGGCGAGTCCTTCGCCTACCGCTACCGGCTGGTCGTCGCCGACGGCGCCTGGGACCGCGACCGGGTCGGCACCCACATGGAGAGCCTGCCGTGGTGAGCGACCCGAAGCCCGCCCTGCCGCACCCGCTGCCCGGCGCGATCGGCCTGTCCCATCTGAGCGCCTACGACTGGGAGGCCGCCGACGGCGTCTGCGGCGGCAGCCCGCATCTGCATCTGGTGTGCACGGAGGCGTACGTCGTCACCGGCGGCCGGGGCGCGGTCCAGACGCTGAGCCCCGACGGCTACCGGGACATCCCCCTCGCGGCCGGCTCCATCGCCTGGTTCACACCGGGCACCGTGCACCGCATGGTGCAGGGCGGCGACCTGCGCATCACCGTGCTGATGCAGAACAGCGGCCTGCCCGAGGCAGGGGACGCCGTGTTCACGTTCCCGCCCGAGGTGCTCGCCGACCCGGAGAGGTACGCCGCCGCCGCGAAGCTGCCGCCCGGCACGGGACCGGAGACGGCGGCGGCCGCCCGGCGGCGCAGGGACCTCGCCGTCGAGGGCTACCTCGTCCTGCGCGAGGCCCTCGAAGCCGGCGACAGCGGCCCGTACCTGGAGTTCCAGCGGGCCGCCGCGAGGATCGTGCGCGACAAGGTGCCGACCTGGCGTGAGCTGTGGCGGGCGGGTGCGCTGGCCACGGCCGAACGCACCGGCGCCCAGCTCGACGCGCTGGAGGCGGGGGAGCCCGTCCATCTCGGCGAGGCCACCGCCCACGAGGCGGCGCCCACCCGGCTCGGCGGCTTCGGCATGTGCGGCCGCCGGGACGAGTACAACCTGCCGGGCACCACGCTGCCGTACCAGGGCGAGTAACCCGGCAAGGGGGGCGACAGGCCGAGGGGGGCCAACAGGAAGTCCGAGGAAAGGAGAGGTGACCTCGGCATGCCCGGACACAGGACAAAGGGGTTCTGCGCGTCGGCCGCCGCACTGGCACTGTGCGCCGTGCTGGCAGGTTGCGGAGGATCCGGGGAATCCGCCGGTGGCGGCAAGGTCGTGCTGCGCTACGCGTGGTGGGGCAACCCCGACCGCGCGGCACGCACCGAGCAGGCCGTCGCGCTGTTCGAGAAACAGCACCCCGACATCGACGTCACGACGTCGTTCTCCGGCTACGACGCCTACAAGCAGAAGCTCGCCACCCAGGCCGCCGGCGGTGACGCGCCGGACGTGATGCAGCTGGACTACCGCCAGATCGACCAGTACGCCTCCGGCGGTGTGCTGCTCGACCTCGCGAAGCAGAAGTCCGTACTGCGTACCTCCGAGATCGACCGGGGCCTCCTCGCCACCGGCCGCGTGGACGACGTCCAGTACGCGATCCCGCAGGGCCGCGGCACCGAGACCGTCGCCTACGACGTCCGGACCTGGAAGAAGTCGGGCGTGCCCCTGCCCGGCGAGAGCTGGACCTGGAACCAGTGGGCCGACACCATGCGCGCCCTCGCGAAGAAGACCGGCAAACCCGGGGCGACCGACCCCGGGCAGAGCGAGGACGCCTTCGAGGTCTGGCTGCGCGGCCAGGGCAAGGCCCTCTACACCGAGGACGGCGGGCTCGGCTTCACCGCCGGCGACCTCACCCGCTGGTGGACCTTCACCGACAGGCTGCGCCGCGAGGGCGCCGTCTCGCCCGCCGAGCAGACCACCCAGCTCGACGGCTCCGTGGAGAACACCCCGCTGGGACGCGGCAAGTCCGTCACCGACGCCAACTGGGACGCCCCGGCCAGCGGCTTCCTCGCCCTCGTCCCGACCGGCGTCGCGCTCGCCCCCATGCCGTCCGGCGAGGACGGCACCCCCGGCCAGTACTTCAAGCCGTCCATGTTCCTGGGCGTCTCGGCCAACACCGGCCACCCCAAGGAGGCGGCCCAGCTCGTCGACTTCATGATCAACGACAGGGAGGCCGCGAAAATCCTCGGCGCGAGCCGCGGCATCCCGGTCAACGAGTCGATCCAGAAGGAGATCGCCCCGCGCCTGAAGGACTTCGACAAGACCATCGCCGACTTCCAGGCCTCCCTCGACGGAAAGCTCAAGGACCCGCCCCAGGCCCCGCCCTCGGGCGACAACGCCCTGCAGACCACCTTCCAGCGCGACTACGACCAGGTCTCCTACGCGCGCATGTCGCCCCGCGAGGCGGCCGAGAACTACGTCACCGAGGCGAAGGCGGAGCTGAGGTCATGACCACCACCGCGATCCCCCCGGAGGCGAAGCGCGCCCCCGCCACCACCCCGAAGCGCCGCCCCAGGCGCGAAAGCCAGGGCCCCGCCTGGGTGTTCCTGTCCCCGTGGGTGCTCGGCGCGACCGTCCTGACGCTGCTGCCGATGGCCGTCTCGCTGTACCTGTCGTTCACCGACTACGACCTGTTCAACCCGCCGAAGTGGGTCGGCCTGCGCAACTACACGCAGATGTTCACCGAGGACCCCCGCTACTGGCGTTCGGTCGTGACGACCCTGACATACGTCGTCATCGCCGTGCCCCTGCAACTGGCCCTCGCCCTCGTCGTCGCGCTCGCCCTGAAGGGCATGAAGCGAGGCAAGGCCTTCTACCGCTCCGCCTTCTACGCGCCCTCGCTGCTCGGCGCGTCGATGTCCATCGCCCTCGTCTGGCGGGCGGTCTTCAACGACGGCGGCACGGTCGACAACCTGCTCGGCACCGGCGGCTGGGTCAACAAGCCCGGCTTCTCGCTGCTGGCCGTCGCGCTGCTGACGGTGTGGCAGTTCGGCGCGCCGATGGTCATCTTCCTCGCCGGACTCCAGCAGATACCCGCCGAACTGTACGAGGCGGCGGCCGTGGACGGGGCGGGGAAATGGCGGCAGTTCCTCTCGGTCACCGTGCCGATGCTGTCCCCGGTGCTGTTCTTCAACCTGGTCCTGCAGACCATCCAGGCCTTCCAGGTCTTCACGCCCGCATTCGCCGTCAGCGGCGGCAAGGGCGGACCGGCCGACTCGACCCTCGTCTACACCATGTACCTCTACGACCGGGGCTTCGTCGCCTCCCACATGGGCTACGCCTCCGCCATGGCCTGGGTGCTGCTCGTCGTGATCGGCGTCGTCACGGCGGTCCTGTTCCGCACCTCGCGCTCCTGGGTCTTCTACGCCTCCGAGGGGGACCGGTGACCTCAACGACCGTTACACACAGGCCCGTTCGCTGGGGCCGTGTCGCCGTGCACCTCGGCTGCCTGGCCGCGCTGCTGGTCATGCTGTACCCGCTGGCCTGGCTGCTGGCCACCTCGCTCAAGCCCGCCGACGAGGTCATCGCGAGCCTGAACCTGCTGCCCGGCCATCTGGAGTGGTCGAACTACTCCACCGCCCTGGACGGCGTCAACGACGTCTCCATCTGGCGGCTGCTCTCGAACTCGCTGCTGATCGCGGGCGGCGCGGTCCTCGGCAACGTCATCAGCTGCTCGCTCGCCGCCTACGCCTTCGCGCGCCTCAGGTTCCGCTTCCGCGGGCCGCTGTTCGCCTTCATGATCGCCACGATCATGCTGCCGCACCACGCGGTGCTGATCCCGCAGTACATCATCTTCAACCAGCTCGGCCTGGTGAACACCTACTGGCCGCTGATCCTGCCGAAGTTCCTCGCCACCGAGGCGTTCTTCGTCTTCCTCATCGTGCAGTTCATGCGCGGGCTGCCGCGCGAACTGGAGGAGGCGGCCCGGATCGACGGCTGCGGCCCCTTCCGCAGCTTCTTCCAGGTCGTGCTGCCGCTCACCCGGCCGGCCCTGATCACCACCGCCATCTTCACCTTCATCTGGACCTGGAACGACTTCTTCACCCAGCTCATCTACCTCTTCGACCCGGACAAGTTCACCCTGACCCTCGCGCTGCGCTCCTTCGTGGACGCCTCCAGCACCTCCGCGTTCGGCCCGATGTTCGCGCTGTCGGTGATCGCGCTGCTGCCGATCGTGCTGTTCTTCCTCGCCTTCCAGCGATTCCTGGTGGAGGGCATGGCCAGCTCCGGAGTCAAGGGGTGAGCGGGATGCGCGCGCGTGAGGCCGGCGAGGTGTTCGGGCCGCGCATGGCCCTGTTCGCCGATGTGCTGAGCGTCGGCCTCGCCACGGCGGCGGCCTGTCTGCCGCTGGTGACCGCACCGGCCGCGCTGTCGACGGCGTGCGCCGTCCTGCGCGGCGCGGGCCAGGACCGGCCCGTCACAGCGGGGCGGTACTTCGCCCTGCTACGACACCGGCTCCGGGCCGGTGACCTGATGGCGGGCGGCGTGGCGCTGGCGGGTCTGCTGCTGCTCGCGGCCGATCTGGCGCTGGCCGGGGCGGGGCTGCCCGGGGCGCCGCTGTTCGCGGTGGCCGCCGCCGTCATCGGCGCCGGCGCGCTGGTGATCGGCCTGCGGGCCTGCGCACGCCCCGAGTCGCTCACCGACTGGCGCGCCGCCCTGCGCAAGGGCGCCCGGGACGGCGTACAGGACGTGGCCGGCAGCGCCCTGGTGCTGCTCGCGGTGGCGACGGCGGCCCTGTGCGCGGGGATGCTGATGCCGCTGGCGCTGCTGGTGCCGGGGCCGCTGGCGCTGGCGCTGACGGCGGTCGACGTACGCCGCGCGGCCGCAGGGGAGGCGCGCAGCGTCGTGCCGGAGGACGCCTGACGCCCTCAGGGGTCCTTGCACCATGCGGCCCGGATGGGCGCTCACAGTGCAAGGATCTGCTCAGCGGCTGGTGGTGAGGAGATCGAACAGGTCGCTGCCGGTCGCGTGGTCGCGGGCCGCGAGCACCTGCTCGGCGGCCGACGCGGCGCGCCGTTCCTGCGGGACTAGAGACAGGACCTCGCGCAGGGCGCGCTCCCCGAGGGACTTCCGGTCGTACTCGTCCGGGTCGCCGACGAACGCGAGGGTGGCCGCGGCCAGCACTCCGGGTACGTCGCTGCGCCCCGACCGCAGTCCGGCGCACAGCCGGAGGCGGGCCTCCTCCAGTTCCGCCGGACGGCGCAGCCCCACCAGTGAGGCAAGGGTCGCGCCGCCCAGTTCCTCGAAGGCGTCGCCGACCAGCGCCCGCACCACGGCAGGGGCCTCCACGTCGTCGGGTCCCGCCGTCCCCGGCAGCAGTGGAAGGGTGCTCGTGCCCGGCCCGGCCAGCGCGCTCCGGCAGACGAGCAGACGCAGCCGGGGCGGCGGATAGTCCCGCAGGCCGCCGTCGGCGTCGGGATCGGCGGCGAGCGCGTCGGCCAGCGTCCAGAGGTACGCCGCTCCGCAGGCCAGCGCCCCGCACACGTCCGCGAACACCTCCCCGAGCCACTGCTCCCACACCGCGACCCGGTCCGCCGGCAGTCCCGCACGTTCCCGCAGCCGTGTCCGCAGCGGCTCGGCGAGGCCGAAGTCGTCCTCGATGTGGTGGCCCGTCTCGTGGGCGACGGCGAGCAGTGAGGGAAGGTGGTGGCCCGCCGACCAGGGGATGCCGATGACCGGGAAGGGCAGATGCCGGGTCGCCCTGCGGCCTGCCAGAGTGCGCTGCCTGCCCGAGGGCAGCAGCTCCTCGAAGTCACTGCCCCGGGCCGTGGCGAAGGGCACCGGGTGCCGGCTGGGGAAGGTGAGCGGCGGCTCCCTGAGAGCGAGGCGGTCGGCGGCCGCCTGGCGCACCGGGTCGTAGACCGCCCAGGCCAGCTCGTCGGCCACGTCGAGGATCCGCCGGCAGCGCGGGATGTGGCGCACCGCCAGTTTGGTGCGGAAGAAGTCCCACAGGTGGTGCAGGTCGAGGACGAGTTCGGGCGCCTTGGCGTGCCGCTCGGGGGCGGGCAGGGCTTTCAGCCGGTCCAGCGCTCCGGTGACGACGCGTACCGCGCTCTCGATCTGGGACTGGTGTTTCTCCAGGGGACCGCGCTCCCGCGCGGCCTGCTTCCAGTCCGCCAGTTCGGCCTCCAGGCCGGTCAGCAGAGCGCGTACTTCGGCCTCGCGTCGGGCGCGGTGGAGCGGATCGGCGGCGACTGGCTGCTCGTAGCCGTTCATCGGGGCATCAGCCGGGGGTCGATCTCCGAGACGCGGAGGGCCGCGGGGCTCGCGAACAGGCACACCGAACGGCACTCCAGGACGTCCTGGCCCCAGCCGGCGAACGGTGGCGGGCCGACACGGTTGTGCAACCTCTCGTACAGGCGAAGCAGGGCAGTGCCGTCGCCGACCGCCCGCGCCAGGTGGTTCAACTGCCTGACGGCCTGGTAGCCCCCGCCCCGCAGCAGTCCGACGCCGAGAACGGCCGGGGCGCAGCCCGAGGCGAACAGGTGGGCGGCGAACAGGTTGCGCAGCACCAGCTGCCAGGGGATGTCGGCCACCGACCCCGGCCGCGGCGGATCGAGGACGACCAGGGGCTGGGTTCCCGCCTGAAACTCCGACAGCCAGTCGATCAGGCCGTCCGGGTCCAGGTCGGTGCCCATGGCCGTGCGGCTCAGCCGGTTGCCGTGCTCGAGGTCCGTGGACGACAGGTCGAAGCAAGGGATCCTTCCGCCCCGCAGCCGCAGAGGAGCACGCACGTGCACCACCGCGGGGGGGTCCTGCAGTTTCGGCAGCCGGCCCAGCGCATGGCCCTCGCAGGTGGCGTGACCGAGCGCCTGGTAGGACCTGAGCGTGAGGGACGCGGACGCGGACACGGCGGAGCCCGAAGCGGCATACGAATGGTTGTCGAAGGGGCTGTCGGGCCTGAGCACGACCACCTGCGGCCCGGTACCGGACCTCGCCCGCTGCTGAGTCGTCTTGACACGATGCAGCAAGGTCGCCACCGCGTGACCGGACAGCACCCCGATCGCCGCGGCGGGCCCCGCCACGGCACCCACCGCAGTCGCCACCGCCAGCTGCGTGAGCCTCCCCCACACCCCGTCGGTGACCAGGTTCGTGTGGCCTTCCGCCTTGAGAGTCGCCTGGATCGCCCGGACATCGGCGGCCTCCGCGGCCACGGGCATGGTGCGGTACACGGCCGTGCGCTCCTTCAGGAAGGCCAGCTCCCACGGGAACACGTGCTCCGTGATCGAGTCGCCCTGGATCTGCACCGCGTGGAGCGGCCGTCGTCCCCGGGCCTCGCACCGCAGCGAATCCTCGACGGCCCGTGCGGCGCCGGCCCAGTCGGACGACAGGGACTGGGCGATCTCCTGGAGGGCGGCCCCCGACGGGACGGGGGGAACGACGCGGTACACGTCCTCGTTCTCCGCCAGGGCGACGAGGGACGGGGCCGGCGCGGCCTGCGGCGCCGACTCGTCGGGCGGGTGACCGAGGGCGGCCGCCATACGGACGGCGGCCCGGCGCGTCGATTCGTCCTCGTTCACGTCGGCGACCGACCGCAACACCTCGTGCGCCCACACCGAAGGCCGGTGCACCTGCCCCACGGACTCCGCGGCGGCGCGCAGCAACTCGCGTTTGACCTCCGTGTCTCCCTCGGCGCGTGCCACCAGCCAGTGGGCGATGGCCCCGAGCAGGGGAGGCGCCGCGGGGGCGGTGCGCCGCAGTGACTCGCAGAGCCCGCGCTCCGGCAGCCCCCGCAGCCGCATCTGGGCCTGGACCCAGAGCCACTTGGGAAAGGGATCGCCGGGGTCCGCTGCCGCGCACAGCACCGGGTACGCCTGAGCCACGAGTCGTTCGGCGGCATCGCCGCGGCCAGAGACGCGCTCGAACTCCGCCAGCCGGGTCAGCCGCAGGTGATGGTCGACGCTGGTGGGATCGCCGTCGGCGAGCGGTTCGAACAGGGGGCGGAGCAGATCGAGGCCCGGCGGTGGCGCGCCGTCGGGAGTGGTGATCCGCGACAACCCGGCGAACACCCGGAGCCGGGCCGCCGGGGGTTGCACGGAGCCGAGCGCATCCGCCAGCGCCGGCGCGCGGCCGGGGTCGGCCACCACCGCGGCGACGCCGCCGGCCAGCAGGTCCGCGACCGTGCGCTGCGGGATGTCGAGCACCGAGCGGTCGGGCACGTCGTGGCCCCGGCCGACGAGTTCGTGCCACAGCAGCGCCGCCCCGACCGCGAACTCCCCTGCCTGGTCCACCATCCGCACCCGGTCCAGGGCGTCCGCGGCCCGGCGCAGGTCGCCCATGTCCCGCGCGAGGAAGCGGGCGTACTCCAGCAGGCACGAGGGGTGACCGTCCGGATAACCCCACTCGCTGAAGAGGGCGGCGGCCCGCGCGAAGGAGCGCTCCGCCTCGTCCACGTACAGCAGCCGGCCCTCGATGACGCCGCGCCGCACGGCGATCTCGGCCAGATGCCGGTACCGGGTGGCGTCGGCGATGTCGTTCTCCGCGATGCGGTCCGCGCGGCCCAGCGCCTCCAGGGCGGGGCGGGACCGGCCCAGCACCGTGTGGGCCAATTCCTCGGCGTGACATGCGTCGATCCGGTCGGCGGCCGGGGCGTCGTTCGCGGGGAAGGTGCTCAGCGTCTTGAGCGCGGTACTCGGCTCGATGGCCGTCAGCTGCGCGTATGCCAGGTGCAGCACGGCGCGGTGGCGGATCTCGGCGAGCGCCGGTTCGCTCTGCCCCTGCGGGTCCTGGAGTGCCGTCACCTGGCGGTGCAGGGCGATCGCCTCGTCGATGCGGCCCATTTCCCCCAGGTTGTGCGCCAGCTCCAGGGAGATCCGGGCCTCGCTCGCCACACCGCCCCGGGCACGCGCCGTATGCATCGCCTCGCGGTAGGTCTCCTCGGCCCCCGGGTCGCTCGACTGACTCTGGATACGGGAGAGCAGCAACTGCAGATCCTGCCGGACCTCGTCGTCGAGGCCGGGCGCCAGCGTCGCACGAACCAGTTCCTCGGCCTCGGCGAGGCGCCCCCGGCCGAACAGGACGAGGGCCCGCAGCTCGGCGGCGAGACCGTGGGCGCCGATGGACTCGGCCGACTCCGGCGCCAGCCGTTCGATGAGGGCGAGCCGGCGTTCGACCTCGTTCCAGGCCGGGTCCGACGGGTTCACCTTGGGAACGTCCAGATAGTCGTGCATGACCGCTCCGGCCACCGCCAGGTGGGCCCTGACCACCGACTGCACACTGATGATCGGCTCCCCGTCCAGACGAAGTCTGGGCCGTCCCTCGTCCAGGTACTCGTCGCCCAGTACCTCCTCGCACAGTTCCCGGACCAGATCCGGCCTCTCCCGCTCGCCCGCGGTGACGACGGCCGTGCTCCAGGCCGACTCCGCCTGGGGGTCCGCGGCCTGGAACCGGTGGTACAACGCTTCCTTGGTGTACGCGGCCCACTGCTCGGGATACGCCCCGGCCAGCGCGTCGAAGTGGGCGACGAACGCATGGTGCAGTTCAGCGAAGACAGGATGGTCCGAGACCAGCAGCCGCATCGGCGCCAGGACGTTCGTGTGGAAGACGACGGTGCTGTCGTCCCCCGCGTGCCGTGAGACCCAGGAGGACTTGGCGGCGTAGTCGAGCAGCCGTTGCCATGCCCGCTCCAGGTCGTCGTCCGTGGGTTCGGCCGTGGTGAGCGGGAAGACATCGTCGCTGCCCCGGAGATGGTGGTGGTCTTCTCGCGGGTCGTCGGTGCCGGACCGGCCGGTGACGGCGCCGGCCAGCTTCTCCCGCATGACGGTGAGGACGTCCTCCTTGCGCAGTCGGCGGGGGATCACTCCGTACCGTACGAGCCAGCGCACAGCGGGGTCGTCGATGCGCAGCACCACGCGTTCGATGAGATAGCGCACGAGTGGTGCGTCGCAGGCCTCCAGTTCCCCGGCGGTGATGCTCGGGTCCTGCTGGATGACGTCGGCGAGCAGAGCCAGTGCGAAGGGCAGCCCGTTCGCCTTGCGCGTGGCGACGCGGACCAGCCGGGCGTCCGTGACGGCCCGTACCTCGGTCAGGTAGGACCGGGCCTGAGCGCTGCTGAAGGGCCGGACCCTGATGTGCTTCACGTGGCTCGCGGGGAAGGCCCTGAGCCCGTTGGGGACGCGGTCGCGCAGGTCGTAGCGGCCGGCGAGGACGAGCCTGAGGCCGGGGCAGCGCTCGAGGAGGCCTGC
Source organism: Streptomyces sp. NPDC008137 (assembly GCF_042957035.1). Taxonomy (NCBI): domain Bacteria; kingdom Bacillati; phylum Actinomycetota; class Actinomycetes; order Kitasatosporales; family Streptomycetaceae; genus Streptomyces; species Streptomyces sp. NPDC008137. The sequence continues at coordinate 440,880 of NZ_JBIBHN010000004.1, read as the reverse complement.
GAGCATCCGCAGCAGCCGTTCCGCCTCGGTGTGGCCGTGCAGCAGGAGTTCCTCGAGCGTGTCGAGGACCAGCACCGCCGGCCGGCCGCCCAGGGCCAGGTCGAGTCGTTCGGCGAAGGCCGCGACGAGTTCCCCCTCGACCGCCTCGGTGTCGAGGGCGTCGACGGCGCCCGCGACCTCGCGCGCCGGCGCGGAGGGCCGGCGGTCCAGCAGAATCCGGTAGACGCCCTGGTCGGCGAGCGACTCGAAGGGCCGCCCGGGCAGCCGCCGCCCGAACTGTTCCGCCATCTCCAGCACCAGCAGCCACGGGTGGCGCCCCACGGTGTGTGGGTTGACCAGGTCGAAGTCGACCCGGGCGCACGGTACGTCCCGGGGCGCGGGCACGCAGTAGCGGGCCACCAGCCAGCGCAGCTGCATGGTCTTGCCCGCGCCTCCGGGGGCGTGCATCTGCCAGACCCGCCGCTTCCCGGCGAGGAGTTGTCCGGCCTGCTCGGCCAGTCCGGCGGGCTGGAGGAACTGCGCGGAGCGTGAGTAGTCGGCGGCCCAGTGGTCGCGGGCCCTTACGTACCCGGCGTGGTCCAGGCCGAGTTCGGGGATCTCGGGACCGACGAAGGGGAGCCGGTCGGGATCGCCGAGCGCCTCGACGAGGTCCTGGCAGGCGGCGAAGTCCCGTCGCTCGTCGGCTTCCGAGAACCGCTCGTGGTAGAGGGCCAGGGCGTCGGCGGGCGCGGGCAGCAGGAGGTGCCGTACCGCCTCGGCGTGGTCGCCGAGGGCACGCCGTCGGCCGGCGATCGCGCGTTCGAGGTCGAGCAGGTCGGCGGGTGGGGCGGCGTCATCACCGGCGACGGGGATCCAGTCGAGGAAGTAGGAGGCGCGGTCGGCCTCCGACAGCGCGTACGAGCCGGGGGCGCCGCTGACCGGCCGTACGGCACGTGCCTCGATCAGTTCGTCGAGGCCGGGGCCGGTGGCGGGAGGGCGCAGGACCTCCTCGTACAGCTGGGCGTCGAAGGTACGGGCCACGGCACAGGCCCGCAGCGTCGGCGTCCAGTCGGGCGGCAGGAGGGAACGGGCGATGGCCTCGAGGCTCTCGCCCGCTGCGAGCCGTCGCGCGAGGTCTCCCAGAGGGTCCGTCATCGCAGCACCGTCCTTGCCCGGGCCGCGCACCAGACCGGCAGGATGTCGGTGAGGCGCTCGAAGGTCTCGACGCCGAAGTGCGGCGTCAGCGTCTTCTGGATGCTCTCCAGCACGGCCTCGATCTGTTCGTCGGGCGGCACGCCGAGACGGAACGCGTAGGCGCGGGCGAGCCGCATGAACTGGGCGCTGTCGAAGTCGTCGACGCTCACCCTGCCCAGCATGTGCGCGTCCGTCTCGGGCAGCTTCCCGCTCAGCCAGGCGTCGGGGGCGACGACGATGAGCCGCAGCGGCGCCCCATGGTCGTAGGCGACCGGCCGTATGAGCCCCTGGTACAGGACGTCGGTGAAGGCACCCGGCATGAGGTTCTCGGCCTGGTCGAGCGCGAGGACCAGGGGTTGTCCGGCGGCCGCGGTCCGCAGGGCGTCGAGGAAGGCGTCCATGATGCCCGTCTTGCGCTTGTCGTAGGGGTCCCCGATCTCGTCGTCGAACTGCTGCCAGTCGTCCTCGGCGGGCTCCAGTTCGTCGGGCGGCAGCGTGGCGGCTCCCACGAGATGGTTGAGTACGGCGTTGAAGTGGCCGAAGGCGGCGTCCGGAAGCCGGCACAGCTGGGTGGGGGACGTCGCCTCCTGGCGGATGAGGCGGAGCGCGGACAGCCAGTCCTTGTGCTGGGTCCGCGGTAGGGAGTCGGGGATGCCGGGCCCGGGTCTCAGCCGGGCGGCGAGGTTGACCGAGACGACGCGGTGTCCGCGCAGGAACCAGGTGATCAGGCACCAGTTGGTCAGCCAGGACTTGCCCGTACGGGCGCTGTTGGTCTGGGAGTGGCCACCGATCACCAGCACGGGCCGGTCTGTGCCGTTCGGCGTGCGGGTCGGGTCGTCCAGCGCCCACCAGGCGCGCCGTCGTTCGTCGCTGCGTCCCACGAACCGGCCGAGGTCCATGTACCAGCGGCACTTCTCGGCGTCTGTGAGCGAGGTGCCGGGTGGCGGCAGGCGGTCGACCGGCAGGACCTGGTCCGGCGCGCTGCTGGTGAGCAGCACCGGCAGCGCCCAGGCGCCGGTGGCCGGGACCCGCCTGGCGAGTTCGGAGCGGGCTGCGGCGACCGCGTCGTCCAGCGGCCGGGACGCGCCCAGTTCCTCGTAGAACTTCGCGGAGAAGTCGACCGCCGCGTCGGAGGCCACATCGTCCTGCATCGACACCACGGCTCTGGTCTGCGCGTCCAGGAAGGCCTGCGCCATCCCGCCGATCCAGTCGGCGGGGTCGGCCTTGCCGGCGTGACAGGCGTTGATGACGACCAGCATGGGCTTCCACGTGGTCAGGTCGGCGATCGACTCCGCCGCCAGCTCCCAGTCGTCCGCCCCGCCCTCGGCCGGGACGAACGCGAGCACGGGGCTGCCCGACCCGGGCCGGGGCATGCCGTGCCCGATGAAGTGCACGACGTGTGGACGCAACCGGTCGATCCGGCGCGACAGTTCCGCGGCGTCCCGCGGCGCGTCGAGTACTTCGAGATGGGTGAGGCCCGGAGAGCGCTCCAGAGCCCCGGAGATGACCGCCAGTTCCTGCTCTGCGAGGACCCGGTCGTCATGGGGTGGATTGCACACGACGACGAGCACACGCAGCGGTCCCAGTTCGCGAACCACGTCCGGCGCCTCAGAGCGGTCCGCGACCCCGCGTCTCCAGCGCAATTCGGGGCGCCGCCACAGCCACTGGTTCCGGTCCCGCAGCAACTCCCATGGCAGGGGCCGCAGCTCGGGCGGACTGATCTCCAGGCGGATGCGCAGCACGCGGTGGGAAGGCGCCGCGGCCGTCCGCAGAGCGGCCCAGTGCGGCGCGAGGTCCCCGCCGAGTAACGCCGTGTACAGCTGCTCGCCCGCCTGTGCGCGGTCGGTGTCGGCGACACCGCGGTCGAAGAGCTTGGTGAGTTCCTCGGGCGGGGACAAGCCGCCCAGCGGGGCGGAGGCGACCAGGCCGCCGTCCGTCGAGAGCCACACGGTGTACCCGTCACCGCCGACGACCCTGAGTTCCGCCTCGACCGGCCCCTTCGCCGTGTCGTCTGCCATCGCGCCGTGCCTCCGGGAGCCGCTAGGACGAGGAGTCGCCGGGCAGCGGTTGCTCGTCCGATGCCACCGTTTCCAGCACTGCCTCCGGCTCTTCCCACGCCTCCTCCACCAGCACGGGGGGAACTGGCACGGGCGCGCCACCCCGACCGGGCTGCCGGGGACCGTAGTCCTTCCTCACCCGGCCGAACCAGCCCTTGCGCAGGCGGACCACCCGGAAGAACGGAGTGCTTTCCGCGCCGGTCCACTCGAGGCCGAGCCGGTGGCGTCCGGCGACAGCGGCTCGGCCGGCGAGGTCGGTGAGGACCGTCTGGGCCTGGCCCGCGCCCGCCTGGAGACGCAGTTCGGCGACGGCTCCGCTCTCCGCGGCGGTGAGCACGGTGCCGGAGGCGGCGCTGACCACGTCCGTCACGGCGAGCAGGTTCTCGTCCCAGTCGCGCCAGACGCGGCGCACCAGGGCCGCGGCGAGGTCCCTTACGTCGTCGACACCGGTCTCGGTCAGGCCCCGGTAGACGATGAGCGCCGCGTTGCCCTTCTCGAAGCTGACCTTGGCGCCGAAGTCGGCGGCCGCGAGGGCGGTGAAGCCGTCCGCGGCGACGCCGGCGGTCTTGAAGACGACGGATGCGGAGCCCTGCGTGTCGTACGCGTAGTCGTTGTGGGGCGTGCCGTGACGCATGGTCACGGGGATGCCGCGGTTCTCCAGAGTGCCCGCGGCGCGCACGCTGCCGTCCGCGTTCTCCAGCACGTCGCCCACCTCGACGCGCCGGGAGAGGGGCCAGGCCACCCACCAGCCCTTCCACACGTCGTCGACGGCACGACGGTACAGCTGGTAGGAATCCTTCATCTTGCCCCCCGTGTGATCCCCAAGCGTTTTTGCAGCGTACAGCCGTGTGCCGCGCACGCCAGTGGTTCCGCGCAATCCGCCGGACATTCCGCCGGCCTGACGGCGCGGTGCTAAAGTGCCCGCTTTCCGCTGCTGGAGACGAGCCATGCGGGCAGGGGAACGGCCGTCGCGGCGGCGAGCGCGGTGGCGGCGCTCGCGATGCCGAGGACCGCGCCCGCGGCCACGTCACCCGGATAGTGCACGCCCGTGTGGATGCGCGAGTAGCCGACGGCGCTCGCCAGCGCTCCGAGCGGCACCGCGGCGGGCGGTAGGACCACACCGACGGCGGTGGCGAACGCGACCGCCGACGCGGTGTGCCCGGACGGGAACGAGGCCGACGTGGGCATCCGGACATGCCGGTCCACCGTCACCCGGGCCGCCTCCCGGTCCGGCCGGGCCCGGCGCACCAGGCGCTTGCCGAGCAGGTTGGCGGAGGCCGACGCCACGGCGATCGCCCCGACGCCGACGACCGCGGCCCGGCGCGGGCGCCTCCCGGCCAGCGCCAGGGCGGCGGCGATGCCGAACGAGATCTTGGAGTGGTCGGCCGCGTGCGACAGATGGCGCAGCGTCCGGTCGAGGGTGGGCGTGGGGGTGGCGGCCACCGCCGCGTAGAGGGCGCCGTCCACGGCCCTGAGATCGCCGAGTACGGCGGTCAGGAGCCGGCCGGGTCCGCTCGCGGGCTTCCCTTCGCTCGGCAGCGGACGGGGGGCGTCCGCGTCTGTGATCGTCGGATCGGTCATGTTGCTTCTCCCCGCAGTGGCCTTTCCCCAGCAAGGTACCGGCTCACGCCGGGCGCACGCTCGGCGCCCCCGCGGGCCGGTACCCGCCGAGTGCCCACGCGGCGGACGGCCATCCGTGAGCCGGCCCCGGCATCGCCGCCGGGGCGACCTGGTGGACTTGCGGCATGACGTCACCGCTCCATCGGGTCCTGCGCGCGCTCGACCGCTTCCACGCCGCCCGCCCCTGGGACCACAACGCCCACTTCCACCGCTGGATCCTGCGGCAACTCCCCGCGCGTGCGGGAAGCGCCCTGGACGTGGGATGCGGCAGTGGTGACCTCGCCCGGCTGCTGGCCACCCGGGCCGACCGGGTACGGGGGATCGACGTCGACCCCGCGGTCACGGCCCGGGCGCGGGAGCTGACCCCGGCGACTGTCCCGGCGACCTACGCGGTGGCCGCCGCGCCGACCGGGCTTCCCGACGAGTCGTACGACGTCATCACGTGCGTCGCCGTGCTCCACCACCTGCCGTTCACGGAGACTCTCCAGGCCTTCCGCGACCGTCTGGCCCCCGGCGGCACGCTGGTCGTCGTCGGTGTCGCCCGGGAACAGACCCTCACCGACCACCTTCTCGGCATCGTGTCGGTCCCGCTCAACATCGTCATGGCACTGGTGAAGAACCGGGGCCGCCGGGCAGCACGCCCGGCCTCGATGACCGCCCCCACGAGACCGGCGGACATGACCTTCCCCGAGATCCTCCGCGCGGCCCGTGCCGTCCTGCCCGGTGCCCGTCTGCACCGCCGTCTGTTCTGGCGCTACACGCTGGTCTGGCAGCACCGCTGAGCCTCGCTCGCTCAGCCGCCGGCCCGGAAGGTGCGCAGCCGCAGCGAGTTGCCGACGACGAAGACCGAGGAGAAGGCCATGGCCGCCCCGGCGAGCATCGGCGTGAGCAGTCCGGCCGCGGCCAGCGGCAGGGCCGCCACGTTGTAGGCGAAGGCCCAGAACAGGTTCGAGTGGATGGTGCCGAGGGTGCGGCGGGAGAGTCGGACGGCGTCCGCCGCGGCCCGCAGGTCGCCCCGTACCAGGGTCAGGTCCCCGGCCTCGATCGCGGCGTCCGTGCCGGTGCCCATGGCCAGTCCGAGATCGGCCTGGGCGAGGGCCGCCGCGTCGTTGACGCCGTCGCCGACCATCGCCACCGAACGGCCCTCGGCCTGCAGCCGCTTGACGACCTCGACCTTGTCCTGCGGGAGCACCCCGGCGACGACATCCTCCGGAGCGATACCGACCTCACGGGCGACGGACCGGGCCACCGCCTCGTTGTCGCCGGTCAGCAGGACGGGGGTCAGGCCCAGGGCACGCAGCCGTTCGACGGCCTCCGCGCTCGTCTCCTTCACGGCGTCGGCGACCTCCAGCACCGCACGCGCCTCGCCGTCCCAGGCGACCACGATGGCGGTACGACCGGCCTCCTCGGCCGCCGCCCTGGCACGGGCCAGACCCTCCGGCAGCTCCATCGCCCAGTCGGCCAGCAGCCTCTCCCGCCCGACGAGCACCGCGTGGCCCTCCACGACACCCTGGACGCCGAGCCCCGGCACATTGGCGAAGTCCTCCGGCGTGGGCAGCGCGCCGCCCAGCTTCTCCAGCGCCCCGTCGGCCACGGCACGGGCGATCGGGTGCTCGGAGGAGTGCTCCAGCGCCCCGGCCAGCCGCAGCGCCTCGGCCTCGTCGGTGCCGTCGGCGGTGTGCACGGCCAGCAGGGTCATACGGCCGGTGGTGACGGTGCCGGTCTTGTCGAGGACGACGGTGTCGACCCGGCGCGTCGACTCCAGCACCTCCGGGCCCTTGATGAGGATGCCGAGCTGGGCGCCCCGCCCGGTGCCGACCATCAGCGCGGTCGGCGTGGCCAGACCGAGGGCGCACGGGCAGGCGATGACGAGGACGGCGACCGCGGCCGTGAAGGCGGCCGTCAGACCGACGCCGTTACCGAGCCAGAAGCCCAGCGTGCCCAGTGCGAGGGCGATCACCACGGGCACGAACACGGCGGAGATCCGGTCCGCGAGCCGCTGCGCCGCGGCCTTGCCGTTCTGCGCGTCCTCCACCAGCCGGGCCATGCGGGCCAGTTGGGTGTCGGAGCCGATCCGGGTGGCGCGCACGACGAGCCGCCCGCCGACGTTGAGCGTGGCGCCCGTGACGGGGTCGCCGGGGCCGGCCTCCACCGGCACGGACTCGCCGGTGAGCATCGAGGCGTCCACGGCTGAGGAACCCTCGACGACCGTCCCGTCCGTGGCGATCTTCTCGCCGGGCCTGACCAGGAAGCGGTCGCCGACCCGCAACTCCGCGACCGGAACGGTCTGTTCACGTTCCCCGTCCCGCAGCACCGTGACGTCCTTCGCGCCCAGCTCCAGCAGCGCCCGCAGCGCCGCCCCCGCCTTGCGCTTCGCACGGGCCTCGAAGTACCGCCCGGCCAGGAGGAAGGCCGTCACGCCCGCGGCGGCCTCCAGGTAGATGTTCCCCGCGCCGTCGGTGCGCTCGATCGTCAGCTCGAAGGGGTGCGTCATGCCCGGCGTGCCCGCGGTGCCGAAGAACAGCGCCCACAGCGACCACAGGAACGCGGCCGAGGTGCCCACCGAGATCAGCGTGTCCATGGTGGCCGCGCCGTGCCGGGCGTTGGTGAGCGCGGCCTTGTGGAAGGGCCAGGCGGCATAGGTCACGACGGGCGCGGCCAGCGTGAGCGACAGCCACTGCCAGTACTCGAACTGCAGCGCAGGGATCATGGCCATGGCCACGACGGGAACCGCCAGCACCACGGCCGTGATCAGCCGCTCGCGCAGCGGGCGGAGTCCGTCGGTCTCCGCGGGCTCGGCCCGCCGCTCGGGCGGCGCCGGCTCCTGGGCGGTGTACCCGGTCGCCTCGACGGTGGCGATCAGATCTCCGACCGAGATCTCGCCGGAGTAGCTGACCTTGGCCTTCTCGGTGGCGTAGTTGACGGTGGCGGTGACCCCGTCCATGCGGTTGAGCTTCTTCTCGACGCGTGCCGCGCAGGAGGCACAGGTCATGCCTCCGATGGCGAGCTCGACCTCGGTGGCGGTGAGCATGAGGCGCCTCCTCTGTGGGCTTCGGCAGAAATACGGGGTAGGGGTATCCGGTGCTGAGCCCCTGTATACCCCTGAGGGGTATAGGATGCAAGTGCGAGAACAGCTTGACTCAGTACCCCCCAGGGGTATGGTGAACTGCATGGAGTCCCCGCATCCGAGCGGGAGGCCCGCTTCTTGAAGGAGACGCCGGCCATGAACACCGGACTGAAGATCACCACCTTCGCCGCGGCCCTGGCCGCGACGTTCGGCACGGCCTACGGCGTCGGGCAGGGCATCGACCCCGTCGTCGCCGACCGATCGCCGAAACACGAGGGCGACGAGCACACCCGGACCTCACCGGAGCCGAAGGAGGGCGGCCATGCCGGGCAGGAGACGCCCCCGGCCGGCGGACTCCAGATCTCCGAGGGCGGCTACACGCTCGACCTCGCGACCCCGCGCGTCACCGCAGGACAGCGAGCCGACCTGCGCTTCACCGTCCGGGACGGCAGCGGCCGGGCCGTCACCGCCTACCAGCGCGAACACGACAAGGAACTCCACCTCATCGTCGCCTCACGCGACCTGGTCACCTATCGCCACCTGCACCCCACCCGCGCCGCCGACGGCACCTGGAGCACCCCCGTCGACCTGCCCCGCGCCGGCGGCTACCGCGTCTTCGCCGACTTCACCCCGGCGAAGAAGGACGCCCGCAACCTCACCCTCGGCGCGGACCTCGCCGCCTCCGGCCCGTACCGGCCGGAGAAACTCCCGCCGACGAGCACCAGGGCCGAGACCAACGGCTACGAGGTCGAGCTGGCCGGCGCCCTGCGCCCGGGCAAGGCGAGCGAACTGAAACTGAAGGTCTCCCGGGCCGGCAAGCCCGTCACCGACCTCCAGCCCTACCTCGGCGCGTACGGCCACCTGGTCGCCCTGCGCTCCGGCGACCTCGCCTACCTGCACGTCCACCCGAACGGCGAACCCGGCGACGGCACCACCCGGCCCGGCCCCGACGTCTCGTTCACGGCCACGGCACCCAGCACCGGCTCCTACCGCCTGTTCCTCGACTTCAAGCACGAGGGCAAGGTCCACACGGCGGCCTTCACGGTCCGGGCCGGCGGGGCCGCGGCCGACCGCCCGGGTACCCCCGAGGGGCATACGGACGACGGCCACGGGCACTGAGCCCTTGGCCCTGTCGTTCGGATCACGCCGCAGACGCGGGGCCCGGCACGCGCATCTGCCGTGTTGTCGTCGGTTGCCGATGCTCCGCATCGACGCCCTCCTCCGCCTTGCAGCTGCACGCACCAGACCCCGCTCATCGGCGCTGACAAGGTGCCGCTGATCCCCTGCGACCTGATCCAAACGACAGGCCCTACCCGAGCGCCCGGTCCAGGTTGAAGGCCGCGCTGATCAGCGCCAGATGCGTGAACGCCTGCGGGAAGTTGCCCTGCTGCTCCCCGGTGTGACTGATCTCCTCGGCGTACAGGCCGAGATGGTTGGCATACGTCAGCATCTTCTCGAAGGCCAGGCGTGCCTCGTCGATCCGGCCGGCGTGCACCATGGCCTCGACGTACCAGAACGAGCAGATGGAGAACGTGCCCTCGTCGCCGCGCACACCGTCGGGGCTGGACTGCGGGTCGTAGCGGTAGACGAGCGAGTCCGACACCAACTCCTCGGTGAGCACGTCCAGCGTCGACAGCCACTTGGGATCCGTCGGGGCGATGAACTTCGTCAGCGGCATCATCAGCACGGCCGCGTCCAGCACGTCGCCGTCCTCGTGCTGGACGAAGGCCCGGCGCTCCTCGGACCAGCCCCGGCTCATGATCCGCCGGTAGATCGTGTCGCGGCACTCCCGCCAGCGCACCAGATCGGCGGGCAGGCCACGCCGGGTGGCCATCCGGATGGCCCGCTCGATCGCCACCCAGCACATCAGCCGCGAGTACAGGAAGTTCTTCCGGCCGCCCCGGGTCTCCCAGACCCCCTCGTCGGGCTGGTCCCAGTGCGCGCACACCCAGTCCACCAGCGCGGTCACATCGTCCCACTGGCCGCTGGAGATGGGCTTGGCCCACTTGTCGTAGAGGTAGATGGAGTCGATCAGCGCGCCGTAGATGTCGAGCTGGAGCTGGTCGGCCGCCGCGTTGCCGACCCGTACCGGAGCCGAACCCTCGTGTCCCTCCAGGTGGTCGAGGGTGCGCTCGGGCAGGTCGGCGCGCCCGTCGATGCCGTACATGATCTGCAGCGGGCCGGAGTGCTTGCCGTCGCCCGGGCTGATGTGCCGGGTCACGAAGTCCATGAACGCCTCGGCCTCGCCGGTGAAGCCCAGCCGCAGCAGGGCGTAGACGCAGAACGCCGCGTCGCGCACCCACACGTACCGGTAGTCCCAGTTGCGTTCGCCGCCGAGCCGCTCGGGCAGGCTCGTCGTCGGCGCGGCCACGATCGCCCCGGTCGGCGCGTATGTCAGCAGCTTCAGCGTCAGTGCCGAGCGGTGCACCATCTCCCGCCAGCGACCCCGGTACCGCGACGACGCCAGCCACCTCCGCCAGTACGCCACCGTCGCGGCGAGCTGCTCCTCCGCCTCCGTGCGCGCACACCGGCGGGGCGACACCTCGCCGCCGACCTTGTCCAGCGCGAACACCGCCGACTCGCCCTCGCCGAGCTTGAAGTCCCCGCACACGTCCGGTCCGTCGGCCTCCAGTGGCACGGTCGCGGTCAGCGCGAGCGCCATCCCGTCGGCCTCGAAGAGGGCCGTCTCACCGTCCAGCCGAACGGTGTGCGACAGGCTGCCGTAGTCGAACCGTGGAGCCACGCGCGTACGGAACGGGATCGAGCCGCGTACGCACACCACCCGCCGGATCAGCCGGTGCCGCTCAGCCTCGGCCGGTTCGCCGTCCACCGGCATGAAGTCCTGCACCTCGCCGACGCCGTCCTCGGTGAAGAACCGGGTCATCAGGACGTTGGTGTCCGGGAAGTAGAACTGCTTGGTCCGGGCCGGCACGGTCGCCGCCAGCTCGAAGCAGCCGCCGCGCTCCGCGTCCAGGATCGAGGCGAACACGCTCGGCGCGTCGAAGGCCGGGCAGCAGTACCAGTCGATCGTGCCGTCGGTCCCCACCAGGGCCACGCTGCGCAGGTCGCCGATCAGCCCGTGCTCGGCGATCGGCAGATACCGCCGGCCGTCCGCTGTTCCCCGCATGGCAGCCTCCCTGCCCTGGCGAGCGCCTGAGTTTCAGCTTAGGCCCGCGGCCGGGAAGCGGCCGGGTCTCACACCGTGACGACCGTCAGCCCGGTCTCCTCGAAGCGCCGCAGCGTCTCCGCGTCGGCCGCCGTGTCCGTGACCAGAGTGTCCACGGCCTCGGCCGCGCAGATACGGGCGAAGGCCCGCTGGCCCAGCTTGCTGGAGTCGGCGGCCACGACCACGCGCTCCGCCCGCTCGCACAGCAGCCGGTTGATCGCGGCCTCGGCCTCGTCGTGCGCCGCCGCCCCGTGTGTGACGTCGAAGGCGACCACGCCGAGGACCGCCACATCGACGGTGATCTGCCCGAGCACCCCGTCCGCGAGCGGTCCCACCAGTTCGTACGACTGGGCGCGGGCCACCCCGCCGGTCAGCACGATCTTGAACTGGGGCCGTACGGCCAGCTCGTTCGCGATGTTCAAGGCGTTCGTCACGACGGTCAGCGCGGGCGACCCGGACGCCAGATCCCCGCGCACGGCCAGGGCCCGCGCCACCTCGGTGGTGGTCGTACCCCCGGTCAGCCCGACCGCCTCACCGGGCGTGACCAGATCCGCCACCGCCTTCGCGATGCGCTGCTTCTCCGAGGCGTGCCGGGCCGTCTTGTAGCGCAGCGGCAGCTCGTACGACACGCCGTGCACGACCGCGCCGCCCCGGGTGCGCACCAGCATCTGCTGCTCGGCCAGTCCGTCGAAGTCGCGGCGGATCGTCGCGGCCGACACCCCCAGCTCCCCGGCGGCCTCCTCGACGTCCAGCCGGCCGCGCTCCACGAGCAGGTCCAGCAGCGCCTTCCAGCGGGCGTCGCGCGACATCCGCACCTCCACGTCTCGATCTCCGGGCGACCCTAGCGCACCCGATCTCTCGCAATGCTTGATGTTGCTCGAAAGGTGGCGATATCTTGCAGGAACAAGCAGAGCGGAGGGTGCGGCATGACGCATGTCGAGGACGAGCTGATCAGCCAGCCCGAGTGCTGGACGCGCGCCGCGTCGGAGGCGGCGGGGTACGGCGAGGAGTTGCCGGCGGCGGGGGAGCGGGTCGCGATCGTCGGCTGCGGCACCTCGTACTTCATGGCGCAGGCCGCCGCGGCCCTGCGCGAGGACTCCGGCCAGGGCGAGACCGACGCGTTCGCCGCCTCGGAGTTCCCGTACGGCAGGGGGTACGACCGGGTCGTCGCCCTCACCCGCTCCGGCACCACGACCGAAGTCCTCGACCTGCTCGGTCGGTTGAAGGGCCGCACCCGCACCACCGCGATCACCGCCGACCCGGACACACCCGTGATGACGGCGGCCGACGAGCTCGCGGTGCTCGACTTCGCGGACGAACGCTCCGTCGTGCAGACCCGGTTCGCGACCACCGCCCTCACCCTGCTCCGCGCCCATCTGGGACTCCACCCGGACACGGCCGTCACCGACGCGCGCACCGCCCTGGCGGAGCCCCTGCCCGAAGGCCTGGTGGAATGCGCCCAGTTCACTTTCCTGGGCCGCGGCTGGACCGTCGGCCTGGCCAGCGAGGCCGGGCTGAAGATGCGCGAGGCGTCGCTGTCCTGGGCGGAGGCCTACCCGGCGATGGAGTACCGGCACGGCCCCATCAGTGTCACCACCGGTGGCACCGCGACCTGGATGATCGGAGACGCACCGGACGGCCTCGCCGAACAGGTGCGCGGCACGGGCGCGCTGTGGATCGCCGCAACCCTGGACCCGCTCGCCGAACTCGTCCGTGCCCAGCGGCTCGCCGTCGCGGTCGCCGCGTCACGCGGCCTCGACCCGGACAGCCCCCGCCATCTCACCCGCTCGGTGATCCTCACTCACCGACCTCGGTGATCCTCGTCCACCGACCCTGGAGGCACCGTGCCCCTCACCACCACCGGCGAGCTCGTCACCCGCGCCGCCGCGGCCCGTTCGGCCGTCGCCTCGTTCAACGTCATCACGCTGGAACACGCCGAGGCCGTCATCGCCGGGGCCGAGTCCGTGCACGCCCCCGTCGTCCTCCAGGTCAGCGAGAACGCGGTCAGGTTCCACGGCGGGCAACTGCTCCCGCTGGCCCGTGCGGCCGTCGCCGAGGCCGAACGCGCCGCCGTACCGGTCGCGTTGCACCTCGACCATGTACAGAGCGACACCTTGCTGTACCAGGCGGCGGAGGCCGGCTTCAGCTCCGTGATGTACGACGCGGCCCGGCTGCCCTACGCCCAGAACCTCGCCACGACCCGGGCGGCCGTCGACTGGGCCCACGCCCAAGGACTCTGGATCGAGGCCGAGCTGGGGCAGATCGGCGGCAAGAACGGCAGGCCCCCGCTGGACGCGCACGCCCCCGGCGCCCGCACCGATCCCGACGAGGCCCGGGCCTTCGTCGCCGACTCGGGGGTGGACGCCCTGGCCGTCGCCATCGGCAGCGCCCACGCCATGACCACCCGCACCGCGACCCTCGACCACGCCCTCCTCAAGCGCCTGTCGACAACCCTGGACGTCCCGCTCGTCCTGCACGGCTCCTCCGGCGTCCCGGACGACGAACTCACCGCCGCCGTCGCGGGCGGCATCGCCAAGGTCAACATCGGCACGGCCCTGAACATCGCACTGACCGGCGCCATCCGGGACTTCCTCGCCGAGCGCCCCGAGGCCGTCGACCCGCGCGGCTACCTCACGGTGGCGCGGGAGGCGATGACGAAGGCGGTGTCGAGAGCCCTGCGGACCCTCGGCCCTGCTACCGCCTGACGGCCTTCAGCACCACGAACTTCGGGTCACTGGCGACCAGTCGGCTGTTGCCGAAGATCCGCCGCAGTGTGACGTGGTAGCCCAGATGCCGGTTGCCGATCACCCACAGCTCGCCGCCCGGCCGCAGCGCGCGCCGCGCCCCGGTGAACATCCGCCGGGCCGTGGCGTCCGTCGTCGCCTGGTGGGAGTGGAACGGCGGGTTGTTGAGGACCAGGTCCACACTGCCCGACGGCACCCCGGCCAGCCCGTCGCCCACCCGGAACTCGGCGTGCCCCGGCACCCCGTTCGCCTTGTACGTCGCCTCCGCCGAGGCCACGGCCTGGAACGACTCGTCCACGAACAGCACCTCGGCCTCCGGGTCGGCCAGCGCCACCGCTGTACCGACCACGCCGTTGCCGCACCCCAGATCCACCACTCGCCGCCCCTGGCCGCCCGGCAGCTGCCCGAGGAAGAACCGGGTGCCGATGTCGAGCCGGTCGGCGCAGAAGACCCCCGCGTGGTTGACGACGGTGGCTCCCGAGGCCAGGCCGATGCCGTCCGGCAGCGTGTAGACGTACGGCCATGGGCTGGCGGGCCGTTCCAGCGCGGGGTCCGGCCCGCAGAAGATCAGCCGGGCCTTCCTCTCGGCGAGCGAGGTGCGGGTCGGGCCGAGGATCCGCTCGAACAACTGGAGCGTCGAGGTGTGGATCTCCTTCACCATCCCCGTGCCCACGACCACGGTCCCCGCGTGCACGGCCGGTGCCAGCCGCAGCAACTGGTCCTCCAGCAGCGCCAGGCTCTTCGGCACCCGCACCAGCAGGACATCGACGCGGTCGGGCGGCGGATCCTGCGTGGTGAGCAGTCGGACCGCGCCGGGCTCGACGCCGTGCCGCGCCAGGTTGGCCCGGGTCGCCTCCTGGGTCAGGTGGGATTCCGTGATCTGCGTCGGCCCGTGCTCGGCGAGCGCCGTCACCAGCGCGCCCCACCGGTCCCCGACGACCACGACCGTGCCCGACAGCGGGACCCGCTCCCGCTCCAGATGCCTCAGCAGATACTCGTCGGAAGCGTCCCAGGCACGCAGCCTGTCCCGCGGATCCTCGGGGAAACGGGTCAGCGCGAACTCGCCCCACGGCGTCGTCATACGGTCGTTCATCGTGCGTCAAGGCTAGCCGAGCCGCAGCTCAGGCCGTGTCGGGCAGGATGGGAAGCATGGACGGCGAGCTGTTCCCCAGGGCCCGGACGCAGGTGGCACCCGGCGCGGTGCACCTACCGGACTGGCTGGACGCCGAACACCAGCGCGCGCTGCTCGACGCCTGCCGCGAGTGGGCCCGCCCACCCGCCGGACTGCGCACGGTCCGCACACCCGGCGGCGGCACGATGACCGCCCGGCAGGTCTGTCTGGGCTGGCACTGGTACCCGTACGCCTACGCCCGCACGGTGGTGGACGGCGACGGCACCCCGGTGAAGCCGTTCCCCGATTGGCTCGGCGAGCTGGGCCGCCGAGCGGCCAGGGATGCCTTCGACGCCGCCATGCCGGCTCCCTACGACATCGCACTGATCAACTTCTACGACGGCGACGCCCGCATGGGCATGCACCGCGACAGCGACGAGAAGTCGGACGCGCCGGTGGTTTCGCTGAGCCTCGGCGACACCTGCGTCTTCCGCTTCGGCAACACGAAGACCCGCACCCGGCCCTACACCGACGTCGAGCTGCGCAGCGGCGACCTGTTCGTCTTCGGCGGCCCGTCCAGGCTCGCCTACCACGGCGTACCCCGGGTACACGGGGGCACGGCACCGCCCGGGCTGGGCCTGACCGGACGGCTCAACATCACGCTCCGGGTCAGCGGTCTGTAGGCCGCAGGCCCGGCGGATCATGGGAGACTCGCCCTCATGAGCGGGAAGGCGGACCCCCGGCCGGGGGATGGGAGCACCTCGAGGACGCGGCTGGACCGGGGGCGCGCGGCGCTCGGACCCGCGCTGGAACTCGTCCACACCGGACGCGCGCCGACCCGGGCCGTACTCACCGCCGAACTCGGAGTGACCCGGGCGACGGCCGGTGCGGTCGCCGCCGAGCTGGAGGCACTCGGGCTGATCCGCGTCGACGCCCGGCCCGGCGCGGCGGCCGGCTCGCAGGGCAGGCCCTCGCACAAGCTGTCCGTCGCCGACGAGGGGCCCGTCGCGCTCGCCGCGCAGGTGCACGCCGACGGGTTCCGGGCGGCGCTGGTGGGGCTGGGCGGCCGGATCGTCGCGACCGCGCCCGGCTGCGAGGTCGTCGACGCGGACCCGGCGAAGGTGCTCGCCTCCGTCGTCACGGCGGGCGCCGAACTGCTGCGCGAGACGGGACGCCGATGCGTGGGAGCCGGACTCGCCGTCCCCTCCGCGGTGGCCGAACCCGAGGGCCTGGCCCTCAACCCCCTGCACCTGGCCTGGCCCGCGGGCGCGCCCGTCCGCGACATCTTCGCCGAACAGGTGCGCGCGGCGGGCATCGACGGACCCGCCTTCGCCGCGAACGACGTCAACCTCGCCGCGATCGCCGAGCACCGGCACGGCGCCGGGCGGGGCGCCCGCGACCTGCTGTGCGTGGCCACCGGCCACCGGGGCGTCGGCGGCGCGCTCGTCCTCGACGGCCGCCTCCACCGGGGCAGTTCGGGCCTGGCCCTGGAGGTCGGACACCTCACCGTGCATCCCGAGGGCCGCCCCTGCCACTGCGGCAGCCGCGGCTGCCTGGACGTCGAGACCGACCCCCTGGCCTTCCTCACGGCGGCAGGCCGCGCCCCCGGCCCCGAGGTGTCCCTGCTCCAGCAGTCCATCGACCTCGTCCGCCACCACTACGACGACCCGGGCGTACGCACCGCCACCGAGACCCTCATCGACCGCCTCGGCCTCGGCCTCGCCGGCCTGGTCAACATCCTCAACCCGGACCGCATCATCCTCGGCGGCCTCCACCGCACCCTCCTGGACGCCGACCCCGACCGCCTCCGCGCCGTCGTAGCCGACCGCAGCCTCTGGGGCCAGAGCGGCGGCGTCCCCATCCTCCCGTGCACCCTCGACCACAACAGCCTGGTCGGCGCGGCGGAACTGGCGTGGCAGCCGGTGCTGGACGACCCGCTCGGAGCGCTGACCTAGAGGGCATGCCCCGTGGGAGTGCCCGCGCCGCTCCCGGGCAGGCGAGCCCCGAGCGGGCAGGCTGGTTCACAGGCAGTACGCCCGCCGCACCGCACCACCGAGGAAGTTGAGCGCAATGACCGACAAGCTCACCGTGAGCGTCCTGGGCACCGGCATCATGGGCGCGGCCATGGCCCGCAACATCGCCCGGGCCGGACACACCGTCCGCGCCTGGAACCGCACGCGTGCCAAGGCTGAGCCGCTGGCCGCCGAGGGCGTTCGGATCGTCGACACGCCTGCCCAGGCGGTCCAGGACACCGATGTCGTCCTGACCATGCTCTACGACGGTCCGGCCGTCCTGGAGACGATGCGCGAGGCGGCCCCGGCGCTGCGTCCCGGCATCGCGTGGGTGCAGTCCACCACCGCCGGTGTCGAGGGCACCGCCGATCTGGCCGCCTTCGCCCGCGAGCACGACTTGGTCTTCTACGACGCGCCTGTCCTGGGCACGCGCCAGCCCGCCGAGGCCGGGCAACTGAGCGTGCTCGCCGCCGGTCCCGCCGAGGGGCGGGACCGGGTGACGCCGGTCTTCGACGCCGTGGGCGCCCGCACCGTGTGGACCGGCGAGGACGGGGCGGCGGGCGGGGCCACCCGGCTGAAGCTGGTCGCCAACAGCTGGGTCCTCGCCGTCACCGCCGCCGCCGGTGAGGCCCTGGCGCTGGCCAAGGCCCTCGACGTCGACCCGCAGGGTTTCTTCGACCTCGTCGCCGGCGGCCCGCTCGACATGGGTTATCTGCGTGCCAAGTCCGAGCTGGTCCTCGACGACCGGCTCACGCCGCCGCAGTTCGCGGTGAGCACCGCGGCCAAGGACGCCCGCCTGATCGTCCAGGCCGGCGCGGGCAATGGCGTCCGCCTGGACGTCGCCGAGGCGGCCGCCACCCGCATGGAGCGTGCCGCCGCCCAGGGCCACGGCGACGAGGACATGGTCGCCGCCTACTTCGCCAGCTTCGACGAGAAGACCGACTCCTAGGAGGTCCCTTTTATGTCCAAGCCGCCGCTGCCGCCCGAGGCCGATGCCCTGCTGAGCCGGCCCAACCCGTGCGTCATGGCCACGCTGCGCTCCGACGGCGCGCCCGTCTCCACCGCCACCTGGTACCTGTGGAAGGACGGCCGCGTCCTGGTCAACCTCGACGAGGGCCGCGTACGCCTCAAGCACCTGCGTCGCGACCCGCGCGTCACCCTCACCGTCCTCGCCGGCGACGACTGGTACACCCACGTCACCCTCATCGGCCGGGTCACCGAGATGTACGACGACGAGGGCCTGGCCGACATCGACACCCTCGCCCGGCACTACATCGGAAAGCCCTACCCGGACCGTGTCCGCTCCCGGGTCAGCGCCTGGATCGAGGTCGACCGGTGGCACGGCTGGGGGGAGCTGAAGGACAGCGATCAGGCCGGAGGCTGAGGTCACCGCCGCCACTCGGTCCCGAGCGCCCGGCCCGGGTTCGCCGTGAGGATGCGCGCCACCATGTCCTCGCCCACGGCGTGGACCAGCCGGGGCCGCACCCGGCGCAGCAGATACGGCGTCCCGGGGCCGCCGCCGACCGAGCGGGCGGCGGCCGTGGTGGTGGTGTCCGCGCCCAGCAGCACCCGGTCGCCGAACCCGGCGTCGGCGAGGGCCTGTACGGCGTCCGGCATCCGCCAGTCCGTGGCGTGGTGGGCGTGTGAGGGCCCGTCGAACGCCAGATGGCAGCCGGACTCCGCGGCCTGCCGGTGCGTTACTAGGTCAGGGGAGCGGTCGAGATGCCCGAGCACCACACGGTGCGGGGGCACCCCCAACTTCCCGCAGAGCAGGTCCAGTACGGCGAGCGCCCCCGTGCCCAGCTCCAGGTGCACGGCGATGGCCGCCCCCGTGGCGTGATGTGCCTCGGCCGCCGCCTCCATGGTCCAGCGGGCGTGCGCGTCCAGGGCGTGGAACCCGCCCGCGACCTTGACCAGCCCCGCCCGTACCCCCGACACCCTGATGCCTTCGGTGAGTTCGGAGACGAAGACGTCGGCGAGCCGCCCCGCAGCCCGGCGAGTGAGCCCTCGTCGTAGTGCACGGCCTGGTGCAGACCCGTCGCGGCGACCACGTGCACGCCGGTCTCCCGGGACAGCGGCGGCAGATCGGCGGCCCGCCGCCCGAGCCCGTACGGCGTCCACTGCACCACGGCCCCGCCGCCCCGCTCCCGGAACGCGGTCAGCTCCGCCCGCGCCGCCGCCACGCTGCGCAGCTCCTGACCGGGCAGCCGGGGACTGCCGAAGAACAGATGGTCGTGGGCGTCGCACCCGCCCAGGTCTCCAGGGGGTAAGTCTCCCAGCACGGTGGGGATCGCGGTCACCACTGGCGTCCCCGGGGCAGCCGGTCCCGGCCGGGCGCCGACAGGTGCAGCACCTCGAACACGTCACCGTCGGCCTTGGGCGTGTCGTGCTCCCAGAGCGAGAAGCGCACCAGCTCCCACCGGCTCGTGTCGACGGCGGCTGCCGCGAGCACGGCCCCGTCCTCCGCCGCCAGCCGCCGGGCCTTGCCCACCGCGTCCGCCACGACATCGGCCAACCGCCCTCCACCGGTTACCCGTTGGCGGTGCCGCACCGCGTACCGCGCCCGGGACCCGCCCCCTTCCTCGTACGCGAGCCCCGTCCACTGCCGCACGGACGGCAGCCCGAAGTCGTCACCGAGCCGCTGGAAGCCCCCGCCCCACAGAAAGGAGTTCATGCCCTCCACGGTGTTCCACAGATAGAAGGGCGCGTACTGATTGACCGGCGAGTCGCGCAGGCCGCGCTCGCGCAGAAGATAGGCCTTGAGGCCGAGCCCTTCCCAGTCGTCGAGCAGCCGCCCCACCCGGGTGACCCGGTCGCGGATGACGCCCATGTCGTAGTCGGCCGGCAAGGTGAGTTCGTACTGCATGGCGTGCACGGAAACCTCCTCAGGCGGGACGGGGCGCCAGGAGCGAGAGCAACCCCCGTACCCCCGCGTCGAACGCGGCGGGGGAGCCGGAGGCGCGGGCGAGGACATAGCCGCCCTGGACCGTGGCCACGACCGCCGCCGCGATCTCCCCGCCGTCCAGCGAGGGCACGAACTGGCCCTGCTCCTTGCCCTCCTCGACGAGCCCGGCGATGCGTCCCCGGAGCCAGTCCAGGGTCTCCTCGACCGGCGCACGCAGTTCGTCGCTCGCGATCACGTCCGGGTCCATGGTCAGCCGGCCGATCGGACAGCCCCGCAGCACGTCCCGCTCGCGCCGCAGATACGCCTCGACGCGCGCGTACGGCGTTCCCGGGCCGTCGAGTACGCCCTCGGCGGCAGCCCGCATCTCCTCGGCGGTCCGCCGG
The DNA here is from genome assembly GCF_042957035.1 of Streptomyces sp. NPDC008137. Lineage (NCBI taxonomy): Bacteria > Bacillati > Actinomycetota > Actinomycetes > Kitasatosporales > Streptomycetaceae > Streptomyces > Streptomyces sp. NPDC008137. The sequence continues at coordinate 420,642 of NZ_JBIBHN010000004.1, read as the reverse complement.
ATCGCGGCCAGCGCGAGATCGGGCTTGCCCTTGAAGTGGTGGTACATGCTGCCCTGTCCGGCCTCCGCGCGCTCGAGGATCGCCTTGGGGCTCGTGCCCACGTAGCCGCGCTCCCACAGCAGCTCGCGGGTGGACTCGATCAGCCGTTCCGAGGTGCTCATAACCAGGACTGTACATACTGGTAGTTACAAACTCCAGTACTCCCCGTGAGGTACGCGCACTGCCGCTTTCCGTACGACGACCCGGGACCCCTCGCGGAGCGATTATCGGAAGCGCAGAAGGACATCGCGGCAACGCGTCGAGGAGTTGGACGACATGCAGACCCTGGCGAACTTCGGTGACGGCGGCGGGCCCGGCCCGTGGATCCTGTTCTTCCCCTTGATCTGGGCGCTGGTGATCGGCGCAGGCATCGTGCTACTGCGCCGCACCGTATGGCGCGGACGCCGGGGCGGCCCCTGGCGGCAGCCCGCGGTCGGGAACGACTCGCCCATCGCCGTGCTCGGTCACCGCTTCGCCTCCGGCGAGATCGACGAGGACGAGTACTGGCGCCGACTGTCCGTACTGAACGAGGAGTTCGGGCGCTCGGCCAAGGGTGGTGGTGTCTGAGCATGCTGCCCGAACGAGTCAACTCGGAGTGACCGCCGTGCGAAGGGTGGTCACCGCCCGGTCAACCGGCAACGGCGGACCGGGCGGGAGCATGGTCGGGCCGCAGCCCGTCGGCGGAGGACCCGACCTCCGCGAACCTGCGCACGGGCTTGTCCAGGACCGCGCGGCGCGCCCGGCGTGCAGGCGCCGCCACCGCGGAGGTCGGCAGGGTGAACCACACGACCTTGCCGGACTCGCCGTCCGGCCGGACGCCCCAGCTCTCGCTCATGGCGGCCACCATCGCGAGTCCGCGCCCGCAGGTCGCCAGCGGCGCGATGTCCTGGGGATCCTCCACCACGGGCATCCGCGGGTCGTGGTCATGCACCGAGACCGTGAGCCGGTCGAGGAGGAGCTCTATCTTCACCGTGCACGTCTTGTCGGGCTGGGCATGCCGGTGGACGTTGGACAGCAGCTCTGTCACGCCGAGCGAGGCCCGGTCGATCAGGGCGTCCAGATGCCAGTAGCGCAACTGCGCAGATACGATTCTGCGGACCTGGCCGATCCGCGACGGCAGAGCTTGGAGCTCGACCGTGCAGTGTCTGTTCGGGTAGCTGATCACGGCTGCGACTCCCCGACGTGAGGTCCGGAAGAACACGGAGTTCGGATCCAGCAGGGCGCCTTCGTGACACCGCCGCCCGCTGTCGTGGCCGGCGGGCTGGTTCGCAGCGTTATCGCCGGTAAACCCAGAGTGACGTGAGACCAGAGTGACGCAGGGGGTGAGGTACCGCAACTCGCGGACATCTCAGTCGCCACGCCCCGCCGCTCGGCGCACGGCCTCGATGAAGCGCCGTGCCGCGGGCGGTCCCGGCTCGCCCGGGGCGGGGTCGTGATCGCCCAGGGTGAGCAGATACCGATTGCCGTTGAGATCCGCCGTGGCCCGGTCGTCCGGGCCGAACCAGGGCTTGGAGGCGCGCACCGCCTGTACCGGCGCGCTGTCGATCTCGCTGCCGTAACTGGTCAGCAGCTCGAGCCGGCCGTCGCTGATCCGGACCTGGCCGGCCCGGGTGAGCGAGCGCAGCCGCTTCCCGATCCGCACGCCCGTGGCCCTGAACTCCGGCTCCGCCATGCCACCCGCCCCCTTGTGCGCTCGGTGTACCGGCCCGCGCTCCCCGCGGCGCCCGGCACGGGCCCGTGTACTGATCCAGTGTGCCTCGGAAGCCTGCTCCGGCGGTGCGTCGTACCCCAGCCGGTACCCCGTGCGGGGCCTCGGTCCCGCGGTGAAGTCTGCCCGCACCCGGCGTCGAGCACCAGTACGTGCGACCTCCTCGCCGGGGGCGCCCGCAGCACACACGCGAATGCGCCCCCGGGACCGCGCGCCCCCTTGCCCCGGCCTCTGCCCCAGGGGGCGCTTTGGGGGGCTCAAAGATGCGTTTATGCAGGTGAGGAGCGTGCGGAAGCTGCCTATCATCGAGGTGTCGGCCGCGCGACGTGCCGTCGGCGCGCAGCGATAGGAGCACCCCCGTGAGCACTCCCCAGCAGACCCGGACCGGCGTGACCCTCGACGTCGACCACAGTGACGCCGGCTACCGCGCGTGGCTGAAAGAGGCCGTCCGCAGGGTCCAGGCCGACGCCAACCGCTCGGCGGACACACACCTGCTCTCGTTCCCTCTGCCGGAGCGATGGGGCATCGACCTGTACCTGAAGGACGAGTCGACCCATCCCACCGGCAGCCTCAAGCACCGGCTCGCCCGCTCTCTCTTCCTCTATGGCCTGTGCAATGGCTGGATCCGGCCGGGCAGACCCGTGATCGAGGCCTCCAGCGGTTCGACGGCCGTCTCCGAGGCGTACTTCGCGAAGCTCATCGGCGTTCCCTTCATCGCCGTCATGCCGCGCACGACGAGCACCGAGAAGATCCGCCTCATCGAGTTCCACTCCGGACGATGCCACTTCGTGGACGACCCTCGCACCATGTACGAGGAGTCCGCCCGTCTCGCGGCGGAGACCGGCGGCCACTACATGGACCAGTTCACCTACGCCGAGCGGGCCACGGACTGGCGCGGCAACAACAACATCGCCGAATCCACCTTCCGTCAGCTGCGCCTGGAGCGGTATCCCGAGCCGGCGTGGATCGTCGCCACGGCGGGCACCGGCGGCACCTCGGCGACCCTCGCGCGCTACGTCCACTACATGCAGTACGACACACGCGTCTGCGTGGCCGACCCGGAGAACTCCTGCTTCTTCGACGGCTGGACCACCGGTGATCCGGATGTTGCGTGCGACTCCGGCTCCCGTATCGAGGGCATCGGCAGGCCCCGTATGGAACCGAGCTTCGTGCCCGGCGCGATCGACCGGATGATGAAGGTGCCCGACGCGGCCAGTGTCGCCGCCGTGCGGGCACTGGAGCGGGCCATCGGCCGCAAGGCGGGCGGCTCCACGGGCACGGGTCTGTGGAGCGCGCTGAAGATCGTCGCCGAGATGGTGTCCGAGGGACGGCAGGGAAGTGTCGTGACCCTGCTGTGCGACCCGGGGGACCGGTATCTCGACAAGTACTACTCGGACACCTGGCTGGCCGCGCAGGGGCTGGACATCGCGCCGTACACGGCCGCGATCGACTCGCTGCTGGAGACGGGCGTCTGGCCCGACTGAGACCGGGCCCGCGGCGTCAGACCGCCAGCCTCCGGGCCAGCGCCGAGACGGCGTCCCGGAACGCGCGCGCCTGGGCGATCCGTATCGGCCTCATGACGAGCCGGTAGGCCGCCGTCCCGTCGGTGGCGAAGGTCCACCGCACCCGGGTGCCGTCGCCGGCCGGCGCGAGCCGCCACTCCTCGACGATCGCCCGCACGCCGGGCACGTTGGTGACGTCGACGCGATAGGCGTACACCTCGGGTTCCTTCGCCGCGATGACGGACTCACGGAACCGGACGCCCCCGCTGAGCGTGATGTCGCGGCCCGCGCCCCCGTCGATCTCACGGGCGGCCGTCACCTGCGGAAACCAGTCGACCCAGCCGGGCACGTCCTCCAGCGCCCGGTAGACCGCCTCCACCGAAGCCGGGATCACCAGCGCGGAGACATGCCGCACGGGCGCTGTCCCGGCGAATTCGAGCCCGACGGGGCGCAGTCGGTGAGCCATGGACGAAGCCCTCCTCGCACGGAACGGGCGATGACCGGAAGCGTCACCCTAGCTGGCGCCCCGTCAGATGTCTGCCCCCTCCTCGGGCTCCCCGGCCACCACCAGCCGCCGCAGATGCTCCACGACCACGCCGCGCGCCTCGTCCGGCAGACCGGCGTCCGTCACCAGCGTGTCGATCCGCTCCAGCGACGCGAACGAACTCAGCCCCACCTTGCCCCACTTGGTGTGGTCGGCGACCACCACCACCCGCCGGGCCGACTGCACGAGCCGCCGGTTCGTCTCGGCCTCCGCGAGGTTCGGTGTCGACAGGCCGGCCTCGACCGATATGCCGTGCACGCCGAGGAACAGCAGGTCGAAGTGGAGCGCCGCGATCGCCTGGTCGGCCACCGGCCCCACCAGCGAGTCGGACGGAGTGCGCACACCACCGGTCAGCACGACCGTGGCAGCACCCTGCCGGGGGCCCGAGGTGCGCTGAGCCGCGTGGAAGACGTCCGCCACCCGCACCGAGTTGGTGACCACCGTCAGATCCGGCACGTCCTGCAACTGGTGCGCCAGCGCGAAGGTCGTCGTACCGCCCGACAGGGCGATCGCCGCGCCCGGCGCGACCAGCTTGGCCGCGGCCCGCGCGATGTCCTCCTTGGCGGTCAGCTCCAGGCCCGACTTGGCCTCGAAGCCCGGTTCGTGCGTACTCGCCTCGACCACCGGGACCGCGCCGCCGTGCACCTTCTCCAGCACACCCTGGCGGGCCAGCGCGTCGAGATCGCGGCGGACCGTCATGTCCGACACGCCGAGCTTCCGGGTCAGCTCGTTGACCCGGACACCGCCCCGGCGGCGGACCTCGTCGAGGATCAGGGATCGCCGCTGCTCCGCGAGGAGGTTCTGATTCTCGCTCACGTACGCTCCGGTCCTTTCGCCTCAATGCCGTCCGACTCGCCCTGCGCACCCGCCCTCATTCAGGACATTTCCCCGGGCTCCGGTGCGCGGACGTCTCATCCTCGCATGTCGCGGAGCCGGCGGCGCCACCGACCACTCGTCGCGCACATGTCACTCGGGGCTCACCCGTCGCTTCCCCGCGTCACGGATCGGGGAGATTCCGTGACAGGAGGTGTGCGGCGCCGCGGAAGTGGAGATCCTTGTGCCCGCACGGACAGAGCCGACGGCGTGTCACGGGGGAAGTGCGAATCAGTGGAACATGCGCAGAAACATGTCTCGACCTGCGGGCCGGACCAGTCCGCCCGGCCGCCCGGCGAGACCGAAACCGCCCTGGAACTCCTGGTCCACGGCGTGGGCGGCACCACGCCCCAGGACATGCTCAACGATCCGCGCACCGTCCGGATCACCGGCGACCACATCGCTGCCGTCTTCCGCCGCGCCGACGACGTCGACGCGGAGACCGGCCCCGACGCCGACCACCGCGAGGGACCGGTGCCCGAGGCCTACGTCTGGTGCAACCTCACCTCCGGCAACGGCACCCGCGCCCTGTGGCTGTTGCTGCTGCCGTTCATGGTCGTCAACCTCGCCCACTGGATGCGCCCCACCGCCCGCGGCCGAAGACGCACGGTGCGCCTCTACGGCCTTCTGGTCCGGCTGGCGGGACTCACCCTGACCGTGCTGCTCGTCGCGGCGGCCTGCGAGGTCGCCCTCGACCTGGCGGCCTGGCAGTGCGCGGGCACCCCCGCGTGCGCCGACCGCCACTCCTGGCTGGGCTTCCTCTCGCCCACCGTCTCGGACGGCGGCTGGTGGAGCGGTCCCGGCCGCAGGCTCGCCCTCGCCGCCTTCGTCCCCACCGCGCTGACCGCCCTGCTGTGGTACCTGTCCAAGCGCACCTGGACCGACTACGAGTCCCAGCAGCCGATCGAACGCGACCCCGAGCCCGACGGAGACGGCAGCCCGACCGCGCTGGGGCGTCCCGGGTTCTGGTACGGACGCCGGCTGGTCGCCCGGCTGCGCGCCGCCCACACCGCCGCCGGACTGATCACCGTCGCGGCCGCGGTCGCCGGCGCCGCCGCCCGCCGCGACCGCGAGCCCGGCGGCCCCGCCGCACTGAACATCCTGGGCCTGCTCCTGGAGGCGGCCCTCGCGGCCTGCGCGGTCGCCGTGATCTGGGTCGTGTGCCGCCGGGGCCGCAGCGAGAGGCGCCTCGACCGTGAACTCGACGAACGCTACGTACGACGCCTGCCGCTCACCGCGCTCGTCCTGCTCGGCCTCGCCCTGCTGTACGCCGGGTGGGAGCGCCCCGGCTGGGAGTCGGCCGGGCGGCTGCCGGGCGACCTGGCCTTCGGCGGCATCGCCCTGGTGCAGGGGCTGCTCGTGATCGTCCTCGCCGTCGTCGCCCACGCCCTGCACCGCACCGACCCCGACCGGCGGGCCGTGCTGCGCGGCCTCGGCGGACCGGCCGTCGCGATGCTGGCCTGCGCCCTGGGCGGGGTGATGTCCGGCGGCGTGTCCCAGCGCGTGTCCGACTGGCTGGACGGCACGGGCACGTCGATCGACGGCCCACCCGTCCTGCTGACCTGGCAGGCGTCCGTCATCCCGCCCCTGATCGTGGTGCTCCTGGTGCTCTTCGGCTGGCTGGGCCGGCGCGCCTGGCAGCTGGCCCGGGCCGAGCGCGAGGCCGTGGCACGCGACTACCCGGACGAGGCCCAGGACCGCGCCCGGACCCGCCGTATCGCCTCCACCCGGGCGATGGCCGCGCTCACCGACCGCGGACCCCGCGTCGTCGCCATCACCTCCGGCGTCACCCTGCTGCTCGGCGCCGGAGCCCTGGTGGGCGCCCTGACCACCGACGAGACACCGGGTGAGGCCGCGCAGGGCGCCTACCCCGTCGTCCACGGTGCCGCGGAGACCGCCCAGGCCCTCGGCTCCTGGCTGATCGGCCTCGGCTTCATACTGTTCGTCACCTGGGGCCGACGTGCCTACAAGGACGCGGCGGCCCGCCGCACCATCGGCATCCTCTGGGACGTCGGCACCTTCTGGCCGCGCGCCGCCCACCCCTTCGCCCCGCCCTGCTACGCCGAACGCGCCGTGCCCGACCTGACCTGGCGGATGGCGACCTGGACCCGGACCACCGGCGGACGGCTGGTCATCTCCGGGCACTCGCAGGGCAGCGTGCTCGCCGCCGCGGCGGCCTGGCAACTCGCCCCGTCCGCCCGCAAACGCGTCGCCCTGCTGACCTACGGCTCCCCGCTGGAACGCCTCTACGGCCGCTGGTTCCCCGCACACTTCGGCCCCGCCGCGCTCAGCTCACTGCACCGGGAAATCGACTGCTGGCGCAACCTCTACCGGCTCACCGACCCCATAGGCGGCCCGATGCGCCTGCCCGACGACCGCGGCCACCAGGTCGACCACGGCCCGCTCAAGGACCCGCTCGCCTACGGCCGCACCGAACTGCTGCCGCTGCCCGCGCCGATCCTCGGCCACTCCGACTACCAGGCCGACCCGGCGTTCGCCGAGGAACGGCGCAAGCTGCTGGCCCGGCTGCGGCCGGGCCTGCCGGCACCCCGCGACGAGCCCGAGCCGCCCGCCGCGTAGGCCGGGGCTCAGAGCAGCTCGGGCAGATCCTCGGAGTAGAGCAGCGTCAGATCGTCCGTGCTCGGCTCCGCGACCTGGGCGACCCGGCTCGCGTGCCGCTCCACCATCGCCTCGAACGTCTGCCGCGCGGTACGGCCGTTGCCGAACGCCGGGCCCTTGGGGAGCTCCGTGAAGTACTTCCCCAGGGCCTCGGCGGTGCCCGGCGCCAGCCGGTACTCGTGCTCCTCGGCCTGCTGCTCCACGATCCGCAACAGGTCCTCGGGGCCGTAGTCGCTGAAGGTGATGGTCCGCGAGAAGCGGGACGCCACACCGGGGTTGACCGACAGGAAGCGCTCCATCTCGGCCGTGTAGCCCGCGACGATCACCACGACCGCGTCCCGGTGGTCCTCCATCAGCTTCACCAGCGTGTCGATGGCCTCCTTGCCGAAGTCGCGGCCCGCGTCCTCGGGGGACAGCGCGTACGCCTCGTCGATGAACAGCACACCGCCGCGCGCCTTCTCGAAGGCCTCCTGCGTGCGGATCGCCGTCGAGCCGATGTGCTCGCCCACCAGGTCCACCCGGGACACCTCGACCAGGTGCCCCTTCTCCAGCACGCCGAGGGAGGCGAGGATCTCGCCGTACAGCCGCGCGACCGTCGTCTTGCCGGTGCCGGGGGAGCCGGTGAAGACCAGGTGCCGCTTGACCGACGCCGCCTTCAGGCCCGCCTGCTGCCGGCGCCGGCCGACCTCGATCATGTCGGTGAGGGCACGCACCTCGCGCTTGACGCTCTCCAGGCCCACCAGCGCGTCCAGTTCACCGAGGACCGCCTTCGAGCTGCGCGAGGGCTGCTCGGGCTCCGCGGCCGGGGCCGGAGGCGCGGGTTCGGTGCGCTGCTCCGGGAGGGCGCCCAGCAGACCGGGGGAGTGGTTCACCGTCTGCACGGCCGTCTCCCGTGCCGCGGGCGCCCTGAGCCCCGCGCTCTCGTCGCTGGTGCAGTCCTCCACTACGGGGCCCGTGCCGGACGCCCCGTCCGCGCCGCTGTCCGCGAACTCGTAGCCGCCACGCGTGCACCGCTCCGTGCGGCACTTCCTGAGCGACGTACGGCTGCCGTCGATCACATGGAAGCCGTAGCCGCCGCTGCCCGTCACGCGGCAGTTCTGGAAGCTGCCGCGGCCGCCTGCCGAGACATAGACCCCGGCCTCCGCCGGGGAGTCGATCGTGCAGCGCTCCACGGTGGGGTCGGCGCCCTTGGTGACGATGACGCCGGTCTGGGTGCCGTCCAGCGTGCAGTTGCTGAGGGTGCCGCCGCTGCCGTGGTCGCGGAACCAGGCGCCCGTCGCCGCGTCCCGGATCCGGCAGTCGTCCAGCTGGGCGGTCGCGCCGTCGCTCACCGACACGGCCGTGTTGCGCACCTGCGACAGGTCACTGTCGACGACGTCCGCGCGCGAACCGCGGTCGAGGACGAACAGCGCGTCCGGCACGTCGTGCACCCGGCACGAGTCGAGCACCGCCGTGGCGCCGTCGCTCACCCACACCGCCGGGTAGTCGCCCGTGCTGTCGAAGATCTCGCACTGGTTGGCGTCCACGCGCGTGCCCGGGTCCCACACCGACAGGCCATTGCGGCCGAACTGCCGCACCGTGGTGCGCGTCAGGGTGAGGACCGAACGCGAGCGCAGGTCGACCGCGTTCTCCGGGATGTCGTGGATACGGCAGTCGGCGAGCGTCAGCACGGCGTCCGTGTCCAGCGTGACGCCGTCGGCCGTCGTCCGGTGCACATCGCAGTCCGTGAGGTGCGCGGTGGCCCGGCCGGTGATCTGCACCCCGCTGCCCCGGACTTCGTAGATCTCGCAGCCCACCGCCTCCAGCGCGGAGTTCTCCCCGGTCGCCGACAGGCCCGAGCCCGAGGTGTGGTGCACCCGGCAGCGCTCCAGGCGGGGGTGGGCGCCGCCGCGCACGGCCACACCGGACTGGCCGGCCGCGACGACCTCGCACTCCTCGAACAACCCGCCCGCGCCGTCGAGTACGGCGATGCCGACGCCCGCCGGGTTGTCGACCGCGCAGCGCCGGACCGTGGGACGGGCGCTGCCGCGTACCTCGATCCCCGCCGCCGAGCGCGTGACGACCCGCACGTCACGCAGCTCCGGTGTGCCCTCCTCCACCAGCACGGCGGGGGCGGCCGAGTCCTGGCCCTCCACATGCAGGTCCTGCACCACGGCCGAGGCGCGCACCGTCAGCGGCACCCCGTCCACGGGCGCGATCCGCACCGAGCCGGGGGAGCCCTCGGGCCCCCGCAGGGTCACCGCGCGCTGCACGACGAGGTTCTCCCGGTAGGTGCCGGGGGCGACGGTGAGGACGTCTCCGTCGGCCGCGGCCTCCAGAGCGGCGGCGAGCGATGCGTACTCACCCGTGCGGCGCCGCCACCGCGACGTGCCGGTGTGCGTCACCTGGACCGTGCCCTGTGCCATGGTGTAGCTGTGCCCCCACCTCGGTCGTACTGATGGCTCGTTCGCCCTCGGGGCGCTTCGGCCCGTGTCGGGAGTCGCGGCCGTGCTCGGCCTCTGGGGCCTGCGCGCGCACGCGGCAGCGACACCGGCGCGTCCCTCCTGCTCGCTCGCGCGGGTTGTGCCGATCGTCTCGGCCGGACCACCGTAGCGTGCGCGCGGGTGACGGGTTGACCAGAGTGGGAAGGCCGTCTCAGCTGCCGGTGCCCGTCCTGCCCCAGTCCGGGCCCGTCTTGTCCCATGCCTGGTCCCAACGGGCGTACCTGCGGCGGACCATGCGCCAGACGATCAGCCGCCTGGCTCCCTCGACGAGGCCGCCGGCCGCCAGGGCCGCGCCCATGCCGCCGAGGACCGCGTGCGTCGACGCCGTCGCGGAGTCGAGCGGGCGGGCCACCATCCGGCCGTGCCGGTCGGTCCATATCCGGAACTCGTCGCCCTGCCGCGGGTCCTTGAGGCCGGCCAGGACCGGGCCCTGGTGCGCGGTGCCGTCCGGGGCGGTCCAGTCGGCGAGGACGCGGTTGCGCAGATCTCGGCCCGTCGAGGTCTCGGGGTCGGCGTCGAGCGGGGAACGGTCCAGCTTGCGGACCACCGTGGCCGTCACCGGATGCCGCGCCTCGTGCTGTGCCCGGACGGACTGCTGCAGCGTGTCCTGGGCGGCGCCTCCGACGAAGAACCCGGCCACCGGGGCGACCAGGAGGATCAGCAGCAGGGCCGCCAGCGCCACCCACGCCTCGGCCAGATCGGTCGCCCGGCACAGCGGATTGCGCCGCCAGCGCCAGAGCCCCCTGATCGCACGCACCGACCGCACCCCCTTCCCGCTCCGTGATAACCCCCGGCGGAGCCCTCCACGCGCTGACCCGTCGAAGAGAGAGCCACATCACCCCTGACGGGTCTCTCATGAACTTCTCACACAAGGCCAACGCCCGGGCCCGTGGGGCGGTTCCCGACCTCGTCGGAGACCTCCTGCCCGCGCTGTCAGAGGGCTCTGACAGGGTCCCCGACCCGGATCGTGCCCCGGGACAGGGGCACCAGGTTCTGGCCGAAGACCAGCTTGCCGCCGAGCCGCCGGTGCCGCCCCAGGCTGTACAGAGGCTCGCGACCGCGCTCGCCCGTGCCCTGGTCGGTGGTGGTCACCACGCACCGGCCACAGGGCTTCGCGACCCGGAAGGACACCTCCCCGATGGCGATGCGGGACCACGCGTCCTCGGCCCAGGCGGCGGTGCCCGCCACGACCACGTTCGGCCGGAAACGATTCATGGGCAGCGGGCCCTCGTCCGCGTGGTCGCCCTGCGCGATCAGGGTGTTGAGGGCCTCGAGCGAGGCCGTCGTCGTGAGCAGCAGCGGGAAGCCGTCGGCGAAGGAGACGGTCTCGCCGGGAAGCGCGTACTCCGGGTCCACGGGTCGGCGTGTGGCCGGATCCGGCATGTACACGAGGCGCACACCGATGCCGAGATAGGCGCTGCACCAGGCGTGCGCGGCGTCGTCCTCGGCCGGGACCGCCTCGACCTTGTCGCGGAAGATCTGCACCGGCACTGTGCCGAGGGGCCGGGGAACGGGCACCGTCAGCGGCTCCATGCCGGGCGCGGACAGCCGGACGCCGCCGTCCGGGAGGAGTTCCGCGGCGGCGGGTGCGAGGCGCGGCTGCTGGCGTTGCGTGACGACCTTTCCCCCGTCGTCGATCAGCACCCAGCGTCGGTCTCCGGCCAGCCCCCAGGGCTCTACGACGGCCTTCCGGGGCGCCAGGCCCCGGACCGCCTTGACCGGATGGACGTGAATCGAGTGCAGATGTGCGTTCCCCATGGGGTCATCGTGCCAGCCGGCACCGACAACCCCCGGGACCGCTCAGTAACCGCGGTACTGCTGGTTGTTGTACGGGTCCTGATAGGGAGCGGGAGCGGGGCGGGGAGCCGCGGGTCGCATCGCCTCGTAACCTCCTCCGGGTGCCGCCGGGCGCGGCTGCTGCGGCTGAGGGCCGGGATAGCCCCGCGGTGCGGAGGCCTGCTGCGGGATGTACGCCGCGGGCGCCTGCTGGAGCGGGGCGGGCTGCTGCGCCTGCGGATAGCCGTAGGCGGGCTGGGAGGGGGCTGCCGGCAGGGCGGGCAGGGCCGACGGGAGGGCGGGCAGGTTGCTGCCGGGCATGTCGTATTGCGCGGGGACCCGGATCGGGGCGATCTGCGGGGTGCCCCGCTCGGCGACGAGCCTGTCGTAGATCGGGGTGTCCGGGAAGGAGGCGGAGTAGTAGCCGCCGCCATAGGTGGAGCGGGGGGAGGTCATGCCACATAAGTTAAGCCAACGATGTGCTGGTTGGGGAGACCGATAAGAGGGTTGTTTTCCGCGTCGTCAGTGACCTGGGATCCCCAATGCGAGCGAACTCGCCAAAAAAGGGCACCGAACCGGGTGCTGATCGTGTAAAGGCCGAGTTCCGGGCCGGTTACCAGGGGTTGGCCACCGGACTTCCGGCGGCGCGCATGGGAGTTCGATGTGGGGAGGAATAGGTTGTGCGCACGGAACTCGAAGAACGGCCGGGATGTGCCTGGCGCGGTGATACGCGATGGGGGCGGACATGCAAATGCTGAAAGGTTCAAACACTCCTGTGCCTACCGCGGCACTGCGGGTGGAATTGGGCTGGCGTACCGGACCGGGTGTGCCCGACGCGGACGCCTCCGCTTTGCTGCTGGTAAGCGGGAAGGTGCGTTCCGACGCGGACTTCGTCTTTTACAACCAGCCCGCGCACTCCTCCGGCGCGATCCGTCACGAGGGCAAGCGGAACGCCGACGGCCGGGTGACCGACGCGCTCCTCGTCGACCTCTCGCGCGTGGAGCCCTCGATCGAGACGGTCGTCCTCGCCGCCTCCGCCGACGGCGGCACCTTCGGACAGGTCCCGGACCTGTACATCGAGGTCCAGGATGCCGCCCAAAGCACTCCGATGGCCCGCTTCGACAACCCGGGCGCCACGACGGAAACCGCTTTCGTGCTGGGCGAGTTCTACCGCCGCCAGGGCGCCTGGAAGTTCCGCGCTGTCGGGCAGGGCTACAGCAGCGGGCTCGAAGGGCTGGCCACCGAATACGGCATCACCGTGGACGAACCGCAGCAGACGGCCCCGGCCGCGGCACCGCCCATGGCCACCCCACCGCCCATGGCCACCCCACCGCCCGCGGCGCCCCCGGCGCCCGCACCCCCGCCGATGACAGGGCCGGCGACCCCGCCCGCCGCGCCCCCGGCGCCGGTCCGCCTGACCAAGGTGACGCTCACCAAGGCGGCCCCCTCCGTCTCGCTCACCAAGCAGGGCGGCACCTCCGGCGCCCTCCACGTGAACCTCAACTGGGAGGTGCGCAAGCAGTTCTCGGGGTGGAGCGGCAAGTTCGGCCGCCCGGCCGCGATGCACTCCGACCTCGACCTCGACCTGTGCGCGCTGTTCGAACTCACCGACGGCAGCAAGGGCGTCGTACAGGCCCTCGGCAACAGCTTCGGAGCGCTGCACCAGCCCCCGTACGTCCACCTCGACGGCGACGACCGCACCGGCGCTGTGGCGGCCGGTGAGAACCTCACCGTCAATCTCGACCACAAGAACGCCTTCCGGCGCATCCTCGTCTTCGTCACCATCTACGAAGGCGCACGCTCTTTCGCCGACCTGAACGCCACGGTCACGCTCCGGCCGCAGTACGGCGCCCCGATCGAGTTCTCCCTCGACGAGTGCACGGTCCCCTCAACCGTGTGCGCGCTCGCCCTGATCACCAACACCGGGGGCGATCTGGTCGTCCAGCGGGAGGCGCGCTACCTGGTGCCCGAGCGCGGGGTCAGCCCGCAGCGCACGGTCGACCACACCTACGGGTGGGGCATGAACTGGACCCCCGGCAGGAAATGACCACCCTTCCCGCCGACGGCCGTCAGCCCTCGTCGGGCACGGCCTCGGGACGGGCGTAGGTGCGGCCCTTCCAGGCCGCGCCGCGTCCCCGGTAGTGCCGCACCGCCGAGTCGACCGTCATGAGGAGATAGAGGAACGCGGTGAAGGGCAGCAGGGGAGCGAGCCACAGCGGCTGCCGGTAGTAGCGGAGCATCGGGACGTAGGTCCCGGTCATCACGAGCCACGCCAGTCCACCGGTGACCGCCGCCGCCGCGCTCCTCGCGGCCAGACCGGCCACGACCGCCACCGGCGGCACCAGGTACACCATCGCCAGCCCCGCGACCGTCCCGGCCAGCAGCAGGGGGTTGTGCCGCAGTTGCGCGTACGCGCTGCGCGACACCATCCGCCACAGGTCGTGCAGCCGTGGATACGGCCGCACGCTGTCCACCCGGTCGGCGAGCCCGAGCCAGACACGGCCACCGCCGCGCTTGACGGCCCGGGCGAGAGCCACGTCGTCGATGACGGCGTGCCGGAACGCGTCCGGGATCCGCACCCGCTCGGCGGTCTCCGCCCGCAGCAGGACGCAACCACCGGCCGCGGCGGCCGTCCGCGTTCCCTTCCTGCCGATCCGGCGGAAGGGGTAGAGCTGCGCGAAGAAGTAGACGAAAGCCGGTACGACGAGCCGTTCCCAGGCGCTCTCCACCCGCAGCCGCGCCATCTGCGAGACCACGTCGAACCCTCCCGCGCGGGCCGCCGCCACCAGTTCCCGCAGACTGTCCGGCGCGTGCGCGATGTCGGCGTCCGTCAGGAGTAGATACTCGGGATCACGCGCGCGTGCCAGGCCGACGCCGTGGCGCACCGCCCACAGCTTCCCGGCCCAGCCCGGGGGCGGCTCACCCGGCGAGCTCACGGTCAGCGGCAGCCCGCCGTGCCGAAGCGACAGTTCCCGGGCGAGGTCACCGGTGCCGTCCGAACTGCAGTCGTCGACGAAGAAGACCTCCGCGCGCCCCGGATAGTCCTGCAGCAGCAGGGACGGCAGCGCGACGGGCAGCATCGCCGCCTCGTCGCGGGCCGGTACGACCACGCACACGGACGGCCACACGTCCGGATCCCGGCGCGGCGGCAGCCGCACGTCTGTGCGCCAGAAGAAACCCTGACAGAGCAGCAGCCACAGCCAGGCGAGAAGTGATCCAGCGGCAGTCCACACAACGGCGCTCACGCGCGCAGTCTGCCCCACCGGACCCGGCCGAGAAGGCTCATCGTCTATCGTGATCGGGTGAAGATCGCGCTCATGGACTCCGGAATCGGTCTGCTGGCGGCCACCGCCGCGATGCGGCGGCTGCGCCCCGACGCCGATCTCGTGCTCTCCCTCGACCCCGACGGGATGCCGTGGGGACCGAGGACCACGGAGGACTTGACCCAGCGGGCCCTGGCCGTCGCCGAGGCGGCCGCCGCGCGCCGCCCCGACGCCCTGATCGTCGGCTGCAACACCGCGACCGTGCACGCGCTCACCGCCCTGCGCGCCCGCCTCGAACCGGAGCTCCCGGTCGTCGGCACCGTCCCGGCGATCAAGCCCGCCGCGGCCGGCGGCGGACCCATAGCCATCTGGGCCACCCCGGCCACCACCGGCAGCCCGTACCAGAAGGCGCTGATCCGGGACTTCGCCGGCGGAGTGCCCGTCGCCGAGGTGCCCTGCTGGGGCCTCGCCGAGGCCGTGGAGCACGCGGACGAGGCGGCGATCGACGCCGCCGTGGCCGCCGCCGCGGCGCTGACCCCCGACGAGGTGACGACCGTCGTCCTGGGCTGCACCCACTACGAACTGGTCGCCGAGCGCATCCGGACCGCCGTCCAGCGCCCCGGCAGGCCGCCCCTCGTGCTGCACGGCTCCGCGGGCGCCGTCGCGGCCCAGGCCCTGCGCCGGCTCGGTCAGCAGCCCGCACCGGGAGCCTCCCCGCACGGCACCCTGACCGTGCTGCTGAGCGGACGCGAGGGCACGCTGCCCGCGCCGGCCCTGGCGTACGACGAAGGGCGGCTGCTCCAGGCGGTCACCCCCGCCGGCTGACCGGCACCTGTCACCGGCCGTCGCCCGTGCCGGACGGGGCGCCGCCCGGTCGGCGCAGTCACGCTCCGCCATGAGGTACCCGCGGAGCGAAACCTGAGTAACCTCATATGCATGAGGGACCACCCCCACGGCGAGAGCGCCCCCCACTCGCACCCCGATGTCTGGACCGGCCGTGCCACCAACCGGGTCCAGTGGCTGCTGGCGCTGGCCGGCGCCGCGTGCATGGCGCTGGGCATCGAGCTGGCCGTCGACTCGGCGTGGAGGTCCGGCGCCGCGCTCGTCATGGCCGTCGTCGGGTGCATCGCCGCCGGGCTGCTGGTCCTCTTCGGAACCCTCGCCTTCGTGCACGTCGCGCTCCGGGTCGACGACGAGCACCTCGAGGTGCGCTGCGGCCACATCGGGCTGCCCCGCCGTCGTATCCCGCTCTCCCATGTGGCGGGCGCGACCTACCTGCCGCATGTCACCCCCCGGCACTGGGGCGGCTGGGGCTACCGATGGCGGCCCGAGAAGGGCACCGCGGTGGTCGTACGACGGGGTGAGGGCGTCGTGCTGGAGCTGTGGGACGGTCACACCTTCACGGTCACCGTGGACGACGCGGAGGCGGCCGTCCAGGTGATCAAGGCACGGCTGCGGCCCAAGAAGCCGGGCGCTCCCGCGCACTGAGCGCGGTGGTTCGCCGGCCGTGATCACCAGGGCGGCCGGTCACCAGGCAGGGGTGCGTCCTGCGCCGCGCTGGTGTGTGTCCGGGGCGCGGCTCGACTGTTCGTCGGCCCAGGGGCGTGCCGTGGCCGTGCCCGCCAGCAGGCCCGCGCCCACCGACACCGCGGTGAAGCTCAGCGCGTTGCCGAACGCGGCGATGGCGGCGAGCGCCGTAAGGGTCGCGCCCGCGGTCAGCGCCACCGGCGTCGGGCGTGGGCCGCGCCACAGCGCGTACAGCACCCAGCCGAACGCCGCCGCCAGCAGGGCCACGCCGACGAGGCCCTGCTCGGCCGCCTGCTGCAGGGGTGCCGAGTGGGGCTTGCCGTCGGACAGCAGCGACTGGGCGGACGTCGTGCTCAGCTCCCCGAAGCGGCCCGGGCCGACCCCCAGCACGGCGTCCTCGCGCAGCAGACCCCACGCGTCCTCCCAGAGCCGCACGCGGTGCGGCGTCAGCCGTCCTTCGAGGGCGGCCACGAGCCCGCCCGGTACGGCCCGCGCGGCGACCGCCCAGGCCAGGCAGGGCACCAGGGCGGCGACCGCGGCCAGCAGGGCCAGGCCGGCGCCCCGATGACGGGTGCGGCCGGCGGCGAGCGAGCACAACAGCACCGCGACGCAGGTGACACAGCCGGTGGTAGAGCCGAGCACAGCCGCCAGAACCGCGGTCCCGGCGGCCAGCAGGCACAGGGCGATCCGGGCGGCCGGAGCGCCGGCGGCCCAGGCCGCGCAGCACGCGGCACCGGCCGACAGCGTCAGGACGGCCGCCGTGGCCCCGGCGTGTCCCAGGGGCGCGGTGATCTGCGGGCCCGGGGTGAGGTGCGGAACGGCCACGGTGAGCGCGACACCCGCCAGCGCCCCGGCGCAGGGCGCGCCGACCGGCAGCAGCGCCCCGCCGATCCGCCCCGCGGCGTACCCGGCCGCCACGGCAAGCACCGCGAGGAGCACGCCCTCGGGCCGGCCCTCGTGCACCGCGGCCGTGATCAGGGACCAGCCCGCGCACGCTCCCAGCACCACGACGCCCGCCGCATCGGAAACGATTCTTCTCTCGCCGTCCGCGTCCAGCCCGGACGCGGACGTCAGCCCGCGTGAACCCACCCCGCCCCGCCCCCGCACCACGTCGCCCCCGACTGTGAAGACCCCGGCCGCACAGGCCGTGACCGGCCGCACGACTGAAACTCCGGCACACCGTAGCCGCTGGTGGACGGTTTGTGGATGTGTCGTGACGAAATGAGCAGGAACGATGCTGCGGACGCGGGGCGACACCGCGCGTGGCCGCCCCCACGGCGTGGAGCCGCCTGCCCCGTGGACCGCGCTGTCGGCCTCAAGGTCACGCGCCTTAGACTCCGGGAGTGACCGTCACCGCAACCTCCGTCGGCGAGTCGGACCAGTTGGAGCCGCGGAACGCGCCCCGGGCGCGGGCGTGGGCCCGGCGTCTCGTTCCGGCCGCCGCAGCCGCGCTCTCCGGCCTGCTCCTCTATGTCAGCTTCCCGCCCCGCACTCTCTGGTGGCTGGCACCGCCGGCCTTCGCCGTCTTCGGCTGGGTGCTGCGCGGCCGGAGCTGGAAGGCGGGACTTGGCCTGGGGTATCTCTTCGGCCTCGGCTTTCTGCTGCCGCTGCTGGTGTGGACCGGAGTGGAGGTCGGGCCGGGCCCCTGGCTCGCCCTGGTGATCATCGAGGCGATCTTCGTCGCCCTGGTCGGCGCGGGCGTCGCGGCCGTGTCGAAGCTGCCCGGCTGGCCGGTGTGGGCGGCCGCTGTGTGGATCGCCGGAGAGGCGGCACGCGCGCGTGTGCCGTTCGAGGGCTTTCCCTGGGGGAAGGTCGCGTTCGGGCAGGCCGACGGGGTGTTCCTGCCGCTCGCGGCGGTGGGCGGAACGCCGGTGCTCGGCTTCGCCGTGGTCCTGTGCGGCTTCGGGCTGTACGAGGCCGCGCGTCTCGGTCTGGAGAGGCGGGCCACCGGGGTCGTACGGCCCATCGCGGCAGCGGTCGCCGTGCTGAGCCTGGGCGTCCCGGTCCTGGGGGCGGTGGCCGCCCGGACGCTGGTCAGCGACAAGGCCGAGGACGGCAGCGTGACCGTCGCCGCGATCCAGGGCAACGTGCCCCGCGCGGGCCTCGACTTCAACTCCCAGCGGCGGGCCGTGCTCGACTACCACGCGCGCGAGACGGAACGCCTGGCCGCGCAGGTCAAGGCCGGCAGGGTGGCCCAGCCCGACTTCGTGCTGTGGCCGGAGAACTCCTCCGACATCGACCCCTTCGCCAACCCCGACGCCCGCGCCGTGATCGACAAGGCGGCCAAGGCCATCGGTGTGCCCGTCTCGGTCGGCGGCGTCGTGGAGCGCGACGGCAAGCTGTACAACGAGCAGATCCTGTGGGACCCGGCGAAGGGCCCCGTCGACACCTACGACAAGCGTCAGATCCAGCCGTTCGGCGAGTACCTGCCCCTGCGCTCGTTCATCGGCGCGATCAACGAGAACTGGACGGCGATGGTCCGCCAGGACTTCAGCCGCGGCACCGAACCGGGCGTGTTCACCATGGACGGCGCCAAGGTCGGCCTCGTCACCTGCTACGAGGCCGCCTTCGACTGGGCCGTGCGCTCCGAGGTCACCGACGGCGCCCAGATGATCTCCGTGCCGAGCAACAACGCCACCTTCGACCGCAGTGAGATGACCTACCAGCAGCTCGCCATGTCACGGGTCCGCGCGGTCGAGCACAGCAGGACCGTGACGGTGCCGGTGACCAGCGGAGTCAGCGCGATGATCATGCCGGACGGGAAGATCACGCAGAAGACCGGGATGTTCGTCGCCGACTCACTGGTGCAGAAGGTGCCGCTGCGGTCCTCGCAGACCCCTGCCACGCGGCTGGGCATCCTGCCGGAGATCGCCCTCGTGCTGGTCGCGGCCGGCGGTCTGGGCTGGGCCGTCGGCGCCGGTCTGCGCGGACGACGCGCCGGTGACGTGTAGCCGTACGCCCGTCGCACGCTGCCTGAATCGCGCGGGACACCGCGACCGGCCGATTAGGGTCGTCGGCATGGCTACTCCTGACTTCATCCGGACCCTCCGCGCCTCGGCCGGCCATCAGCTGCTCTGGCTTCCCGGAGTCACCGCCATCGTCTTCGACGACGAGGGCAGAGTGCTGCTCAACCGCCGGTCCGACACCGGCAAGTGGTCCGTGATCGGCGGCATCCCGGACCCGGGGGAGGAGCCCGCGGCCTGCGCCGTACGGGAGGTCCACGAGGAGACGGCCGTGCACTGCGTCGCCGAGCGGGTCGTCCTCGTCCAGGCGCTCAACCCCGTCACGTACGACAACGGCGACACCTGCCAGTACATGGACATCACTTTGCGCTGCCGGGCCGTCGGCGGCGAGGCCCGGGTCAACGACGACGAGTCGCTGGACGTGGGCTGGTTCGACATCGACGCCCTGCCCGAGCTGAACGAGTTCGGACTGCTCCGGATCAAGCAGGCTGTGTCGGACGCCCCCACATGGTTCGACCCCACTGCCCCCAGCTGAACTATGGGGTGTGACCACATGGGGCCGGGCAGGAGCCCTTCCTAAGGTCGACGCATGACCGCGCCCCGTGTCTCCCCGGCTCCCCACGCTTCCTCGCTCGACCTCGGCGGCCGCATCGCGCTCGTCACCGGAGCCGCCGGCGGCATCGGCCGCGCCTGCGCGCTGCGGCTCGCGGCCGCCGGGGCCGAGGTGAGAGCCGTCGACCGCGACGCCGCGGGCCTGGAGACACTCGCCGAACAGGGACACGACCTCGCGGGCACCGTGGAACCGCACGTCCTCGACCTCACCGACCTGGACGCCGCCGAACGCGCCGCCGCGGGCACCGACATCCTCGTCAACAACGCCGGGCTCCAGCTGGTGCGCCCCATCGAGGAGTTCCCGCCCGACGCCTTCCACCGGGTGCTCACCGTGATGCTGGAGGCACCGTTCCGGCTCATCCGCGGTGCCCTGCCCCACATGTACGGCCAGGGGTGGGGCCGCATCGTGAATGTGTCGTCCGTCCACGGGCTGCGCGCCTCGGCCTACAAGTCGGCCTACGTGGCCGCCAAACACGGCCTGGAGGGACTCTCCAAGACCGCCGCCCTCGAAGGCGCACCCCACGGTGTCACCTCGAACTGTGTGAACCCCGCCTATGTGCGCACCCCACTGGTCGAGAAGCAGCTCGCCGACCAGGCGCAGGCGCACGGCATCCCCGAGGAACGCGTCCTGTCCGAGGTGCTGTTGCAGGACAGCGCCGTCAAGCGGCTCATCGAACCGGAGGAGGTCGCCGAGGCCGTGGCGTATCTGTGCGGCCCGCAGGCGTCCTTCGTGACCGGAACCTCGCTCGCGCTCGACGGCGGCTGGACCGCCCATTGACCTCCTGGCCCGGCTGTGTCGGCTCCCGGGTTGTCCACAGGGCTGACGGGACGGTCCGGTCATGGTGAATCCTGTGAGCATGTCCAGCGATCACGTGCAGTCAGCCGAGCGCTCCGCCGGCGCCGCCGAAGCACCGCCGGCCGACGTCGAGACGCCGTTTCTCGAGCTGCTGGCCCGGGGCGCCTCCGCCGACGCCTACGAGCAGCCGGTGTTGCTCGCACGCGCTGAAGGACGGTCCGCGGAGTGGATCGCCGCGCTCCAGCGGGCCAAGCCGCTCGCCCTGCGGGTGCGCTCGGAGCTGGAGGGACGCCGTCGGCGCGAGGCCGAGCTGTCCGCCCTGTTCGAGACCGCCCACGACCTCGCCGGGCTGCGCGACCTCGACGCCGTGCTCCAGGCGATCGTGCAGCGCGCCCGGTCGCTGCTGGGCACGGACGTCGCCTACCTCAGCCTGAACGACCCGGCGAGAGGCGACACCCACATGCGGGTCACCGAGGGCTCGGTCGCCGCCCGGTTCCAGCAGTTGCGGCTCGGCATGGGGGAGGGCCTCGGCGGCCTGGTCGCGCAGACCGCCCGCCCTTACGTCACCGACGACTACTTCAAGGACGACCGCTTCCAGCACACCCTCACCATCGACGCGGGCGTACGGGACGAGGGGCTTGTGGCCATCCTGGGCGTGCCGCTGATGCTCGGGCACCACGTCATCGGCGTGCTGTTCGCCGCTGACCGCCGCGCCCGGGTCTTCGAGCGCGAGCAGATCGCGCTGCTCGGCTCCTTCGCCGCCCTCGCCGCGGCCGCCATCGACACCGCCAACCTGCTCGCCGAGACCCGGACGGCCCTCGCCGACCTGGAGCTGGCCAACGAGATCATCCGGGACCGCAGCGGCGTCATCGAGCGGGCCTCCGACGTGCACGACCGCCTGGCCGAACTGGTCCTGCGGGGCGGCGGGGTGCACGACGTGGCCGCCGCGGTCTCCGAGGTGCTCGACGGCACGGTCGTCTTCGCCGAGGCCGCCGCCGCACCGGCCGAGGCTCTGGAATCGTCTCGCGCGGACGGGCACGCCGTGCGGTTCGAGGACGACTGGATCGCCGCCGTCGCGGCCGGCGGGGAACTGCTCGGCGCCCTCGTGCTGAGGGGCCACCCGGGGCTCGACCCCGTCGACCAGCGCACCCTGGAGCGTGCCGCGATGGTCACCTCGCTGCTGCTCCTCGCCCGCCGGTCGGCCGCCGAGGCCGAACAGCGCGTACGCGGCGAACTGCTCGACGACCTGCTGGACGCCCGCGACCGCGACCCGCGCCTGCTGCGGGAGCGCGCGGCCCGCCTGCACGCCGACCTCGACGCCGTCCACGTGGTGCTGGCCGCGCGTCTCGAAGACGGCGCGGCCGACGCCGACCAGGAGGCGGACGCCCGCAGACGCCTGGCGGCCGCGGCGTCCCACCTCGCCGCGACCCGCCATGGCCTGGCAGCCGCACGCGACGGCGGCACCGTCCTGCTGCTGCCCCTCGGCTCCGGCGACAGCGCCACCGGCCTCGCCCGCAGCGCCGCCCGGCAGCTGGGCACAGCGGTCCACACCCCGGTCACCGTCGGTGCCTCGGCACCCGCCGGGGACCTCGCCGTCGGCACCGACACCGTGGCCACGGCCTACGCGGAGGCCCGGCGCTGCCTCGACGCCCTGCGGCTCCTCGGCCGCTCCGGGGACGGGGCCGCCGCCGAGGACTTCGGCTTCCTGGGGCTGCTCCTGGCCGGCGACCGGGACATACCCGGTTTCGTCGACCGCACCATCGGCCAGGTCGTCATGTACGACCGACGACGCGGCACCGAACTGCTGCGCACCCTCGACGCGTACTTCGCCTGCGGCATGAGCCCCGCCCGCACCAAGGACGGACTGCACGTCCACGTGAACACGGTCGCCCAGCGCCTGGAACGGGTCGGCCGCCTCCTCGGCGACGACTGGCAGACCCCGGCCCGCGCCCTGGAGATCCAACTCGCCCTGCGTCTGCATCGGTTGTCGGAGCCGGGACAGCACTGACCCCCGCACGTGGCCGGCACGGTCGCACGGGGGCTGGGTCGGCAGGACTCCGGACGGTCAGCTGGTCCGGGCATCCGCCGCCGAGGCGTCCGCTGCCGGGGCGGCCGTCGTCCGGTCCGTGTCGGCGGGCGCGGCGACATCGGCCAGGTTCCGGTGGCGGGTCTCCTTGGCCGCCGCCACCGCGACGACCGTGAGCACGGCGGCGGCGATGACGTACAGGGCGATCGGCGTGGAGCTGCCGTAGTCGGCCAGCAGCGCGGTCGCGATCAGCGGCGCGGGCGCGCCCGCCGCCACCGAGGCGAACTGCGCGCCGATGGACGCGCCGGAGTAGCGCATGCGCGTCGCGAACATCTCGGAGAAGAACGCGGCCTGGGGGGCGTACATCGCTCCGTGCAGCACCAGTCCCACCGTGACGGCGAGGATCAGGTTGCCGAAGCCGCCGGTGTCGATCAGCGAGAAGAACGGGAACATCCACAGCCCGACCCCCACGGCACCCACCATATAGACGGGACGGCGACCGATCCGGTCGGAGAGCGCGCCCCACGCCGGGATGACCGCGAAGTGCACGGCCGAGGCGATCAGCACCGCGTTGAGCGCGGTCTGCTTGGAGACACCGGCCGAGGTGGTGGCGTAGACGAGGATGAACGCCGTGATCACGTAGTAGCTGATGTTCTCCGCCATGCGCGCCCCCATCGCGACCAGGACGTCACGCCAGTGGTGCCGCAGCACGGCGACGAGCGGCAGCTTCTCCGCCTCCGCGGCGCGATCCGCCTTGCGGGCCTCGGCCTGCGCCAACGCCTGCTTGAAGACCGGCGATTCATCGACAGACAGACGAATCCACAAACCGACGATCACCAGTACCCCGGAGAGCAGGAACGGGACGCGCCAGCCCCAGCTGCCGAACGCGGCGTCCGACAGGACCGCCGTCAGCAGGGACAGCACACCGGTCGCGAGCAACTGCCCCGCCGGCGCGCCGGTCTGCGGCCACGAGGCCCAGAACCCGCGCCGCCGCGCGTCCCCGTGCTCCGACACCAGCAGCACGGCACCACCCCACTCACCGCCGAGGGCGAACCCCTGGACCAGCCGGAGCACGGTGAGCAGGACCGGCGCGGCCGTCCCTATCGTGGCGTGCGTCGGCAGCAGCCCGATCGCGAACGTCGCGCCGCCCATCATCAGCAGACTCAGCACCAGCAGCTTCTTGCGCCCGATCCGGTCGCCGTAGTGCCCGAACACCAGCGCGCCGAGGGGCCGGGCGGCGAATCCGACCGCGTACGTCAGGAACGAGAGCAGCGTCCCGACGAGCGGGTCGGAGTCCGGGAAGAACAACTTGTTGAACACGAGCGCGGCCGCGGAGCCGTAGAGAAAGAAGTCGTACCACTCGATGGTGGTGCCGATGAGGCTGGCGGCGACGATGCGCTTGAGGCTGGCGGGGGGTGGGGGAGCGGTGGGTGCGGAGGTCATGGGCGCCACTTCCTCGTGTGCCGTGGGGACGGGTACGTGTCGGCACACGGTAGAAACATGCAGGTCAGGCGCACATGTGGCGGGGCAACATAGTTCGGGGGCTGGCTATGCCTGTGTCCACCATGTCAGCTCCCCGAAGGGCGGTTCAAGGGCTCGAAGTGGGCGAAAAGAGCGCCGTCCGGGACGCGTGGTTAGGGATGATTTGGCGGTGGCGTGCTGACTCCCGTGCTGGTTTGGTGCTGACTAAAATCCCACGTCATCACCCGTCTTCGTCGCTCCCGTGCTGACTTGGTGCTGACTACGCTCCGTAGAAGTCGGGCATCGGGGGTGGATCGGGCCCAGATTTGCGCTGCAGCAAGCGACTCAACCGGACGGATCACCGACACGGATGTGTCCTCGTCCCGCAGGGTGCCCATGTCATAGCTGTGCGACATGCCCATGCACCACAGGCCGATCGTGCCGACCTCCGGACCTTCGTACCGAGCGTCGTGGTATGCATCCAGCTTCCTTACTAACCGCTCCGAGGTCGTGTCGCCGCGGGAGTCCGCGTGAACAACCCATGCAACAGAGCGGACGGGTGATGAGAGAGAGCCTGATGATCCAGGTACCGGCAGTGCCCCCTTCCCTGAGAGTGGGGCCGCCTGCGGCTTGCTTCGTTACACCAGCACCCCGATGGGTTCCTCGATGCCGAGGAGGGAGCGGGAGTACACTTCCTGGCCGAACTCGTAGTTGAGCAGTCCGTGGCGGGACGCCGTCTCCAGGTCCCGCCAGATCCGCTGGACGGGATTCGTGGTCGCGAAGGCGCTCGCACCCTGGACATTGAGCAACAGCTTCGTCGCGTCCCGACAGCATTCCATCGCATATCCGAAGTTCGCCCGGAAGCGGGCGCGTGCGAGAGCGTCGAATTCCCGGCCCTCGCTCGCGGCCCCGACCGTCTCGTCGGCCCACCACTGGAGCAGCATCTCCGCCGTGTCGATCAGAGTGGCCGCCTTCGCGATGTTGAGCTGTGTCGACGGAGCGTCACGTGTGTCGGTGTAGAACGTGTAGGAGATGGGCTTCGGCGTCCTCAGTCGCTCCAGTGTGACGTCAAGTGCCGCCCGGGCCATCCCGATCACCGGTGCGCCCACCATATGGACCGCGGAGATCACGAAGTTCTCCCTTTGCGGCACCGACTGATGGGAACTTTCGCTCTGTGTCCGCCCGGAGAGCACCCGTCCGAACGGCACCGTACGGTGAGTGGGCACGAACACCTCCCCGCCGGTCTCCACGGTGTTGCTGCCTGTGCCTGCCATCCCCGCCACGAACCACGTGTCGACGACAGTGAGTTCGGTCATGGGCGCGAGGATCAGGTGGGGTGAGACGTCGCCGTCCTCGTCCTCAAGCGGTGCGGTGAGCATCGCCCAGTCGGCGTGCGAGCTGTTCGACGCGAACCCCCAGCGGCCAGTCACAGCATGTCCTCCCTCGACCCGGCGCGATGTCGCGGTGGGAGCCAGCAGACCGATGAACCGCGTCGAGGGGTTGCCGCCGAACACCTCCCGGAGCGCCTGCTCGCCGAACGCACTCGACACCACCCATGCGGTCGCGTTGGAGATGAACGCGATCCAGCCGGACGAGCCGCACGCGCCGGCGATCCGTGCCACCACGTCCGTGTAGGTGCGCAGATCCGTCTCGAGTCCGCCGAAGCGTGCGGGAGTGCGCAATGAGAAGAAGCCCTCCGCGCTCATCGCCTCGACATTGGCGTCAGGCAGTCTCCGGGACCGCTCGGCCTCGGCCGCGTTGTCGCGCAGCAACGGTGCGATCTTCGACGCCCGTTCGAGCAACTCCGTCCGGGCCGACGTGGTGGAGGACGCAGTGGATGTATCAGTCATGTCAGACTCCTGTTTCTGGACGAGCCGTCAGGCCTTGAGCCGGTGCACGAGGTCGGCGACCAGGTCGCGCAGTTGATCGGCGTCCCTGGCCGCACCGAAGACGTAGCGATCGGGACGGACGATGACCGCGACCGCGTCGAACTTGTCGGACCAGCTGCGAACGAGCCGGTCGGGATCCATCTCCTCCGTCACATGGACGACGCGCCCTCGGAGCTCGGCCCAGAGCTGCCGGAGTTCCTGGTCGACCACGTCGTCACGGAGCGCCACGAGCCAGAAGCCCGGACCGATCAGGTCGTCCAGCAGCACGCCTCCGGACGTGCGAGGCTGTGGAAACAACTCGCCTGCGGCAACGCCCGGATCACTGCCGTCGAGGGCGATGAGCCCTGTGTCGAGTCCAGGGATCGACTTCTGTCGGACGGACGTCAACTGGGGCTGGGTCCGCAGGACATCGTCCCGGCGCGCGGCTTCCACGGGATCGGTCTTGCCGATTATGATGCCGAACGACTTCGTTGTCTCGACGACGGCCCGCACGTGGGGCTTGCGCTCCTGACCGTAGGTGTCCAGCAGTGAAGTGCCGTACCCCTGGCGTTCGACGCCGTCGAGCTTCCACGCGAGGTTGATC
Organism: Streptomyces sp. NPDC008137; assembly: GCF_042957035.1. NCBI lineage: Bacteria > Bacillati > Actinomycetota > Actinomycetes > Kitasatosporales > Streptomycetaceae > Streptomyces > Streptomyces sp. NPDC008137. The sequence continues at coordinate 393,978 of NZ_JBIBHN010000004.1, read as the reverse complement.
GCGTCCCGGATCCCCGCACACATGCCCTGGCCGAGGAACGGGGGCATCTGGTGGGCCGCGTCGCCCATGAGGAAGATCCTGCCGTAGCGCCACCTGTCGACGACCAGGGCATGGAACCGGTACACCGCGAGGCGCTGGATCTCGACCTTGCTCACATCGACGAACTGGCTGAGAAGAGACCTGGCCTTCTCCGGTGCCCGGAACTCCTCCGGGTCCTCGCCCGGCAGGATCTTGATCTCCCACCGGCGCAGCGCGCCGGGGCCGACGATGTAGGTGCCGGGACGGCTTGGCCGGCAGTACTGGGTAATCCGCTCGGGCAACTCGGCGTCGCCCGACAGATGCGTGTCCACCACCACCCACCACTCGTCGAACTCCAGGTCGTCGATCGGAGCGGCGAGGTCGCGGCGGACGCCGCTGCTCGCACCGTCGCAGGCCACCAGGTACTTCGCGGACAGCACGTCGTCGTCGACCTGGACGAGCACACCGTCCTCGTCCTGCTGCACGGCACGGCAGGACCGCCCGAGCATTACCTCCACGTGCGGGAACCGGTCGACACCCCTGCGCAACACCCGTTCCAGCTCGGGCTGGTGGAACATGAAGTTCGGTTCCCAGCCCAAGAGGTGTGGAGCGGGCGCGGGGTTGTAGTGCTTGATCGGAAGCCCGTCGGCTCCGACGAAATCCGTGCCCGGATGAGGGACGGTCCCCTGAGCGATCTCCTCGGCCAGGCCGATGTGCTGGAAGACCCGCATCGCCTCGTGATCGGCGGTGATGGCTCGCGGGTACGGATGGACGCTCTCGCTCCGTTCCACGACCGCCACCTGCCAGCCACGCTGACCCAAAAGATTGGCCATGGTCGCCCCGGCAGGGCCGTAACCGACCACGATGGCGTCGTAGCTCATCGTGCCGACGCGCTTCGCTGAGCCACCGAAACATCGGAATCCGAACCCACCGGTTTCATGTCCGCCTCCTCGTGGCCTGCGACGTGTGGGTGACCGGCACTATGAGGGGCTTCCCACGGCCCGGGCAATACGAGTTGTCCGCTCAGTGGACATGCGTTTTCGCTGGTGATCGGGCCTTGACCTCCGAGGATCCGCGAGGCACCGTCGACCGCATGGAAAAACCCGTCGGTGAGGGTCCACTGAGCCGAGCGGTGTCGGTGCTGCGCCTGCTGGCGAATGCCGGGCCCGCGGGAGTCGCGCTCACCGAGATCACCCAGCAGGTCGGGCTGCCGCATGCCACCGTCCATCGCCTGCTGAAACAGCTCGTTTCCCTGCGGCTGGTGCGCCGGACCGACAGTCGTCGGTACGCGTTGGGCGTGCTGACCTTCGAGTTCGGCCTGGCCGCCGCCCAGAGCTTCGACCTCCGCGGCATCTGCGGCCCCGATCTCGAACAGGTCGCGGCGGAGTCCGGACACACCGCCTACCTGACGGTCAGGAGCGGCAACGAGGCCGTTTGCGTCGACCGACGGGCGGGATCCTTCCCCATCCAGGTCATCGCCCTGAACATCGGCAGCCGCCGTCCGCTGGGCATCGGCGGAGGCGGCCTCGCGATCCTGGCCTCGCTGGAGGACCGGGAGCGAGAGGAGGTCATCGACTCGGTCAAGCAGGTGCTCGCCGAGAAGTGGGCGATGTCCGAAGCCGAGGTGCACGACCTGGTCCGGCGAACCCGCCGCGACGGCTACGCGCTGATCCACAACACCATCACCGTGGGAGTCAGCGCACTGGGGGTGCCGGTTCGCGACTCCCTGAATCGCGTGGTCGCGGCGCTCAGCATCGGTACGGTGAGCAGCCAGCTGTCCGCCGCCAAGGTACGCACGCTGTCTTCGCTGTTGAGAACACATGCCTTGGCGATCGAGGCCAGCATGCGATCAACGGGTGTTCCGTGACGCGCAAGTCGACGATGCGGCCGGATCGGTCCGCCGTCCCGCCTTCGCGGGGACGGCCCGCGTGCATGCGCAGACAACGCCGTAGCGCGCCGGTTCGGGTGCCCCGACCGATTTCCTAAGCGCCCGAGCAGGGCGACCGCCTCCGCGTCGGCGAGCGTGCGGGCCAGGCCATCAAGCGTGCGGGCCAGGCCATCAACGGATTCGACACGCCCGGCATTCCCTGGAAGTCGCCGACGAGATCGGAGAAGCGGCCAGGAGACACGCCAAGCCGCTCCGGTACGCCTGCGCCGAACGCGGGGCGGGGCGGGATTGTCAAAGGCGTGGGCAGCTGGGAGAACGTCACTCGCTGACGCACTGCTTCATCCGTCTCCGCTTGTAACGCCGTGACCCGGCGGTCGAGGACCTCCCAACGCTCCGCACGCGTCCGTTTGTGGCGTGCGCCTTCTGGCAGGCGGACGAACGGCACCTCGCGCCACGACGCGATTCTTCGGTCTGTTCGATGACCTGCAAGACCCTCTCGGCGACGCGCCCTCCCCCTGAACCGTCGCCCGAGTCACCGTGCGCTGCGCCTCAAGGACGAGGCCGATAGGTACCTGGGTACTACCTGTCCGCCGGACTGTGTCCCGCAGTGCCGGAGATCGGCGGGAAACCGCTCCTAGCTTGAGCGCAGGGTCTTTGCGGCCCTTCTCTTCATTCCCTCTCCTCTCTTGCTGGGAGCACACCGTGGCAACCTTCCTGTACCGGCTTGGCCGGCTCGCCTTCCGGCGACGACGGCTCGTCCTAGCCCTGTGGATCGTCGTCTTGGCCGCCGTCGGTGTGGGCGCGGTCAAGAGCCCCGGCACCTCGACGGATGACTTCACGCTGCCCGGTACCCAGTCTCAGAACGCGATCGACCTGCTCGGGAAGGAGTTCCCGCAGGCGTCCGCCGACGGTGCCACCGCCCGGGTCGTCTTCGAGGCACCGAGCGGGCAGAAGCTGACCTCGGACGGCAACAAGGCCACCATCGAGTCGCTCGTGGCCGATCTGAAGACAGCTCCTCAGGTGGCGAACGCCTCCGACCCGTTCGCCAACCGGCAGGTCAGCAAGGACGGCACCATCGCCTTTGCCCAGGTCACCTACAAGGTGTCCAAGGCCGACCTCACCGACGCCGCTTCCGAGGCGCTGAACCAGGTCGCGGAGAAGGGCGAGAAGGCCGGCCTGGAGGTGAGCCTCGGCGGCAACGCCGTCCAGGAGAAGAGCAGCAGCAAGGCGGCCGAGATGATCGGTCTGGTGGTCGCCGCGTTCGTCCTGGTGATCACCTTCGGCTCGATGCTCGCGGCGGGGCTGCCGCTGCTCACCGCGATCCTCGGGGTCGTGGCCGCGATCTGCGGCATCACCGTCGCCACCGCGTTCGTGGACATGTCCTCGGCGTCCACGACGCTGGCGCTGATGCTGGGCCTGGCGGTGGCCATCGACTACGCCCTGTTCATCGTCTCCCGCTACCGGGGCGAGATCCGCGAGGGGCATGATCCCGAGGAGGCCGCCGGAAGGGCCCTGGGCACGGCCGGCTCGGCCGTAGTGTTCGCCGGTCTGACCGTGATCATCGCGCTGGCCGGACTGAGCGTCATCGGCATCAAGATGCTCACCACCATGGGCCTGGCCGCCGCCTTCGCGGTCGCCGTCGCCGTCGTGATCGCGCTGACCCTGCTGCCCGCGATGCTCGGCTTCGCCGGGATGCGGATCATGAAGGGCAGGCTCACCACCAAGCGGCTGCGGGCGCAGGAGCGCGGCGAGGGCGAGACGATGGGGGTGCGCTGGGGGCGGTTCGTCACCCGTAACCCCGTCAAGATGCTGGTGGGGTCGGTGGCCGTCCTGGGTCTGCTGGCGATTCCCGCGATGTCGATGCGCCTGACCCTGCCCGACGACAGCATGGCCGCGCCGGGCAGCACTCAGCGCGCCGCCTACGACACCCTGAGCAAGGGCTTCGGCGAGGGCTTCAACGGACCGCTGACCGTGGTCGTCGACGCCCGTGGCAGCGATGCCCCCAAGGCCGCGGCCGAGGACGCGTACACCGCGGTCAGCAAGCTGCCCGACGTGGCCGCCGCCCGTCCCGCCGTGTTCAACGAGGCCGGCGACGTGGCCCTGATCGGCGTCGTGCCGAAGAGCTCCCCGTCGAGCGAGAGCACCGAGGACCTGGTCACCGCCATCCGTGACCAGAGCGCCGGACTGCGCGCCGACACCGGCGCCGACCTGCTGGTCACCGGCACCACGGCCGTCAACATCGACGTGTCCGCGAAGCTCGGCGACGCCCTGCTGCCCTACCTGGCCGTCGTGGTCACCCTCGCCCTGATCCTGCTCCTGCTGGTCTTCCGCTCGATCCTGGTCCCGGTCAAGGCCGCGCTCGGCTTCCTGATCAGTGTGGTCGCCACCCTCGGTGTGGTCGTCGCGGTCTTCCAGTGGGGCTGGCTGAAGGACGTCTTCGGCGTCAGCGAAGCGGCACCGATCGTCAGCGTCCTTCCGATCATCATGGTCGGCGTGGTGTTCGGCCTCGCCATGGACTACGAGGTCTTCCTCGTCACCCGGATGCGCGAGGAGTACGTCCACGGTGCCGAACCCACCGAGGCCATCGTCTCCGGCTTCCGGCACGGCGCACGGGTGGTCACGGCCGCAGCGGTCATCATGATCGCGGTCTTCGCCGGCTTCCTCCTGGACGACACCGCGCTGATCAAGTCGATCGGTCTGGGGCTGGCCGCGGCGGTCCTCTTCGACGCCTTCGTCGTCAGGATGACGATCGTCCCGGCGGTGATGACCCTGCTGGGCCGCCGCGCCTGGGCCCTGCCGGCGCGGTTGGAGCGGATCCTGCCGAACGTGGACGTCGAGGGCGAGAAGCTGCGCCACACCCTGGAGGCACAGCAGGCGGACGGCCCCGGAGGCGTCGAACCCGAGCCGGTCGCACCCACTCCGTTGCACCGCGGCTGACACGCTCCGGTCCGCCGAAGAGCACTGCCTGCCAAGCCGTACGATCCACCCGAACGGGACGGATTCCGGCCGACTGTGCCCTCGAACCTCCGCCCGCCGGCCCACACCCCCCCGGGGCCGGCGGGCGGAGCCCGCCTGCACCGTGAAGGGCGTATTCATGACCCCATCGAACGCATCCGCGTCCACCGCCCAGGGCGGTGAGCAGGTGCTGCGGATTCCCGGGCCGCTGAAGAGCGATCCCGAGTACCGCGTGATCCTCTCGATCATCCTCCGGCTGGCCTCTTGGCGCATGGCCGACCAGGCGCACCCCATGGTCCGGCGGTGGGGGGTGCCCGCGCTGTGCGCGCTGCTCGGCGTGCCCGCCGCGCTCGACACATCCGACCGGGTCGACGCCTGGGGCGCACTGGCCCTGGCTTTCTCGTACGCGGCTCCGCTGCTGTGGCGGGAACGCCGGCCCATGCTCGTCTTCGGCCTCACCACGGCCGTCTCGGTGGGCTCCGTCCCGCTCGATGTCGTCTCCGGTGCCGCCACCGCATGGCTGGTCGCCCTGTTCAACGTGGGCCGCCACGAAGCTCCCCGCAAACTCGCGGTCGCCGTTGTCGTCGCCGTCCTGCAGATCGGCGTACGCGCCTCCTTCGCCTGGAGCCGTGATCAACTCGAGCACATCACGCGCCCGGACGTGGTGGCGCTCGTGGGTGTCCTCACCCTGTCGGCGTGTGCCGGGCTGGGGCTGGCCGGTCGGCTGGTCGACGCCGCCCTGACCGCGCTCGAGAAGGAACGCGACCAGCAGGCGCGACTGGCCGCCGCTCAGGAACGCGCCAGGGTCTCCCGCGAGATGCACGACATCCTCGGCCACACCCTGGCCGTGATCGTCGGCCTCGCGGACGGAGCCGCGGCCCTCGCCGCCACCCGACCCGAACGCGGCGCCGACACGCTGCGCATCATCGCCGACAGCGGCCGCGACGCCCTGGGCGAACTGCGGCGCCTCCTCGCCGTCATCGGCGAGGAGGAAGACAAACCCCAGGGCGAGGCCCCGCTCGCCCCGCAGCCGGGCCTGACCGACCTCGACGCGCTGGTGGAGCGGTTCCGTGCCGCCGGCCCAACCGTCACCCTGCACACCGAGGGCGAGCTCACCGCCCTCCCGCAAGGCCTCCAGCTCGCCGTCTACCGCATCGTCCAGGAAGCCCTCACCAACGCCTTCAAGTACGCCGGCACCAGCACCGAGGTGAATACCTCGGTCACGGCCGGCTCCGGCGCCGTCCGCGTCGTGGTGGAGGACACCGGCCCCACAGACGCCCCGAATGCCGGACGCCTGCGCGGTGGCAGCGGCCGGGGCGTGGTCGGCATGCGTCAGCGAGCCGCCCTCTACGAGGGCAGCATCACCGCCGGCCCCAACACCCGCGGCGGCTGGACCGTCCGCGCCCGGCTGAAGACCACCCCGCCCAGCGGCACCACCGCCCACCCCTCACAGGAGCACCCGGCATGACCACCGTCCTCATTGTCGACGACCAGCATCTGCAGCGCCTCGGCTTCCGCATGCTGCTGGAGGCCCAGCCCGACATGAACGTCGTCGAGGAGGCCACCAACGGCAGCGAAGCGGTCCGCAAGACCGCCGAACTACGCCCTGACGTGGTGCTGATGGACATCCGCATGCCCGGCATGGACGGCATCGAGGCCACCCGCCGGATCGTCGAGTCCGGCGGCCGCTCCCGCGTCCTCGTGCTGACCACCTTCGACCTCGACGAATACGCCTACGAAGCCCTGCGCGCCGGGGCCAGTGGATTCTTCCTCAAGGACGCCCGCCCCGACGAACTCGTCGTCGGCATCCGCGCGGTGGCCGCCGGAGACTCCGTCATCTCCCCGGGCATCACACGCAAACTCATCGACACGTTCACCCAGCGCCTGCCGAACGGCCGCAGCGCCGCACAGGAACAGCGCCTCGCCGGTCTGACGGAGCGCGAACGCGAGGTTCTCGCGGCGGTCGCCACCGGCTGGAGCAACGCCGAGGTCGCCGAACAGCTCCACCTCGCCGAGTCCACCGTCAAATCCCACGTCAGCCGCATCCTCGCCAAGATCGGCGCCCGCGACCGCGTCCAAGCGGTGATCTTCGCGTACGACGTGGGGCTGGTACGTCCCTCCTGACGGCCGCCGCCGCGCTGTCGCACAGGCACCCCCCCGATACTCCGGGCACGCAGGTGAGCGGCCGCGTGCCCGGTCCGCACCGACGCCCGTGGGGACGGGGACGCCGCTGCGGTGAACGGTCCGGCCGTGGGCCCCGCGACACCAGGACCCACGGCCGGGCCTTCGTCCGACTCCGCACAACCACCCCGCCCGGCCCCAACGCCCCAGACAGCGCCTCTGGCCGGAAGAGAGCCGAGAACGGTATCGGCCTCGCGTCCCAGGAGAGAACGTGCACGTACTCCTCATCGAAGACGACCAGGATGTCGCCGAGTCCTTGCGGCGCGGACTTGCCCGCCACGGCCACGAGGTCACCTGGATACCCGTCTGCAGGGCCGCGTTGGACACGTCGACGGCGGACATGGTTCTGCTCGACCTGGGGCTTCCCGATACCGACGGGCTAGAGGTCTGCCGGGAGTTGCTCGCCCGCAGCGATGTACCGCTCATCGTGATCAGTGGCCGGGACAGCGAGATCGAGCGGATCGTCGCTCTCGAACTGGGCGCGGACGACTACCTCGTGAAGCCCTTTCTGACTCGCGAGCTGATCGCCCGCATGCGTGCGGTGCGGCGTCGGCACCGACACTGCACCTGTGACGCCGGCGGGCCCACACCGGACCCGGGCCAGCGCGTGGCCTACGGACGCATGACCATCGACCGGGGAGCCCACCGCGTCTTCCTGGACGGGGCGGAAGTGCTGCTCAGACCCAAGGAGTACGCCGTGCTCGCCTTCCTCACCGAAGGCGAGGGAGTCCTGGTGACCAGGGAGACCATCATGGCGGCCGTGTGGGACAGCAACTGGTTCGGCCCGACGAAGACCCTGGACGTCCACGTGACCGCCCTGCGGCAGCAGCTCGGTGACGCGCTGACCATCGCATGTGTCCGCGGAGTCGGCTTCCGGCTGGACCTCAGACCGAGCCTGCGAGCCATCCTCTGCACGCCGACACCAGGGTCAACGACAACGGGCGGGGCATGAGGCGTCGCCCGGGGGCTCTGGCCACAGCCGACCTCCCGGGCGCCATGAAGATCAATACCGGCATAGATGAGAAGGGGATGCCTATGTTAAGGACCAGCGTGTTTCGATTCACCGGAGGAAAGGCCGCGCACCTCCGCGCGCGGTTGTTCGCCCTCACACTCTCCACCGTCTGCTTCACGTGCGCCGCGATGGGAGGAGGCGGTGCCGTCGCCGCGACGTCCACGCCGCCTCCGATCCCGAGCACACAGGACCCCTCGGCCGGACCGGACTTCGTGGGCAGCCCGGTCGAGGCGCAGCCGCTAGATCCACAGCCGCTATTCGACCCGCGGGTGTCCACCATGCACGGCGACGGGGGGAACACCAAAGTGACGTCCGCTCCCGGCCCGCTGGGCTTGAACCCCCGGGTGACGACAGCGCAATCGTCCTCCGGCGTGCTGCTCTGGGGGCCTCAGGGCACACTGACGGCCGGGTACTTGGACCTGTCCGCGGAGCAGGACTCGTACGGCCTCTCGGCGCTGGATCCCGTGACCATGGAAGTCGAGTCGTCCTGGGCCGCACCGGCCGGCCAGGAGCTCAACATCCCCTACATGTCCGCGAACGACCAGGGCCAGATCCTGGTCAGCTCCAAGCAAGGGCACATCTACGTGGTGCGGCGGACCGACGGTGAGGGCGGGCCCGCCTTCGAGGTGGAACGCGACATCGACCTGGTCGCGCAGGAAACCATGCGGCCCGGGGAATCACTGCTCAATAGCTCCTGGGACGCGAAAGGCAACATCTGGTTCACCACGGGGGGCATCGCGGGAGCCGGTGGCGAGCTCGGAACCGGAACGACACTCGGCGTCCTCGGCCAGGACGACACGGCTCACGTCCGCCACTTCGAGGACCAAGTCGTGGAGAACGGCATCGCGGTCAGCGGTACCACGGCGTATGTCGTCACCGGCCCAGCGGGCGCGGCCGACGAGCCCGACGCCACCGGATACATGTACGCGCTCGGTCCGGGCAGCGGTTCGGAGCCGGAGATCCTCTGGAAGGAGCCGTACGCCGCGGGGGACGCCGTCAAGCCCGGCGGTTTCGCACGTGGTTCGGGCGCCACTCCCGCGCTGCTCGGCGACCGGTACGTCGCGGTCACGGACAACGCGAACGGCCGGATCAATCTCCGGGTGTACCACCAGCGGGAGGCGGGCCGGGGCGACTCTCAACTCGTCTGCAAAGTACCCCTGTTCACCAAGGGGGCCAGCGCGAACGACATCGGGACGATCGGCTACGAACACGACGGACGGTCCGGTGTGGTCGTCCTGAACGGTTACAACGCCCCCGACCTGCCCTCGCCCTCCTCGGACATCGACGGCCCCCACAACGACATGAACGAGATGGCCCCGGGCGTACAGCGGATACAGGTCGACGCGTACGGCAAGTGCCGCACCCTGTGGAGCACACCGGAGCGCATCAAGTCGGTCCCCGTTCTGTCGACGGCCACCGGCCTCGTCTACGGCTACACCCAGGACGCACACCTCGCCGCCGAGGGAACCTATGTCTGGTACGCCGAGGCTCTGGACTTCCGGACAGGGGAGGTGAAGTGGAAGAAGCGCACCGGCGCCGGCGGCACGTTCAATGACATCTTCGCCCCGGCCAGTCTGGGCCCCGACGGCACGCTTTACCAACGGGTCGCCGGTGGTCTGGTGGCCGTGAAGGACGCCGGCTGAGCGGGAGCAACGGGCAGCCTGGTGCGCTGAGCGCGCTTCTGGGAAGTTCCTGAGAGCGAGGCCGGCGGGCGTGCTGCGGTCCGGGCGTGACCTGCTGGTTTCGGCCGGGAGCTCTCAGGGATCTCCCAGAACCTCTCCGGACTCGCGCAAACAGGGCCGTCAGTCTGTGCGTGTCCCTGCGGCAGGCGGCGCCGTACCTCTACCGGTCCGCATGACGCCGCGCCCTACCCCGGAAACGAAGCGGAGTCCTACTGACATGTCTGCCGCCACCTCCAAGCCCAGGCCCGGAAGGCCGGGCGACCGGCGTGTACCGCCGGTACCTGAAGGCCTGTTGCCGCACGCCATCGAAGGCGCGGCAGCCGCGCTGTGCGCCGTGATCGTCATGGTCGCGATCTCGGCCCTCGCGCTGTCGCTGCTCGACGCGGGGTCTGTCGGATCGCTGGGGCCATTGACAGCGGCCGTGACGGTGATGGCCGTTGGAGGCTCCTTGAGCGCCGACCCGGTCGGCACCGCACAGGAGCCGGGCCCCGGTCTGGCGGGCCTGTTCGGCGGCGGGATGAGCCCGTCGATGAGCGGTTCGGTGGACGTGGTGCCGTTCGGTGTCACCCTCGTCGGCACCGTCGTCCTGTGGTTCGCCTTCTCCTGGCGGTTGCGGCACCGACGCGTTTGCGCACGTGAACTGTCCGCGCGTGCGACGGGTGCCGGGGCCGCGGCACTGTTCACCCTCGTCGTCCTGGCCGGCCTCGCGAAGGGCACGATCGTGCTGCCCGCGTCGGCGATGAGCGAGCTACGGGGCGGGCAGGGTGCCGCCGGAGGTCCGGGCGGTGGCGCCGGTGGCTCCGGTGGCCTACTCGGCCGCCTTCTCGGCGGTGGTGGGGGTGCGTCGTCCGACCCCACGATGGCGTTCCACGTGAGCGTGGGCTCGGCGGCGCTCGGCGCGCTGCTGTGGGTGGCCGTGGTGCTCGGAGTGGGATGCCTGATCAGCCGTCGGGTGAAGGTGCCGTCGGGAGGGCCGCTGGACCGGATGAGGCCCGGTTGGGCGCCCGGGCTCTCGGCGGTCGTACGGATGCTCCTGCTCGTGGCCGCGGTTCCGCTGGTGGCGGTCACGTTCGTCGGTGCGGTGGCCGGGGGCCGGGCCGCGACGGCGGCCGGGGGTGCCCTGCTGCTGGCACCGAACGCCGTGGCGGTGTTCCTGACGCTGGGCGCGGGTTCGCCCTGGACGGCATCGATGGAGCAGGTGCAGAGCCAGGGCGGCAACCCGCTGGCCGGCCTGCTAGGAGCCCTGGGCGGCGGGGACCGGCCGGCGCCACAGCCCGACCGCACCGAACACCTCAGGGACGTGTCGGCCGGCGGCTGGCCGCTGTGGCCGACGGCCCTGGTCGTGACCGGCCTGCTTCTGGTGGTCTGCGCCTACGTGGCGGCCCGGCACACGGACCCGCGGCACGTCCGCCCGCTGCACCCGTACCGGGGCCCGTTGGCGCGGCACGTCGGCCTCGCCGAACGGTTCGGCATCCTCACGGCCTTGGTCATGGGAGCGGCCTGCGCCCTGGCCGGCGCGTCCGGACGGTTCGGCGTCACCATGTTCGGCAGCGAGATGGGAGGCAAGCGAGCACTGCTCGAAGGCAGTGTGCCGTGGGCCATGGCGGGAGGGCTGGTCGTCGGGGCACTGGCGGGGTTCGGGGGGAGTCTCCTTTACCGGGGGATGACGCACCGCCCCCGTATCCTCCCGCTCAAGACCCCGCCCGCCCCTCTCGGCGGCCGGAAAGCGAAGCCGGGGGCGGACCCCCTGGAGGTACCCGTTGCCCACCGCTGAACGCTTCCCGCTGCCGGACGACCCGTTCGTGCAGACCGTCGCTCCGGCCACTGTCGTGGGTGTGAACCTCATGGTCGTGGACGACGAGCCGACGGTGCGGGAACTGCTGTGCGCGGCGCTGCGGCACGCCGGCTTCACCGTCACCGCGGCCGGCACCGGCCGGGAGGCCCTGCAGGGTGCGCGGACGGAACCGCCCGACCTGGTGCTGCTGGACGTCATGCTGCCGGACATGAACGGCTTCGAGGTGATCCGCAGACTGCGCGAGCAGTACGAGCCCGCCGCCGGGCCCCGCCCGGGACACATCCCCGTGGTGTTCCTGACCGCGCGGGACACCACGCGGGACAAGATCGACGGACTGCAGCTCGGCGGTGACGACTACGTCACCAAGCCCTTCGACCTCCAGGAACTGATCGCCCGGATCCATGCCGTCCTGCGTCGCACCAGTGGCGACCCCACCGCGCTGCTGCGGGTGGCCGACTTGGAGCTCGACCCCGAGGCCGTCCAGACGAGCCGCGCGGGGGAGCCCATGCGACTGTCGCCCACCGAGTTCCGCCTGCTGCACTACCTGATGGCCAACGCCGGGCGTACGGTCTCCAAGGCCCAGATCCTGGACCGGGTGTGGGACTACGACTTCAGCGGTGACACCGGCATCGTCGACACCTACATCAGCTATCTGCGCCGCAAGCTCGACAACGGCGGCCCCAAGCTGATCCACACCGTCCACGGCGTCGGTTACGTCCTGCGCGGGCCCAGGACATGACCGGGCGGCTCGGCACCCTGTGGACACGGGCCTCGCTGCGCGGCCGCGTCCTGCTCCTCGCCGTCACTTTGCTGACCGTCGGTTTCACGGCGTTCAGCCTGGTCTCCGGAAACGCCCTGCGCGCGTACCTCGAAGACCGTGTCGACGCCCAACTCCGCGCCGCAGCAGAAGTGTTCAGCCTGCTGCCACCGACAGCGGCCGGGAGGGGCGCCGACCGGCGCCTCACGCCGGGGCTGGCGGACTTCAGCACGGACGTCCTGGGTAACCCCGTCATCACCTATGTCGACGACGACGGCGCCGTCGAGAGGAGCATCGACTCCCTGGCCGGAACCCACCGGAACGAGAACGCGGCCGGTCCGGCGCTGCCACCACTGACCTCGACAGCCGTCACCGCGCACGGCGGCCGGCCCTTCACGGTCGACAGCACCAAGGGCGACGGGGGTTGGCGCGTGATCGCCCTACCCAGGGTCGCCCGACCGGGACTCACGCATGCCCTGGGCACGGGCCGGGACCACACCAGCGGTGCCGTCATCGTGTCCGCGTCCCTGACCGAAGTGGACGTCACCGTCGGGAAGATGTGGCGCACCTACGGCATCACCGGGACGTGCCTGCTCGGTGTGCTGGCCGTGGCCGGGTGGTTCGCGGTCCGCTCCGGGCTGCGGCCGCTGTCCCGCATCGAGCAGACGGCCGCGGAGATCGCGGGTGGTGATCTGACCCGTCGCGTCCCCGAACTGTCGGGTGCGAACACCGAGATGGGCCGCCTGGCGGCGGCCCTCAACGGCATGCTCGGCCAGATTGAGGCCGCGTTCGCCGCCCGCGCCGAGTCCGAGGCCCGGATGAGCCGCTTCGTCGCCGACGCCAGCCATGAACTGCGCACCCCGCTGGCCGGAATCAAAGGCCTGACCGACCTCCACCGCATGGGCGCTCTTCCCGGACGGCAGGACATCGACGCCACCATGACCCGCATCGCCCGTGAGTCCGAGCGCCTCACCCGGCTCGTCGAGGACATGCTGCTCCTCGCCCGGCTCGACGAGGAGTCCGGACCCACCGCCGCGACAGGCCACGGAGAACAGGGCAGCGCTCTTCCGGCCGCCCTGGACTTGAACCCCATGGATCTGCGAACCCTTGCCGCCGACGCCCTCCATGACGTACGGGCTCTGGACCCCACCCGTCCCGTCACGCTCACCGGTCCGAACGGCGAAGGGCCTCCCGCCTCCGCCCCCGCCCTCGCCGACGAGGCCAGGCTGCGTCAAGTGGTCACCAACCTGGTCGGCAACGCCGTCACCCACACCCCACCCGGCACGCCCGTCCGTATCGGCGTCGGCACCCTGGGGGAGTGCGCGGTGCTGGAGGTGGCCGACCAGGGACCGGGCCTGACCGAGGAACAGTCGGCCCGCATCTTCGAGCGGTTCTACCGCGCAGACAGCTCCCGCACCCGCTCGACCGGAGGTTCCGGTCTGGGTCTCGCCATCGTCCGTTCCCTCGTCACAGCACATGCCGGACGCGTCGAGGTGCACTCCTCACCCGGGCGCGGCGCCACCTTCCGGGCACGGCTCCCGAGCCATCCGCCCGAGCCGGGGGGCCACGTCTCGGGCGTGGACCTGACAGGCCCCCCGGTCAACCCGGAGGCCCTGACCCGTGTAACGAAGGACGCCTCATGAAAACCTGCCAGGTCCGCGAAGGCCTGGCCCGGATGCGCGACGGTCTTCCGGTCGGTGCCCGATGAGTGACTTCCACCCCGACCTCGCACGGGGACGTCTCATCCCCAACTCCTCCTGCGGTCCCCTGGCATCACGCGTCATGAGGAGCATGAAGGCGCGCCCCGTTGCACCCGGGCCGGATGTCACCGTCCAAGAGGTGGTGGTGCCCGGACCCGAGGGCGCACCTGCCGTCTCGCTGCGTGTCTACCAGCCGACCGGCCTGAAGTCGGCGGCACCGACCCTGCTCTGGATCCACGGTGGCGGCCTCATCTTCGGAGCTCCGCAGAACGACGATCGCACGAGCATCGCCTTCACCCGTGAACTCGGCATCACGGTAGCCGCGGTGCGCTACCGGCCGGCATCGGAAAGCCCCGCCCCCGCTGCCGTTGAGGACGCCTACGCGGCGCTGCGTGGCCTGATGGCGCTGGCGGACGACCTGCACGTCGACATCGACCGCATCGCCATCGGAGGCGCGAGCGCGGGCGGCGGCGTCGCCGCGGCTCTCGCCCTGCTCGCCCACGACCGGGCCGAGATTCGGCCGGTGTTCCAGCTGCTGGCCTATCCGATGCTCGACGACCGCACGACGGTGCGGGCGGACCTGGACGCACTGGACGTACGCCTATGGATCGCCAAGAGCAACAGATACGGCTGGTCGTGCTATCTCGGTGACGCGGTCGCCGGTCCTGACGTGTCCCCGTACGCCGCCGCGGCGCGCAGGGAGGACCACACCGGCCTGCCTCGGGCCTGGATAGGCGTGGGCACCCTCGATTTGTTCCGTGACGAGGACATCGCCTACGCGCGCCGGCTGAGCGACAGCGGAGTCCCCTGCGAGCTGTACATCGTCCCTGGTGCCTTCCACGGGTTCGACGCGGTGTTCCCCCGCGTCGAGGTCTCGAAGGAGTTCTGGCGCCGGCAGGTCCAGGCCCTCGCGGGTGCCCTGTGAGAGCCCCTGGGAATGAGCTGCGCGGGAGGCGGCCGGGCCGTCGGAGCGGACAGCTGCATCGTCCACGTCCCGTGATACGGGGCACGACCCTGCCCGCGGTCCGGCCGGTCCAGCCGACGCAAGGGAGCTGGAGCCGTGCGGACGGCCGGCCGAGCCCGCTGCCGGAACCTGCCCGGCGCCTCGCCGCCGGGAGCGCCCTGGTGCTTCTCCTGAGCGGTGTCGTCTCCCTGGTCGTCTGGTTCTGCGTCACGTTCCAGGCCGTCGTCACCCCCGTGCTGCTCGCGTTGCTCGGCTCGGCGCTGCTCGGCCCGCTCTACCGGCGGCTGGTCGCCATGCGGCTCAACAGGTCCCTCGCGGCCGGGCTCACCTGCACCACGGTGGTGCTGGTGATGGGCGGTGCCTCGTACATCGTGGTGGCCGCCCTGATCGACACCGGCGATCAGATCGTCTCCTCTCTGCGGGACGCCGCGCAGTCGCTGAGTGGGACGTTCGAGGCGGCGGGGACCTCCGTGGACGAGATCGCCAAAAACGCGAAGGGCCTGGTGTCCCAGTTCGGTGGCACCGCGGTCTCCGGCGTGATGAGCGGCGTCAGCCTGCTCACCGAGATGATCGCGGCAGGCGTTCTCGCGATCCTGCTTCTCTTCTTCTTCCTGCGCGACTCCGGCAAGGCCGTCGCGGCACTGCACTCCCTCGCCCCGCACGGCTCCGGTGACACCGTCGTGGCCATGGCCCGTCGGGCTTTCCAGGCGATCGAGGGCTTCATGCGAGGGACCACGATCATCGCCGTCATCAACGCGGTGTTCATCACCGCCGGGCTGCTGATCCTCCAGGTGCCGAACGCCTTCGGGCTGGGGGCGCTCGTCTTCATCGGTGCCTACATCCCCTACCTCGGTGCTCTGCTCTCCGGCGCGGTGGCGGTCCTCGTCGCTTTCGCGGACGGGGGCCTGGCCATCTCCCTGTGGACCTTGGGTGTGGTTCTCGCCGTGCAGGCCATCGAGGGCAACGTGCTCCAGCCCGTGATCCAGAGCCGCACCTTGCAGATGCACCCGGCGGTGGTCCTGCTGGCCCTCACGGCCGGTGCCTCGGTCGCGGGGACACTCGGCATGCTGCTGTCCGTGCCACTCACCGCGGCGGCCTTCGGGGTGGTGTCGGAACTGCGGAAACGGAATCACCCGCCGCCGACACATTGAAGAGCCTGATGAACTACATCAGAAACTCCCGCTTTTTCCGCAGGTAAGCGCGATGTCATGCTGGTCCTGCGTCAGCGCACCCGTCGAGCGGCACCGGATCCGATCATCCATATGCCCGGCACAGCGGCTCTGAGACAGCCGTTCCACCCAGCACGTCAGCGCGCGAGTCATGGCCCCTGCGCGGATGGCTGACCACTCCGCTCCACAGCACCGAGAGGAGTACCCCACCCATGCCCAAAGTGACCTTCGTCCAGGTGGACGGCACCCAGACCGTGCTCGACGTCCCGGCAGGAACCAGCGTCATGCGGGGCGCCGTCGCGGCCGGTGTCCCCGGCATCGTCGCCGAGTGCGGCGGCAACCTGATGTGCGCGACCTGTCACGTCTACACGGGAGACGGTGCTGACGATCGCTTCCCGGCCGTGACCGACGAAGAGGATGAACTGCTGGACTGCACGGCTGAGTCGCGGCGGGACAACAGCCGGCTGAGCTGCCAGCTGGGCCTCACCGACGCGATGGACGGACTGGTCGTCCACGTCCCCGGGTGCCAGACGTGAACGCCGGGAGAGGTGTCGTCGTGGTGGGGGCCGGCCAGGCGGGGGTGCAGCTGGCCGCAGCACTGCGCGAAGCGGGACTCGCCGGACCACTCACCTTGGTGGGGGAGGAGACCGAACTTCCCTATCACCGACCGCCGTTGTCGAAGGAATACCTCGCCGGGAAGGTGTCCCGCGACGACGTCGTACTACGCGGGGAGTCCTTCTACGAGGATCGTGACATCGACCTGCTCGCCGGCCGGTGTGCCAGGGCAGTCGACCGGAGCCGGCGAACGGTCACGCTCGACGACGGTTCCGTGCTGCCGTATGACCATCTGGTCCTGGCCACCGGAACCCGCCCCCGGCCGCTGCGGATCCCGGGCAACGACCTGGACGGTGTGCTGAACCTCCGAACGCGCGCCGATGCCCAGGAGTTGCGCGAACGGCTCGCCTCCGCGCGCAGGGTCGTGGTGATCGGGGCCGGGTTCATCGGCCTGGAGTTCGCGGCCGCATGTCAGGCCGCCGGTCTGTGTCCCGTCGTGCTCGACATCGCGGACCAGGTGATGGGCCGTGCCGTGTCCGGGCCGACCGCCTCCTTCTTCGAGGACAGGCACGGCATGCGGGGCAGCCGGTTCCTCATGGGCTGCGGCCCGGCCGAACTGCTGGGCGGAAACGGCCGGGTGGTCGGTGTCCGTACGACGGACGGTGTCACCGTCCCGGCCGATCTGGTAGTCACCGGCATCGGCGTCCTGCCCAACACCGAACTGGCGAGCACGGCGGGACTGGCCACGGACAACGGCATAGCCGTCGACGAGTATCTCGCGACGGCGGACCCGTACGTCTCCGCGATCGGCGACTGTGCCTCCTTCCCCGCACCCCACGGCAGTGGCCGTATCCGACTGGAGTCCGTGCAGAACGCCTCCGACCAAGCCCGCTGCCTGGCGGCGCGGCTCACCGGCGCAGCGCACCCCTATGAGGCGCCGCCGTGGTTCTGGAGCTACCAGGGCGACCTCAGACTCCAGATAGCCGGCCTGTCCAGCGGCCATGACCGTACGGTCGTGTGCGGAGAGCGGCAGGCCGGGAAGTTCTCGGTGTTCTGTTTCCGCGGCTCGACGCTGGTCGCGGTCGAGTCCGTCAACCGGCCCGCGGACCACATGGCGGCGCGGCGGCTGCTGGCCGACGGGCTCGATCTCACGCCCGACGAGGTCGCCGCTTCCGGGTTCAGCCTGCGCGACCGCGCGGCACGCAAGGCCGTCGCATGAGCCCCGTCGCCCGCGTCGGTGTCCTGGGTTGCGGCCTCATGGGCTCGGGCATCGCCGAGACGTCCGCACGCCGGGGCTGTGACGTCCTGGTGGTGGAGGTCAGTGCCGGGGCCGTCACGACCTTTCGATGCTCATCGACCTCTACCTCCAACAGCGCCGGGACTTGGACGCGTTCGTCACCGGCAGCGAGGCTCCACACGTTCAAGAGTGGGTGACCAGGGGACACTGACGTCAGAGGTGCTTTCCCCCGTCGACCACGAAGGTGGTCCCCGTGGCCACCCGGAGCTGAGTGATCGCGGCGAGCGCCGCGTCCGCGATGTCGTCGGGATGCACCATCACCCTGAGTGGGGTCGACGCCGCCTGAGCGGCGATGGCGTCACGCCCCCGGCCCGCGACGAACTCGGTCTCGACCGCGGCGGGCGCCAGACCGACGACGCGGATCTCGGGGCCGAGAACCCGCCCGAGGGACATGGTGAGGTTGTCCAGGGCCGCCTTGGCCGCGCAGTAGGCGATGCTGCTGCCGGAAGCGGTCCGGCCGGAGACGGACGAGACGTTGACGATCACCGCGTCGCCGCTCGCCCGGAGCAACGGCACGAAGGCGCGGGTCACCGCGTAAGGCCCACGGACGTTGATCCGCATCATCGAGTCGAACAGTTCGTCGGTGAGCCCGTCGAGGTCGCGGTGTGCGACCGGGACGGTCGAACCGGCCGAGTTGACGAGTACACTGACGCTACCGAATCGCTCGCGCACGACGGTGGCCGCCGCCTCCAGCGCCCCGGTGTCCTCGATGGGGAGGCGCAGCGCGAGGTGCCCGTCGCCGGGCAGCTCCGCGACGATCTTCTCCGCCCGCTCGGCACCGATGTGGTAACCGACGACCACCCTGGCTCCCTGTCGGGCCAGTCGGCGGGCGGTCGCCGCCCCGATGCCGCTGCTGGCACCCGTGACGACGGCGGCCTTCGCCGTGAGATCGAGGGGACCGAGTCCGCCTCCGCGGACCGGAACCTCCTGAACGCCGTTGTTCTCGTTCGGCATCGTGACTTCTCCGTTCGGTGCAGGGGCCTGGTGCCGTCAGCCGTCACGCGTCCCAGCGCACCGGAAGGTTGAGGGGGCCACGGAACACCCAGCCGCCGTAGCGGACGGGCTCGGAGTCGGACAGCCTGAGGTTCGGCAGGCGGCGCAGCAGCGTGGGCAGGGAGATCTGGCCGACCTGAGTGCGGGCCGCCCACGAGCCGAGACAGAAGTGCGGGCCTCCGCCGAAGCCGAGGTGCGCGCGGCTCGGTCGGGTGATGTCGAAGGTGTCGGGGTTCTCGAAGACGGTTTCGTCGCGGTTGGCCGAGCCGACCATCACGGCCAGGCGCGCTCCCGCGGGCAGCAGGGTTCCGCCCAGTTCCACGTCACAGGTGGTCTGCCGCGGGTACATGCCGATCGGCGCGACCCAGCGCACCGACTCCTCGACGACGTCCCTCGAGCGGGCCGGATCCGCCTCGACCAGCGCGCGCTGCTCCGGGTCGGCCAGCAGAGCGTGGACGGCGACCGCGGTGACATCCCGGGGTTCGTTGAGCCCGCCGCCGATGAACATCTTGGTGTTGTCCCGTATCTCCTGCGGGGTCAGTGGATCGCCGGCGTGCAGCATCGAGGAGATCACCGAACGGTCGGGTGCGGACCGCAGCCGGGCGATCGCCGTGTCCACCGCCGCGTCCACCGCGCGCGCCGCGGCCTCGGCTCGCTGCCAGACGTCGGGGACGTCACCGTAGTTGCCGTTGCCGTCCATCATGGCCTGGGACCAGGTCCGCAGGTCCTGCGCCTCCACCTCGGGCAGACCCAGCACCGAAGCCAGGCAACGCGCGGCCATGGGGCCGGCGAACTCGGCGAAGAGGTCCGCCTCGCCGCGATCGCGGAAGCCGTCGATCAGTTCGTCGGCGATCTGCTGGAAGACCGGTGCCCACTGTTCCTTGATCGCCCGAGGACGCAGCGCGGGCTCCGCCGCCTTGCGCTCCCGCAGATGCGCGGCGCCGTCCTTGCGGAGCATGGTGTGGCCCATCACGCGGATCATCAGCGAGTCCTGCTCCGCCGCGCTGAAGATCTCCGGATGCCTCTCCAGGTGAACGACGTCCCGGTGGCGGGTGACCAGATACCGGTTGGCGGCGGGCACCCAGGCGACCGGCTGCTCCGCACGCAGCCGCCGGTAGATCGGGTACGGGTCCTCCCAGAGATCCTCCAGGCGGATCGTTCCGGCGTAGTCCCCCGTGGTCGTGGTCTGGGCCATGGTCTGCCTTCCGCGGTGAGGTGCACGGTTGGCAATGACTGTGACGTCAAGCGATTCTGATGAAAAGCACAGGTTGCAGCTGTTCCACCGCGACAAAACTTGTAATGGCAGGTGGCCGTCCGTGAAATCTCGGCCGGTCAGGCGGGTCTGTTCTCCAGGCAGTAGCGCACGAACTCGCTCGCCCGCCGGGTTTGGGCCACCTGGCGTGGCCAGCACAGCAGCACGGACACGGTGGCGTCCGACAGATCGCTGATCTCCTTGGAGACCAGGCGGAAACCCTCGTAGGTACGGTCGTTCGGCAGTCGCTGCATCGATATCGCGTAGCCCAGGCCCCGGCCGACCAGGGCCCGCGCGGTCTCGAAGTTGGTGGTGCGGTGCCGCACGATCGGTGTCACACCAGCGGCCTGGAAGAGTTGCAGGGTGTGGTGTGAGCTCGGCGGTGCGTCGAAGAGCACGAGCGGCTCGTCGGCCAGGTCCCGCAGGGCCACCGAGGTCGCGTCGGCCAGCCGGTGGTCCGCAGGCAGCAGCGCGTTCGGCCGCCGGGTGAACAGCGCCGCGCGGTCCATCTCCGCCAGTACGTCCATGTCGTACAGCACGGCTAGGTCGAGTTCCCCGTCGAGCAGCCGCCGTTGCAGACGGTCGCCGGTGTCCTCCTCGAAGTCGAGGGTCAGCGCCGGATGCAGCGCCGAGAATCCCTGCAGCAGCGGTGGCAGAACGGTCGGTGCCAGCGTGAGATAGCAGCCGACCGACAACCGGCCCGACAACTGGTCTCCCGACCCGGAAGCCCCCGACTCCAGCTCCTCGGCCTGCCGCAGCAGTGCCCGCATCTGCTGCAGGGCCTGCCTGCCCGCCGGCGTCAGGGTGATGCCGTGGGCCTTGCGCCGGACGCACAGCTGTACCTTGAGCGCCCGCTCCAGTTCGTTCAGCGCCAGAGAGACCGCGGACTGGGATATGTGCAAGCGGGCGGCGGCCTCGCTCAGCGTCCCGGTCTCCGCGACCGTCACGAAGTACAGGAGCTGCCGCAGAGAGAACCCGGGAGCCCTGATCAGTTTTTCCAATCTGATTCCCCTGAAATATGTGCTTTTCCTGATGTTAATGCGGGTGCCACTCTAAGCGTCACCAGTTGCGACGCACCCCACATCGAAGGTCTCGATCGAAGTGGGCCCGTCCGAAGGAGGCACCGGTGACCACCGTCGACATCGAGAGCGTGAGGGCGGCCCCGGGCGTCCCGCCCGTCGGCCCCGCCTACCTGCCCGGATTCGGGAACCAGCACGTCACCGAGGCCGTGCCCGGCGCTCTGCCCGACGGCCGCAACAGCCCTCAGCGCGCGCCCCTGGGCCTGTACGCCGAGCAGATCAGCGGAACCGCGTTCACGGCCCCGCGCCATGACAACCGGCGGTCCTGGGTGTATCGCATACGCCCGTCGGCGAAACACCGGCGTTTCCGGCAGGTCGACGCGGGCAGCCTGCTGGCCGCCCCGGTCGACCATCCCGCCCCTGAACCCAACCGGCTCCGCTGGGACCCCTTCGACTTGCCGGTGACCCCGAAGACGTTCGTCGAGTCCCTCTTCACGGTCGGCGGTACGGGCGATGTCCGTACCCAGGACGGCGTGGCGATTCACATGTATCGCGCGACGAGATCCATGGACCGGGAGTATTTCGTCAACAGCGACGGCGAAATGCTGCTCGTACCCCAGCAGGGGCGTCTCCGCGTCCCGACGGAGCTGGGAATTCTCGAAGTCGCCCCGGGAGAGATCGCGGTTCTTCCTCGTGGTATTCGCTTCAAAGTCGATCTTTCCGACGGTGCCGCACGCGGCTACGTACTCGAAAACTACGGCCAGCAGTTCAGACTTCCCGAACTCGGCCCGATCGGCGCCAACGGGCTCGCCAGCCCTCGTGACTTCCTCAGCCCGGTGGCGGCCTATGAGGACCGCGACGAAGACGTGGTGGTGTACCAGAAGTACCTCGGCGGACTGTGGGCCGCCGACTACGACCACTCGCCGCTCGACGTGGTCGGCTGGCACGGGAACTACGCCCCGTACAAGTACGACCTCTCCAGGTTCATGGTCATCGGCACGGTCTCCTTCGACCACCCCGACCCGTCGATCTACACGGTGCTCACCTCGCCCGGCGAGCGCCCGGGCACCGCTAACGCCGACTTCGTGATCTTCCCGCCGCGGTGGCTGGTGGGTGAGAACACGTTCCGGCCGCCGTGGTTCCACCGCAACGTCATGAGCGAGTTCATGGGCTTGGTCCGCGGGGTCTACGACGCCAAGGCCGAGGGCTTCGTACCGGGCGGGGCCAGCCTGCACAGCTGCTTCACGTCGCACGGCCCCGACCGTGAGACGTACGACAGGGCCAGCAGTGCCCAGCTGGCACCTGACAAGGTCGACGACACCCTGGCGTTCATGTTCGAGACCCGGCTGCCCATCGTGCCGACCGGCCAGGCGATGGCGGCCGACAATCTCCAGACCGGATACGACGACGTCTGGAACGGCATCGAGCGGCACTTCCACGGCTGAGGACCAGGGACAGAGTGGGAGAGGGGACGCGGTGACCGTCATCGATTTCGGGACGAGGACGCTGCCGTACGGCGTCTTCCGCCCGCCGGGCCTGCCACCCCGGGTCGGGGTCGCCGTAGGCGAACTCGTCCTCGATCTCACGCATCTGATCGGCAGCCCCGACGAGTTCGCACAGCCGAGCCTCAACGCCTTCCTCACGACGGGCCCCGAACGCTGGAAAGAGGTGCGCTCCCTCGTGGCCGCCCGCGCCGTGAACGGCGTGACGGCGGACGAAATCGGCGTGTACACCCAGCGGGACGTCGAAATTCTGCTTCCCGTCGAGGTGGCGGACTTCGTCGACTTCTTCTCCGGAATCGAGCACGCCGTAAACATGGGACGCATCCTGCGACCGGGCGACGCGAATCCGCTGAAGCCGAACTACCGCCACCTTCCCGTCGGCTATCACGGCCGGGCCGGCACGGTGATCCCGTCGGGTGCCGGCATCGTGCGCCCGTCCGGTCAGATCCAGGCCCCCCAAGCGGTCGTGTGCCGCCCGACGGAGCGCCTCGACATCGAGGCCGAGCTCGGCTACGTCGTCGGAGTGCCGTCGGTCCTCGGCCGGCCGGTGTCCACCGGTGAGTTCCGCGACCACGTCTTCGGCATGGTCGTCCTGATCGACTGGAGCGCCCGTGACATCCAGGCCTGGGAGTACCAGCCGCTCGGCCCGTTCCTCGCGAAGTCCTTCGCCACCACGATCAGTTCCTGGGTCGTGCCCCTGGCGGCGCTCGACGACTCCGTCTGGGTGGACGGTCCGGCACAGGAACCCGGCGTACTGCCCTATCTGCGCGTGGACGAGCCCCGCAATCCCGCGGTGCGCCTCGAAGTCCAGCTCAACGGAAGGGTGCTGACCCGCCCCGACAGCGGCCGCCTCTACTGGTCACCGGCCCAGCAGCTCGCCCACATGACCAGGAACGGCGCCTCCCTGCGCACCGGTGACCTCTTCGGCACGGGCACCATCTCGTCCTACGAACCCGAGGGCATGGGGTCCCTCATGGAGATCTCCTGGGGCGGAACCAGACCCATCGATCTCGGTGAGGACGGCATCCGGTCGTTCCTCGACGACGGTGACGAGATCGTTCTTCGCGCGACAGCCGGACGTGACGCGTCCCTGCCACTGGGCGAGGCACGCGCGGTGATCCTGCCGGCGGCCGCCTGCTGACGGGCGAGCTCCGCCCGTCCGTGTCACGCCCCGCACAGACCGAACAGTGCCGTTTCCGACGAACGGCGTCGCAACAGTCCGCACATGGAGGTGCGCATGATCCCTGTTCAGCGCGTGGGCCACGGCGAGCACGCCGTGATCGCGCTCCACGGATGGTTCGGGTCTGCCGAGTCCTGGGGCCCCTTCACAACCCACCTCGACGGCTCGGCGTACAGCTACTTCTTCCCCGACTACCGGGGCTACGGCGCACGGATACAGGAACACGGCCAGTACTCCATCGCCGAAGCAGCTGCCGACGCCATCATCCTGGCCGACGAGCAGGGCCTGTCGACGTTCTCCCTGATCGGGCACTCGATGGGAGGCAGCGTCATGCAGCGCGTCGCGCTGGACGCTCCCGGCCGCGTGACCGGCATGGTGGGGATATCACCCGTACCGGCCAGCGGTGTTCCGTTCGATGACGACACGTGGCGGTTGTTCTCCGACGCCGCGGAGAACCCGGACAGCCGCCGGGCGATCCTGGACTTCTCGACCGGCGGACACCTGACGAAGGTGTGGCTGGACGAGATGGTCCGCGCCTCCCTGGAGCGGTCGGACCGCAAGGCGTTCGCCGCGTACCTGGTCGCCTGGGCCAGAACCGACTTCCATGCCGACGTGATCGGGTCGGATATCCCGATCCGGCTGATCGTGGGAGCGAACGACCCCGCGTTGGGTGAGGCGACCATGCGGCAGACCTTCTCGGCCTGGTACCGCGACGCGGAGATCGTCGTCCTGCCCGGCGCCGGTCACTACGCCATGGACGAGACACCCGTCGCCCTGGCCACCCAGGTCGAGAGCTTCCTCTCGGGCCTGGTCACCCCTGCCCGCACCCTCTGATCCCGCAACGAAGCAGATGGAGGAAGTTCATGGACAACGTGCAACTGCTGAAGACGCGTGAGGAACTTGTCGCAGCGGCAAGGTCGTTGCGGCCGCTCCTGGCCAAGAACGCCGAACAGGCGGAGAAGGACCGCAGACTCCCGGACGAGACGTTCAAGGCCCTCATCGACGCCGGCGTTCTCCGCACCTTCGTTCCCCGGCGGTTCGGTGGGCACGAGGCCGGACACCGCACCTACACGGAAGTCTGCCTCGAACTCGGGCGGTCCGGATGCGCGGGTTCCGCCTGGTACGGCTTCATCCTCAACATGGACGACTGGCTCATCGGCATGATGCACCCCGAGGTGCAGGAGACAGTGTGGCGCGACGGCCCCGACAGTGTCGTGTGCTGCCCGCTGACCCCGGGACCCGGCTTCCGCATCAGCAAGGAGGAGGGCGGCGTCCGCATCTCGGGTGAGTGGGGATACGTCTCGGGCTGCCTGCACGCCGACTGGGCGGCGCTCGGCCACCCAGTGACCGACGACGGCGGCAACATCGTCAGCCAGGCCATCGCGCTGATCCCCATGAGCGAGGCGAAGATCAAGGACACCTGGTTCGTCACGGGCATGGCGGGGACCGGAAGCCAGACCCTCGTGGTCGAGGACGTCTTCGTGCCGGACACCTTCACCTTCGACTGGGCGGACCCTCTGAACGCCAGGTTCCCGCATGTGCCTGAGGACGGGTACATGTACCGGGCCGACACCGCCGCGATCTTCCTGACCTGTGTACTGCCGCCGGTGGTCGGGATGGCGCAGGCGGCGCTGGAGCTCACCGTCGAACGCCTCACGGCCAAGCCTAAGCCGCTGACGTACACCTTCTACGGCGACGCGACGAAGTCGCCGTCGGTCCAGTCGAGCGTCGCGCGAGCCGCGGCCATGATCGATGCCGCGGTGCTCCAAGTACGGACGGCCGCGGACGAGATCGACGAACGGTCCCGCACCGGGCACCAGTTCGCGACCCGAGCGGAGCGGCACCGCAACTCCATGCGGTCTGCGTACGCGGTCCGCCAGTGCCAGGAGGCGGTGAGTCTGCTGCTCGACGCGCAAGGCGCGAGCGCGTTCGCCCTCAGCAACCCCGTCCAGCGCATCTGGCGCGATCTCAACACCGCGAGTCGGCACGGACTCAACCTGGCCGGCCTGAAGGAGGAGATCTACGGCCGATCGCTGCTCGGCGCGGAAGAGCAGCAGATGACCGCACTCGCGTGACACCGACGGCCGACCCGTCATGACGACAGCTACCGCACGGAACGCCATCGGAGTGGACATGCAGCCCATTCGTACGGAGATATCGGACACCCGGTTCAGGGATGTCCTCGGTCACTACTGCAGCGGCGTCGCGGTGATCACGGCGATCGACGGCGGCGAGCCGGTCGGTTTCGCCTGCCAGTCCTTCCAGGCGCTGTCGCTCGAACCGCCCATGGTCACGTTCGCCGCGGCCAGGACGTCCACGACCTGGCCGCGGATCCAGGGGGCAGGGCGGTTCGCGGCCAACGTACTGGCCGAGGGGCAGGACGCGCTGTGCCGGCAGTTCGCGGTCTCCGGCGGCGACAAGTTCGCCGGAGTCGACTGGCGGGCGGGGCGCACCGGCTCTCCCCTGCTGACCGGTGCGCTCGCCTGGGTCGACTGCGAGATCACCGACGTGCTGGAGGGAGGCGATCACGTGATCGTGGTGGGCCGTGTGGCTGACCTTGCCGCCGACGGACGGACGGGGCCACTGCTGTTCTTCCGCGGCCGGTTCGGAGTCTTGGCCGACGGTGCATGCTGAGCCAGCCGCCCAGCATGCACCGGGGAACATCGAATCAGACCGTGCGGGTCCGCACGCCGGGCACATACCCGGGTACGAAGGTGCCGCCGGCCGGACCCCGCACCACCTGGGCGGCGAGTTCCCGCACCTGGTCGGCGGTCACCGGGCGGCCAGGGGTCTCACGGAACCAACGCTCGGCCTCCTCCTGGCCGAGCCCCTCGGGGTGTTCACCGAGATAGGGCCAGACGTAGACCGGCGTGCCGGGCTCGCTGCGCCAGCTCTCCGCGAGCGTGCCGATGTCCACCGCGTCGTAACCGATGACGTCCATGAACCATACGACCTCGGTCTTGGCGTCCTCGTGGTCGCCGGAGACGGGGAGGGCACTTCGGTCGGCGGCGCCGGAGGGCCGGGCACGGGTGAACAGCCGGTGGTAGTCCATGTTGTGCAAGGCCTTCACCAACCGGGAGCCATTGAGGTGACGCTGCACCAGTTCACTGGCCGTCACCTCGCCCGCGTCCAGTTCGGCGATGCGGTCGTCGCGCTGCGGGTAGTAGTTCATCGTGTCGATGACGGTCTTACCCGCGAGAGCTTCGGCGGGCAGTCACCGGTAGACGTTCAGGGGAACGGAGGCCACCACCAGATCAGCCGTGTGGGCGGCTTCGACCGAGGTGAACGCACGGGCCCGGTCGCCGAGTTCGTCGACGAACTCGGCCAGTGTTTCGGGCCCCCGGGAATTGCTCACCACGATGTCCAGGCCGGCGGTGGCCGCGAGGCGCGCCAGGGCGCCGCCGATCATGCCGGTCCCGATGAATCCGACAGTTCCGGGCATTGCTTTACTTCTCCTCTTCGAGGTTTCCCTGGTCAGTTCAGGGTGGAAATGTCGATGACGAACCGGTAGCGCACGTCGGAGGCCAGCAGTCGCTCGTAGGCGTCGTTGATCCGGTCGGCCGGAATGACTTCGACCTCCGCGCCGATCCCGTGCCCGGCGCAGAAGTCGAGCATCTCCTGGGTCTCGGCGAGGCCGCCGATCAGAGACCCGGCGTAGGTCCTGCGACCCCGGAGCAGGGAGAAGGCGTTGAGCGACAGCGGCTCCGCGGGCGCGCCTACGCTGACCAGGGCACCGTCCACGGCCAGGAGACCGAGGTAGGCGTCGAGGTCGACCTGTGCGCTCACCGTGTTGATGATCAGGTCGAAGGTGTCGGCGAGCTTCTCGAAGGTTCCGGGGTCGCCGGTGGCGTAGTAGTGGTCGGCACCCAGCCGCAGTCCGTCGTCCTGCTTGCGCAGCGACTGCGACAGTACGGTGACCTCGGCGCCCATGGCGTGGGCGATCTTGACGGCCGCGTGCCCGAGGCCGCCCATGCCGACGATCGCG
Organism: Streptomyces sp. NPDC008137; assembly: GCF_042957035.1. Taxonomy (NCBI): domain Bacteria; kingdom Bacillati; phylum Actinomycetota; class Actinomycetes; order Kitasatosporales; family Streptomycetaceae; genus Streptomyces; species Streptomyces sp. NPDC008137. The sequence continues at coordinate 366,074 of NZ_JBIBHN010000004.1, read as the reverse complement.
ACCCGCTTGCCGGGGCCGGCGCCCCAGTGGCGCAGCGGCGAGTACGTGGTGATGCCGGCGCACAGCAGCGGGGCGGCCTCGTCCAGGGCGATGCCCTCGGGGATGCGGAGCACGAAGTCCTGGTCGACGACGATATGGGACGAGTAGCCGCCCTGGGTGATCTCGCCGTCCTCGCCTTCGGCCCCGTACGTGAGGGTGAAGCCGTTGCGGCAGAACTGCTCCTGGCCCTGGCGGCACTGGGAGCACTCACGGCAGGAGTCCACCATGCAGCCCACGCCGACCCGGTCGCCGACGCTGTGCCGGGTGACCTCGGAGCCGACCGCCGTGACGATCCCGGCGATCTCGTGGCCGGGAACCAGCGGGTAGGGCTCGTCGCGCCAGTCGCTGCGGGCGTGGTGGACATCGGAGTGGCAGATGCCGCAGTACTTGATCTCGATGAGTACGTCGCGCGGGCCGGGGTCACGGCGCTCGACGGTCATCGGACTCAGCGGCTCGGTTGCCGACGTCGCTCCGTAGGCGTGAGCGGTGAGCATTTCTCCTCCTATGAGGGGGGTCGGTTCATGGATGGGGAAGGGTGGGCGCGGGCCCTGGGTGTGGGGCCCGCTCCGTCATGTGCGGTGCGCGCACACGATGGGTGCCGCGGGGGCGCGCTTGACGGGACTGTCCTGCTGCGGGCCGGTGTCTGCGAGCCGGTGGCGTCCCAGGGTCCACATGGTGAGTCCGGCGAGGGTGATGGCGAGGGAGGCGGTCATGATCGCGTCCCAGCCGCCCGCGGACCAGAGCAGGCCGGTGATCGCCGAACCGAGTGCCCCGCCAAGGAAGTTGCTGACGACGAAGGCCGTGTTGAGGCGGCTGTGTGCGGATCCGGGGAGGGCGAAGAGGCGGGTCTGCCCGAGGACGAGGATGGACTGGGCGGCAATGTCGAGGGCGATGACGACCACGATCAGGGTGACGACGGAGTTGCTGCCTGCCCAGGCGGCTGCCAGGGACAGGCCCAGCAGGGTCAGGGCGATCCCGGTGGCGGGGACGGACCAGCCCCGGTCGTGCAGGGCGCCCGCGCGTCGGGCGGCAAGTGCTCCTGCCAGACCGGCCAGGCCGAACAGGCCGATCTGGCTGACCGAGAAGGAGAACGGGGGAGCGGTCAGCAGGTACGTCAGGGACGTCCAGAACAGGGAGAAGACCGAGAAGCTCGCGGCGCAGATCGCCAGGCTCGGGAGGACCGCGCCGTGCTTGGCCACGGTGGTGAACACCGAGCCCAGAAGACGCGGGTAGGGGACAGGTGCGCGGGGTTCGAGGGGCGGGATGACGGCGCGCAGCACTGCGGCGAGGACGAGGGCCGCCACCGCGGCGATCACGTAGATCGCGCGCCAACCGAGCAGGTCGGCGACGAACCCGCTGATCGTGCGGGAGAGCAGGATGCCGATCAGCGAACCGGAGGCGACTGCGCCGACGACGCGTCCGCGTCGTTCGGGCTCGGCCAGTTCACTGGCCAGCGGGGCCAGCAACTGCGCACCGACGGTGGTCAGTCCGACGCCGCCGAGGGCCGCGAGGAGCACGGCGAACGACGGTGCCAGCGCGGCGCCGATGAGAGTAGCGGCGGACACGGTGAGGATGAGGGGGATGAGGCGGCGGCGGTCGAGGATGTCGCCCAGCGGCACGATGAGGAAGATACCGAGCGCGTATCCGACCTGGGTGACGGTGACGAGCGTGGCGGCACTGGATGACGAGACGCCGAGGGACGAGGCGATGACCTCGATCAGGGGCTGGGCCCAGTAGAGGTTTCCGACGGCCATGCCGGCGGCGATCGCGAAGATGAGGGTTCGTGCCGGAGTCATCCGGCGGTCGGGCTTGGAGGGCATGGTCGACCCTGTCACGAGGAGCCTTTCTGGGGAGATGATGCGGTGGCTCAGGCGTAGAGCGGGGCGAGGTCGGCGTAGACCTGGGAGACGCTCACCAGGTCGCCCTCGAAGGTCAGAACGTTGCAGACGGGCAGGGTGACCGTCCTGCCGTCCTTGCGGCGGTAGTCGATGTCGAACTGCACGGTGACCGTGTCGCCGCTCTCATGTATCGCGAGGATGTGGTGGCTGACGCCCTCGATCGTGTCCCAGAAGGCCGTCGTCGCCTTCTTCACGTTCTCCTGTCCGACGACGGGCTCGGTGTTCGCGAAGACGGACTTCACGTCGGGCGTGAGGTGCTGGGCGAAGGCGTCGGCGTCGTGGCGGTCCGCGGCGGCGACGAGCGAGGCGATGTCGCGGGTCATGGGCGTACTCCGTACATTCTCAGGCGGCCCGGCGGGGCCGGATGCGTTCGGGGGTGCCTCTTCAGGCTGCCGTCCGACGCGCGCGACAGGCAGGCCGGAATCTGCCGGGGAGCGGTCAGCGGGGGTACGACAGGGCCCCCCTCAGCCGGTGTGTCACGGCAACAACGGCGCAACACTGGACGCATGGCATCCGAGCAGCACAGCAGCGGTGATCAGCTGGGGCGCTTCCTGCGCGCCCGCCGCACCCAGACCAGCCCCGAGAGCGCGGGCCTGACCCCCGGGCCCGGCGTGCGCCGCACCCCCGGGCTGCGCCGCGAGGAGCTGGCCACCCTGGCCGGCGTGAGCATCGACTACTACACGCGTCTGGAGCGCGGCAAGGAAACCCGTCCCAGCCCCGCTGTCATCGACTCCCTGGCCCGGGCCCTGCACCTGGACGACGCCGAGCACCAGCACCTGCGCACCCTGGCGGTCCGTGCCGCCCGCTACGTGCCCGAGCCGGCTCCCGCGCCCAGCCGCACCGTGCGTTCGCACGTGAAGCTGATGCTGGAGGCGCTGCGTCCGAACCCGGCCTATGTGCTCAGCCGCAGCATGGACGTCCTCGCGTACAACCCCGGCGGGATGGCCCTCTACCCGGGTCTGGCCGAGTGGCCCGCCAACCAGCGCAACCTGGCCCGCTACCTGTTCCTGCATCCATCGGGACGGGGGATCTTCCCCGACTGGGACAACCAGATCCGCGGGTGCGTCGCCCGCCTGCGGGCCCTGGCCGGCACCGACCCCGACGCCCCGGACCTGGCCCAGCTGGTGGGCGAGCTTCTGCTCAAGAGCGATGACTTCGCCGGGCTGTGGGAGCGGTACGAGGTCACCGGCCGCAAGAACCCGTCCAAGACGTTCCGGCATCCCCGGGTCGGCACCCTCACCCTCGCCTTCCAGGGCATGGCACTCGAAGGCAGCCCCGGCCACCGCATGGCCGTCTACACCGCCCAGCCCGGTACCCCCGACCACGACGCCGTGCTTCTGCTCGACATGACCGCAACCCCACTACCCGACTCCTCGCGCGAAGACGCCACGCGTCAGCAGGACTGACCGGCTTCCTTCCGCCTCTCACCGGCTGCACCGGGGTCGTCACCCACGTGCGCACCCCGTCGACGGTGCTCGCCTGCCGCGAGCCGTGACGCGGCCCTGCCGCCTCAACGGCATGGCACGCGCGCCCGTCCTCATCAGCGGTCAAATGCAACCCCTGGTCCGCGACGGGGCGCCCGCGCGGCGGCCCATGACGAAGAACGGCGCGGGCAGGCCACCAAAAGACCTCCCACGCCGGACGCACCGACCGAACCCAACCGCATTCGACAGGAGAAGCACGACATCATGAAGCACATCAAGCTGGGAGACCTCGACATCGCACGCATCGGCCTGGGGGCGATGGGCATGTCCCACGGCCTGACCGGAGCCGGGACCGACGACGCGGAGTCCATCCGCACCGTGCACCGCGCCATCGACCTCGGCGTCACCATGATCGACACCGCCGAGATCTACGGTCCCTACACCAACGAGGACCTCCTCGGCCGAGCCCTCGACGGCCGCCGCGAACAGGTCGTCCTGGCCACCAAGTTCGGCCTCGTCTCCCACTCCGGAGCCGGTGCCTGGACGGTGGACTCCAGCCCGGCGAACATCCGCACCGCCCTCGAAGGCTCACTGAAGCGGCTGGGCACCGACTACATCGACCTGTACTACCAGCACCGCGTCGACCCGAACACCCCTATCGAGGAAGTCGTCGGCACCCTGTCGGAACTCGTCACCGAGGGCAAGATCCGCCACATCGGACTGTCCGAGGCCGGCCCGGACACCATCCGCCGCGCCCACTCCGTTCACCCCCTCACCGCCGTGCAGTCCGAGTACTCGCTGTGGACTCGCGGCATCGAGGACCGCGTCCTGCCGGTCCTGCGAGAGCTGGGGATCGGTCTCGTGCCGTTCTCCCCGCTCGGACACGGCTTCCTCACCGGAACCGTCCGGAACGAGAACGACTTCGAAGAAGGCGACTTCCGCCGCGGCAACCCCCGCTTCACCGGCGAGAACTTCCGGCGCAACCTGGCCCTCGCCGACGAGGTCCAGGCCATCGCAGCCGAAGCACGGGCCACGCCCGCCCAGGTCGCGATCGCCTGGCTGCTCGCCCAGGGCGACGACATCGCCCCCATCCCCGGCACCAAGCGGGTGACCCGAGTCGAGGAGAACGCCGCAGCAGACCGCATCCAGCTGCCCGACGAGGTCCTGACCAGGCTCTCCAGCCTGCCCCCTGCCGCGGGCGACACCCACACCGAGGCCGCCATGCGCATGATGGAACGCTGACCACTTCGGCCGACACCGTGCTCGCACCTCGTGCGCTCAGCGTGGCCCGTGCTGCAGCGATATCGGCAACCTGGCGTCTTCACCTACGCGAGGTTGGTGGCTGATGAATGAGGGCTGCAAGAGCTGAAGGCCCCTCACACTGTGCGAGCGGCAAGGCCATGAGGAAGTGGCTGAGGGAGAGCGTCGAAGGCGGCTGCCACAAGCAACGGGGTTCCTGCTGGAACAGCGTAGACCAAGTTCGCTGAAGTGCGGGAACTCCGTTGGACACCGTCTGTCATGCCCCTGCTGTTGATGGTCGCCGACTGGTCCGACGCACCGATCCGGGCGCAGAACGTCGTTGCCGGTCCGGTCCGGAAGAAGCCCGACGCTCGCATTGGGGATGTCAGCCGGCCGGCTTGTGTGTCTGTTCGGAGGCGCGCGGGCCAGTGGTGGCGGTGCCGGTCCAGCTGGCGGGGATGCCCAGGGCTTCTGCTGAGGAAGAGGCGGGTTCGGGTGTGTAGATGACCAGGGTTTGGTCGGGGTCGCCTTCGACGGCGAGAGCCACATAGTCGAGGGTGAGGTCGCCGACGAGTGGGTGGTGGAGGCGTTTGGTGCCCCGGGTGTGGGCGATGACGTTGTGGTCGGCCCACATGCGGCGAAAGGTGTTGCTGTGCAGGGACAGTTCGCCGATCAGCTCGGTGAGCTGCGGGTCGTCGGCGTGGCGTCCGGCGTACAGGCGTAGGGAGGCCAGGCAGTCACCGGCGACCTGCTCCCAGTCGGTGTACAGGCTGCGGGCGGCTTCGTCGAGGAAGACGAAGCGGGCGAAGTTGCGCTCGCGACGGGGCCGGGCTTCGAAGTCGGTGTAGAGGGCTGATGCGAGCTTGTTGGTCGCCAGCACGTCCGTGCGCCGCCCCTGGATCACCGCGGGGACGTTGAGTGAGTCCAGGGTCCGGTAGAGGACGGGGTGGACTCGCTGCGGGGCGAGGGGGCGCCGGCGGCGGGTCCGGGTGGTGGTGTGCTGGGTGAGGTCGAAGAGGTGGGCGCGTTCGGTGTCGTCGAGTTGCAGGGCGCGGGCGACGGCATCGAGGACGGCTTCGGAGACGCCCTGGGTGCGGCCGCGTTCCAGGCGGATGTAGTAGTCGACGCTGACTCCGGCGAGCTGGGCGACTTCCTCTCGGCGCAGGCCCGGTACGCGGCGGGCGCCGCCGTGTGGGGCGAGGCCGGCCTGTTCGGGGGTGATCCGGGCCCGGCGCGTGCGCAGGAACTCACGGATCTCACTGCTGCGGTCCATGCATCCACCGTACGGCGAACCCGGACGCGTCAGGTGCTGGAAAGAGGCACTGCCAGACCCTCCTGTGAGTAGTGCCCCCTACGGGTGCACAGACGGGGGCTGCCACGTGGTCGCCTGGATATCGGGCCCGCTGCGCTGGCCCGAAGGACCTGACGTGACTCCCCGCCGGCGGAACCTTCACCGGCCGTCCGTCAGACCCCGCGGCGTGACCGCCGCCGGAACCGCACTCACAGACCAGGAGTACCTGTGCTCACCGCCAACGCCTATGCCGCGGTCTCCGCGACCGCACCGCTCGCCCCCACTACGATTCAGCGCCGCGACCCGGGCCCGCACGACGTCCTGATCGAGGTCAAGTACGCCGGGATCTGCCACTCCGACATCCACGGCGTCCGCAGCGAGTGGGGCGAGGTCCCGTATCCGCTGGTCCCCGGTCACGAGATCGCCGGTATCGTCACCGAGGTCGGCTCCGCGGTCACCCGTCACGCTGTGGGCGACCGAGTGGGCGTCGGCTGCATGGTCGGCTCCTGCGGTGAGTGCACGAGCTGTCGCAAGGGCGAAGAGCAGTACTGCCTGCGCGGCAATACCCTCACCTACGGCTCCGTCGACCGGGACGGCACCATCACCCAGGGCGGTTACTCGACCCACATCGTGGTCACCGAGGACTTCGTGGTGAAAATCCCCGAGACCCTGGGCCTGGACGAGGCCGCACCGCTGCTGTGCGCCGGTATCACCACCTACTCGCCGCTGCGTCACTGGGGTGCCGGGCCGGGCCGGAAGGTCGCCGTCGTCGGCCTGGGCGGACTCGGTCACATGGCAGTGAAGCTCGCCCATGCCATGGGCGCGGAAGTCACCGTTCTGTCCCAGTCACTGAAGAAGAGGGAGGACGGACTGCGCCTCGGCGCGGACGCCTACCACGCCACCAGCGACCCGGGCACCTTCGAGCAGCTGGCCGGCGCCTTCGACCTGATCGTCAATACTGTCAGTGCTCCGCTCGACGTGAGCTCTTACCTCGCGCTGCTGACGATCGACGGCACGATGGTCAACGTCGGCGCCCCGGCGGAGCCGCTGTCGATCGACGCTTTCAGGTTGATCCTCGGCCGACGCTCCTACGCCGGCTCGGCGATCGGAGGCATCCGCGAAACCCAGGAAATGCTCGACTTCTGCGGCGAGCACGGTCTCGGCGCCGAGATCGAGGTCATTTCCGCCGAGGAGATCAACGACGCCTACGCGCGCGTGCTCGCTTCCGACGTGCGCTACCGCTTCGTGATCGACATCGCCACGCTTGCCTGAGCCGACCTCCAGGCCGTCGCCGCTGTGGCCCGATCCGCCTCGGCGACGGCGCCCGGCGACTGCTGTCCATCGGGTTCACCGTGTGGCGGCCCCGCTCGACGGAGCCGGGGAAAGGGGTACTGGCAGACCCCCGGAAGAGCCGTGCCCCGTACAGGGGCCCGGGCGGGGTCGACGGGTGGTTGCCTGGATAGCGGGCCTGCTGAACGGCACTGATCATTCGATTAGACCCGCCGTAACGGCACCCAGCAGATCGTCTCTGCCACCCCATCTGCCCTGTACGTCAGAGAGGACACCCCCATGGCTTTGAAGCTGACCGGCACGGTTGCGCTCGTCACCGGTGCGAGCAGCGGTATCGGTGCCGCCACCGCCCGCGAGCTCGCCGAGCAGGGCGCTTCGGTGGCGCTCGTGGCCCGCCGCAAGGACCGCCTGGAGGCTCTCGCCGCCGAGATCGAGCAGGCCGGTGGCACCTCGCTGGTGGTGGAAGCGGACATCACCGACCGCGTCCAGGCGGAGGGCGCTGTGCAGCAGGTCATCGAGTGGTTCGGACGGCTGGACACGCTGGTCAACAATGCCGGCCTGATGCTCCTGGGCCCCGTCGAAGGCGCGGACGCCGAGGAGTGGGACCGCATGATCGCCGTCAACGTCCAGGGCCTGCTCTACACCACCCGCGCCGCCCTGCCGCACCTGCTCAAGGCCGCCGAACAGGACCCGCGCCAGGTCGCCGACATCGTCAACATCGGCTCCTACGCCGGCCGCGTGGCGAGCAACGGCCCAACCGACCGTGAACCCCTGCTCGATGCCTTGGCCGCCGCAGGAGACCCCGCAGCGACGCCGCTGCCTGAGGTCTTCCGCTCTCTTACCGATCAACGCCGGACCGTGGCGCTCGCCCGCGTCGAAACGCTCAAGAGGCACTACGACGACATTGCGGATGTCCTGCGCAAGACGCGAAGCGAGCGGGAAAAGGTAGCGGCTGAGGAAGACGAGGCACCTCCGCTCAGCGAGTTGCGACCCGCCGACAGAGCGGGACGCCTCGGCGCTCCGCTGTGGCAACTCGTACGGTTCGCCGATCACATTCCCGACGACCACGCCGCCGCGGTGGAAGGCGCCCTGTACGCGGCCGGCCTACTCACTGCATGGCTGCATCCTGATTCGGAAGCCACCGACCAAGCACTACGCGACAAGGTGCCTGACGCCTATCTGCGTCCGCTGCCCGTCATACAACGGCCCACAGGGCGCACACTCGCCGACATCCTGGTCGTCGATGAGCAGGGATATGTGAGCGCCGACGGTGTGCAAGCCGTCCTCGCTTCTGTCGGTGTCACGGACGAAGCTCCAACAACTGACAGCGACGGCGGCACGGACAGCACCCCCTGCATCACCACAGGCTCGCAATTCTCCTTGGGCGTTCAGGTCGGTGCCCACCCCAAGGAACAGCCGGAGTACATCGGAGCCACTGCACGAGCTGCACGCCGGCGTGAGCGACTGAGCCGCCTCGATGAGGCCATCGCTGTGCTGGAGACGAAGCTCAGCGCTGCCGAAGACCAACGGCAGCACGCCCAGGAGGTGTTCGACGACTTCGACCGCATGCGCTGTCAGCTCCCCAGCACCCAGGCGATCGACGAAGCGGCACGCGGCGTGGCGGTGATCGCCGGCAATCTTGCCGGAGCTCGCCGTCGCCTTGAGAAGGCTCGCAAGGATCTTGATGGTGCTGTTGCCCGTGCACACGAGAAGAAGCGGCAGTTGAGACACGCTGCCACAGCAGCACGGCTTCCTTCGACCCGTAGCGAACTCAACAGCGTCGCCCAGGCCATCACCGACTTCGGCACTGCAGGCAAGGGGCTTGCGGCGTGCCGAGAACAGATCGAGGAGTCCGAGAAGGACCTCGCTGGCCGCAAATCGATCATCGATGAGCGGACTCAGTCCTGCGTAGAGCAGGCTGAGCAACTGCAGTTGCGTAGGGATAAATTCGCCGTCCTGGAAGAACGGCTACGTACGCGGCAAGAGACCCTTGAAGCACCGCTGCGGGAGATCCTCCAGAACATCAAGGAGGCCGAGGGACAGCTTGCGGAGGCAGAGAAGGCACATCGGCGTGCAGTGAAGGACGTCGAAGAGCTGCGTGACCGGCTCATGAAGGCCAAACACACCCTGGAGTTCCTCGGCGACGCCCTGATGACCGCCGTACGCGAACAGGTACGGACGACCCTTACCCTTGAGCCGTACGCCCGGCCAGATCTGCTCGGCCTCATCGAGGCAACGGTGGCAGGAGTCTGGGTACCGCGAGAAGTGTGGCCGTCCGGCGAGGAGACAGTGCGGCGCCTCACAGACGCGCTTACTGCCCATGACACCTCGGTCACCGGCATCGAGGCAGCCCGCAGCGCCGTCCCCGCGACCGTCATGTCCCTCGTAGACGCACTCGACGAAGCCACTCAGGGCCGCCGCATCACCGAGAGCCTCCTCGAGACCGCCACCACCAAGATCTCCACAGCCATCACCACATTGGAAAGCTCCCTGCTCGGATCCGATCAGGGCTACCTCTTCGAGTGGGAGCAGGCCGGCGACATCATCCTGGCCAGGGTCACCGACAGCGAAGGCCCGACGCCGGTGGCAGACTTCGGGCGCCGCTTGGCCGAACAACTCGCCGATCAGCGGGTATTGCTTGAGGATAGGGAACGCACCGTCCTTGAAGACGGCCTACTGACCGGGCTTGCCCAGCAGATTCACGACCGCACCGTCGCGGCCCGCGATTTGGTCAGGAACATGGACGCCGACACCCGGGCCAGGCCGATGTCGTCCGGGACCACGGTCGGCATCCATTGGGTGGTCTCCGACAGCCTGACCGACTCCCAGAAAGCCGTCAGCGAACTGCTGAAGAAGGACGCCTCCGAACTCGACCCTGCGCGCTTGACCGAGCTCCGCTCCCACTTGCGCAGCCAGATCCGCACCAAGGCAGCCGCGGACAAGAAGCAGAGCTACCAACACGTGATCGCCGAAGTCCTGGACTACCGGTCCTGGCGGAGGTTCGAACTGCGCCTGTTCCGCTCGGGCATGAGTGAGGAGGAGAGGAAGAAGGGAGAAGTCCTCACCAAGGCCAAGCACAGCGTGATGTCCGGCGGAGAGAAGTCCGCCTCCATCCACCTGCCACTCTTCGCCGCCGCCCACGCCCAGTACAGCTCCGCCTACCCCACCTGCCCACGCCTGATCGCCCTCGACGAGGCGTTCGCCGGCATCGACGAGAAGTACCGCCCCGATCTGCTCGCCCTCACGGCCAAGTTCGACCTCGACCTCTTCATGACCGGCTACGACCTGTGGATCACGTATCCCGATGTGCCGCAGATCTCGCACTACGACATGAAGCACGACGAGGCATCGCACACCGTCTCCGCCATGCTGCTGGTCTGGGACGGCGAACAGATCCTCGACGACGTCGGATACCCCGGATCCGAAGATCTGGCCGCCGAGCTGCTCAGCTTCCGGCCAAGCCGCCACGTTCCGGCACACGCGGGATTGCTCACCGACGTGCCTGAGGACGAGCCGGTAGGAAGCGGTACTGAGGAAAGTGAGGGGGAGTAATGAGTCTGCCGACGTCCGACCTGTACGAACGCTTCACAGGCCCTCAGTTCCGCCGCCTTCTTCGGGCTGCCCGGCGCTCCCTTGAACGCAATGGAGGCGAGATCACTGGCTCCATCGGCCTTACGAATCCGACGGCAGAAGAGCGCAATGCCATCATCGGCATCACAGGCGCGTACCGCGCGGCTGACGTCCGCCGTCTCTCTCTTCCGCTTGCGGCACTGGACCAGAACGTCCGCAACGTCACCGGTGCCTCTCTCCGCGACCTCTTGGAACGACTCGGTGCCCCTCTGCGGTTTCGAGCCGACGAACGGAGCGCCATTGACCTGGCCCGGCAACAGTTGCTGGCCGAGGGAGAGGCCAGCGCACTCCATGCTGAGAACCCCTGGTACAAGGAGTGGCTGAGTAGCCTGGCTTCCGACGGGACGATCACTGGGCTGATCAATAAGAAGGACGAACGCCTCCTCAGCCAGGCCATCCGCGTTCTCGAGTACCTCCACGGCCGCGCCAGCGGTTCGCCGCCTGTCATGCTGGCCGCCTTGGCCGACGCCACCACGGGAAACACTAAGGCCCTAAATCCTGGCCAAGGTTTACTGCCGACCCTCGTACTCCGAGCGTTGGCAAAAGCGAGAGGAGTTCCGCTCGATCCAGGAGCCGAGGCCCGGCGTGAGCTCTGGGATGCGTTCGACGTCATCGTGGACGACCTGGCCAGCCGCGTCCTTGTCCTCAATCTGCCGGCGTCCGGTCAAGGGCTGGGGGAGTGGCTCACTGACGCGGCTCGATACGGCACCCCATTCCAAGTCACACTCCACCAGCTGGTCACGTTGCCCGTCACCGTTCACCTGCCGCAGGTGTACGTCTGTGAGAACCCGGCTGTCCTCCGCCGCGCCGCCGGAGAGCTCGGCGCGAGCAGTCCGCCGTTGATCTGCGCCGAAGGTCGGCCGTCAACGGCCTTTCACCGACTGGCCTGCTTGATCGTCAACGGTGGGGGCCGACTCCTCTACCACGGGGACTTCGACTGGCCGGGAATCGATATGACCAATCGACTCATCAGTCGCTACGGAGCCGAGCCCTGGAAGATGACGGCTGAGGATTACCTTGAGGGACTCCGGACCGAAGACGACCACGTTGCCTTGTCCGGGAAGGCCCGCAGCACTTCATGGGACCCGAATTTGAGCATGGTGATGCAGGAGCATCAGGCGGTTGTGTACGAGGAGGGCGTCGCTGATGCTCTCCTGGCGAAGTGGGGCGACCTGCCGTGATCGTGGGCGGTCGGTGACCTGCTGAGCTGAGTGGCCGGCAGCCGCCGGGGGAACGGCCCGCAGTGTGAGGCAGCAGAGGCACCGGAACCCTGCATGTCCCGTACAACGAGCGACTAGGCTTGATCGGCGCCCACGAATCTGGACCGGATGGCGCACGGGTGGGTGTAGGGAGTGCTGAGCAGCAGATGACGGGGATGCCCGACCGGATTGGCCGGTACACCGTGGCCAAGGACCTGGGCGCGGGGGGAATGGGCGAGGTCTACCTTGCCTATACCCCCGGTGGCGATCCGGTCGCGGTGAAGCGGATCCGGAGCGACAAGCTGGATCCCCTTATGCGGGCGCGGTTCGAGAAGGAAGCTCTGATCGCGAGGACCGTGATCGGCACGAACAGGGTGGCGCGGTTCCTGGACGCCGACCCGTTCGCAGACCGGCCGTGGCTGGCCATAGAGTACGTGGCCGGGCGCACGCTTCTTGCGTGTGTCGACGAGGACGGCGTCCTTCCCACATCGCTGGTCGCCAGCCTTGGTGCGCTGCTTGCAGAGGGGCTGAGTGCTGTCCATTCCGCCGGCCTGCTGCACCGGGATCTGAAGCCTCAGAACGTTGTCATGGGCAAGGACGGCCCCGTGATCATCGACTTCGGGCTCGGCGCGTTCATGGACGCCGCAACGGAGTCGCTGTCGCACAGCGGCATGATCATCGGGACCGTGCGCTGTATGCCGCCGGAGCAGGCGAGCGGGCAGCCGAAGGTGACGCCTGCTGCGGACGTGTACGCGCTGGGCACGGTGCTGTTGTACGCGGCGGCCCGGCACTATCCGTACGACGGCGCGGCGTGGGAAGCCGTCGCCGTGCAGGTGGCGAACCCCGCCATCGGACCGGATCTGAGCGGCGTACCGGACGCGATCAAGCCGTTGATCGCATCGATGCTGGCCCATGTCCCGAAGGAGCGGCCGACGCTCGGCGTCGTGGCCGACGCGTGCGCGCAGCTGCTGAAGTCCGCCGGGCTGCCCCCGGCTGAAGCACGGCTTCAGCTGATCGCTCGTACGACCGCGGGTGGCACCCCTGATGCGGCCAAGGAGCCGCTGTCACCGTCGTTCGAGAGGCTGCTTGAGGCACAGGGCAAGATCGTGGAGATCTCGGGTCCCGACTCGCCCCTCGACGGTCTGAGGACAGATGCAAGAGCGGATGCCGATGCTGCTGAGGGGGACGTGGAGCAGAACGTCACGCCAGGGGAGCCCGCCAGGCCGGTCTCGCATGCACCCGCGGAGCCGAAGGTCCGGTCCAAGGCCGGGAGGCCGCCCGCCTCGAAACGGGTCGCGGACGAGCTGCGGACGGAGTATGCGGTTGATACCGCACTGTGACGGTCGAACCGTCCGTGGCTGGTGAGAAGCTTGGCGGGCACGCGTGTGGAGGGGCCTGGGGCTGTTCATGCGTCGCGTGACCGGTGTACGGCGTGGGTTGCGCCGTAGTCGTGAGGGATCGGAGCGAGTGTGGGCGTCGAGGCGGGGGCTGTGAGCGGTCGGAGCGTTGCGGTGGAGTCTGACGAGGCCGCGGAAGGAACGCGGTCGCTGGGCTCGTCCGGGTACGCGCCGGGAGCGCAGGTCCTGATCCGCGACGAGTTGTGGCTCGTGCGCCATTGCACGTGGACTCGTGACGGCTGGATGATCGAGGTCACCGGCATCTCGTCGTTTGTCCGCGGCATGGACGCCACGTTCTACGATCGGCTCGACGCCGTTCAGGAGCTGGATCCGCGCGAGACCGAGCTGGTCGCGGACGACTCGCCGAACCACCGCCGCTCCCGGCTCTTCCTTGAGGCGATCATGCGGAAGACGTTTCTGCCGCAGACCGAGCACGGGCTGGCGTTGGCGGACAACTTCCTCATGGACCAGCAGGTCCACCAGCTGCGGCCGGCGGAGCTGGCGCTCTCCATGAAGAATCCGCAGCCGCGGATCTTGATCGCGGACGTGGTGGGGCTCGGCAAGACCCTGGAGATCGGCGTGCTCCTGGCGGAGCTGATCCGGCGCGGGCGCGGTGAGCGGATTCTGGTGGTGACGCCGCAGCATGTCCTGGAGCAGTTCCAGCGGGAGTTGTGGACGCGGTTCGGGATTCCGTTGGTGCGGCTCGACTCGACCGGCATTCAGCGGGTTCAGCAGGACATCCCGGCGGGCCGTAATCCGTTCGCGTACTTCAAGCGCGTGATCATCTCCGTGGACACGCTGAAGAGCGACGTGTACGCGAACCACCTCGAGCACACCGACTGGGACGCCGTCGTCATCGACGAATCCCACAATCTTGTCAACCGCGGTACGAAGAACAACGCGCTGGCCCGTCTGCTGGCCCGCCGGACCGACGCCCTAGTGCTGGCCTCGGCCACGCCGCACAATGGTGACGCCGAGTCGTTCGCCGAGCTGGTCAGGATGCTGGACGAGGCGGCGATCGCCAATCCGCGCCAGTACAAGGTGGAGAACCTCGACCACCTCTACATCCGGCGTACGAAGACCTCGCCCGAGGTCCGAGAGTCACTCAAGGGCGCGTGGGCCGACCGCGGCCCGTCCATGCCGCTCCACGCCGCGGCCACCGACAAGGAGCTCGCGGTCTTCAAGGAGCTGGCCACGCGCTGGATCCCCGGCGACCCGTCAGCGCCGTCGGCCAGCAGGCATCAGCTCGTGCCGTACCGGCTGCTGAAGTCGTTCCTGTCGTCGCACAAAGCCCTGCTGGAGACGATTAAGACCCGGATCGGGAACCTCGACAACCCGCCGCCCGACAAGCCCAACGGCACCAAGCGGCAGACCCGGACCGAGGACCCGGCGGTCCGGGAAGCGGCGCGGAAGGCGGAGAGGGCCGCGCTCGTCGACCTGAGGGATCTCGCCGAGCAGATCGAGGACCAAGACTCCGCCAAGCTGGCGGCGCTGGTCGACGAACTGCGCACCATGGGTGTCGGACCGGGCTCCGACACCCGGGTCGTGGTGTTCTCCGAGAGTATCCCCACCCTCAAGTGGCTGGCAGAGACCGTGCCAGCCATGCTCGGCTTCCGGCTCGCCACCAGCCCGGACGAGAAAAAGCCCTGGCTGGGATATGGCGGAGCCGTGCAGGTCATGCACGGCGAGGCCACCACGGACCAGGACCAGCAGGACATCGTCGAGAAGTTCGGCCTGCGCGACGACCCGGTACGCACCCTGTTCACGGGCGACGTCGCCTCCGAGGGCGTCAACCTCCACCAGCAGTGCCATCTGCTGATCCATTACGACCTGCCGTGGTCCTTGATCCGCATCGAGCAGCGCAACGGCCGTATCGACCGCTACGGCCAGGAACACCGGCCCGAGTTCCGTGCCCTCGTCCTGACCAGCGACATCCCGTGGCGCACCGACGAGGCGACCGGGCAGCCACGCACCCTGGACGACCGCCTGGTGGGCGAGAAGCTCCTCAAGCGCGAGGAGGAGGCGCACCGGATCGAGGGGTCGGCGGAGGCCGTCACCGGTCTCTACCGGGCCAAGGAGGAGGAGAACCGCCTCACTCAGGACCTGATCGCCGGCCACACGGTCGAGGAGTCCATCAAGCAGTCCCAGCAGGGCGGGGCAGCCTTCCTTGCCGGCCTACTCGGCCAGGTGGGTGCGGTGCACGAACACCCAGAGGTGGCCCGCGCGGTGGTCCCGAAGCTCTTCCGGTCCACAGCTGACTACTTCGAGGAGGCGCTGCGACAGGTCTGCCGCCCCAACCCCGAAGACATGCTGTCCCTGCGCCGCGACGACGACGGCACGATCGCCTTCGAACCCCCGCAAGACCTGCTGTACCGACTCAAGGCGCTCCCCAAGTCGTACCTGGACGAGCAACAGATCCTGCCGCGCAAGAACGAACCGGGACGCATCCGCGTCACCTTCTCCAAGGACCTCGCCAGCACCCGCCTGAAGGCGGCACGTGAGACCACCGAGTCGCAGTGGCCCAACGTCTCGTACCTCACCGATGTCCACCCCGTCCTGGACTGGCTCACGGACAAGGTGCTGGTCGAGATCGGCCGCCACAAGGCACCCGTGCTCGCCGCCACGGTGGACAGCCCGACGTACCTGGTGCAGGGCATCTACTCCAACGCGCTCGGCAAGCCCACGGTCGTCGAGTGGATGGCCGTGTCCGGTGTGCCCGGCAGCCCCGTCGTCGAGAGGCTGACCGCTGAGACACTGGAACGCCATGGCGTCGGGCCGAACATGCCCGGCCGCGCCACCCCCCGCGACCTACCCGGCCTCAGCGCACTCGTGCCCGACGCGATCGACGCGGCGCGAAGCCATCTCGTCGCCCTCGAGGCCGAGTACCGCAAGCAGATCGACGGCACCCTCGCCCCCTACCGCGAGCGGGTCGCCGAATGGCGGCAGGAAGCGCTCTTCGCCAGCGCACGGCCGAAGGAGGCGGAGCTCGACCGGACGGCCCAGAGGCGGCTGAAGCTGGTCAACTCCTTGGAGACGGCAGGCGAACCCATGCTGCGCCTGCTGGCCGTCCTCGAACCACACACCGCCGCCGAGGGAGGCACACAGCGATGAGCACCGACTTCGACTCCTTCGCCAACCGCGGCGAATACCTCTCCGCGCACTACTTTGCCGATCAACTCGGTACGGACCTGAAGAAGGGGCTGTTCGCCACCTGGGCATTGCGCGAGGGCGACGAGAACGACCCGCGCAAGACTGCGCGCGAACTGCTGCGCACCCTGCGCACGCCCTACCTCGCAGAGGAGGTGCGCGGATACTTCGCCCATACCACCCAGGCCGACACCGATGACGAGGCCCGCCTCAACACGCACAACAACCCGGAGTGGGCCAAGCGGCTCGCCGAGTGGCACCAGACGGTTCTGCGGGGCCTCGGTTACGACTCCTCGCCGGCCGACCTCACCGTGCACCGCGCCGGACGCGACCACACCCTGCCCGTGGCCTACCACAGCCACGGCGTCATCGCCCTCGACTGCGGCTGGTCCGCCGACAACGACGCGGCCCTGGACGCCGACGGTGCCGGACGCCTGCTCACGCCCTTCCGGGCCGGTTCGGGGGAGTCGTACGAGACGGGGGCGGCGCTGGCCTCCTGGCTCTTCCAGAGCGAACTCGGCGAGGCAGGCGGCCCGCACCCCCGCTTCGTCCTGCTGCTCTGCGGCGGCGTGATCATCCTCGCCGACCGCCGGTCCTGGAACGAAGGCCGCTACCTCGCCGCCAACCTCGACGCCGCGCTGGAACGCAACGACCGCACTCAGCAGGGCGAACTCGCCACCATCGCAGCCCTGTTCAGCCTGGACATGCTCTGCCCCGGCGAGAACGACCAGAGCCGGGCGATCGACGCCCTCCTCAAGTCCTCCGGCGACAACGCGGCCGGCGTCTCCAGCGAACTTCGCTACGGCCTGCAGCACTCCGTGGAGCTCATCGCCAACGAGGTCCTGCACCGGATGGCCGAGCCGGACAACAACGTCACCCCTGCCGACATCGAAGACCCCAAGATCCCCTTCACCAGGGAACTCACCCGCGAGTCGCTGCGCTACCTCTACCGCATCCTGTTCCTGCTGTACGCCGAGGCCCGCCCTGAATTGGGCATCCTGCCCGCCGACGACGGATCGTACGAGTCCGGGTACTCCATGTCCCGGCTGCGCGACCTCGTCGAACGCGACGAGGAGTTGGTGGAGGAGGAGGCGAAGAACGGCTTCCACCTCCACGAATCACTCGACGTCCTGTTCAACAAGGTCAACTACGGCCATCGCGCATATGGCACCGAAGCCGACGACGACCTGCCTGGCGACGACGAGGAGACCCGCAAGGCCAAGGCGGCCCGCCGCATCGAGGGCCGGGGCCTGCGCTTCGAGCCCCTGCGCAGCGAACTCTTCGAACCGGACGCCATCCGCCTCATCGGCCGGGGAGTCATCGACCCGCGCAGCGACGAGGACGAGGCGCCGCGCTGGCTCGACCTGCGCCTGCGCAACGAGGTCCTGCACGAGGTGCTGCGCCTGCTCACTATGAAGAAGGGCCGACGCGGAGAACGAGGCGGCTTCATCTCGTACCGCAACCTCGGCATCGACCAACTCGGCGCCGTCTACGAGGGGTTGATGTCCTACACCGGCATCATCGCCGAGGAGGAGCTGTGCGAGGTGGCCCGGGGCGGCGATCCGGAGCAGGGCTCCTGGCTCATCCCCGCGCGCAAGCAGGACCAGTACCCGGACAAGACCCTCGTCCAGTACGGCGAGCAGGACGCCCGCAAGGGCCTGCGTGGTGTAAAGAAGTACGAGAAGGGCTCCTTCGTCTACCGGCTCGCCGGCCGCGACCGGGAGACCTCCGCCTCCTACTACACCCCCAAGTCGCTGCGACAGGTCACGGTCGAACTCACCCTCAATCACCGTCTCGACCAGGAACGGGACGAGCACGGCAACGTCATCAAGACGCGGGCCGCGGAGCTGCTGAAGTACAAGATCTGCGAACCGGCCCTCGGTTCGGGTGCGTTCCTCAACGAGGCCATCGACCAGGTCGCCGACGAATACCTGCGCCGCCGCCAGGAGGAACTCGGCATCACCATTCCGACCGCCGACGCGATCACCGAGAAGCAGAAGGCCAAGGCGTACATCGCGCTGCACAACGCATACGGCGTCGACCTGAACGCCACGGGTGTCGAGCTGGCCGAGGTGTCTCTGTGGCTCAACACCATGCACCCCGGCATGCGGGCGCCCTGGTTCGGCCTGCACTTGCGTCGCGGCAACTCGCTCATCGGCGGGCGACGAGCGGTGTACGACGGTGACGACGTCTCGGGTGCGGAGAAGGCGTGGCTGAAGGCGAAGGGGGCGCTCGCGCCTACGCCGCTGCCCTTCCTCAAGGACGGTGAAGCTCAGCCGCTGCCGGAGGACGCGGTTCACCAGTTCCTGCTGCCGTGTCCGGGGTGGGCGGCGGCCACCGGGTCCAAGGAGGCCAAGGAACTCGCGAAGATGGGCGTCGAGCAGCTCGCCGCGTGGAAGAAGGGGATTCTCCAGCGCCCCAAGCGCAGCACCGCGCACCTCAACAAGGACGGCAGCCGCAAGATCGATGGCAAGACCGGGAAGCCCAAGGCGGAAGCGTCCTCGCAGTTCACGAAGTTGCGGGATGCCGCTCGGCGGGCCGAGTTCCTGTGGTCTGCCGTCGTCAAGCGTATGGAGCTGTCCGAGCAGGAGATCGCCCGGCGGATCGACGTATGGCAGGCCGACCCGGCCGATCCCGAGTACGCCTTCCTGGAACGTCCTAAGCAGGCGGTGCCGAAGGAGAAGGTGCTGGAGGACCTCTTCAACGCCGTCGATACGCCGTACTGGCGGCTGAAGACCGTCATGGACGCGTGGTGTGCGCTGTGGTTCTGGCCGGTGGAGAAGGTCGGCCTGCTGGACGGGGCCGATGGTGAGTACGCGGTGGGGGCCGATGCCGCTGACATCGGGGACGCAGAGGGGCTGAGCGAGGTGCTCGGCGGGGTGCCGTTGACGGGGGAGCGGGCTGAGGCCGTTCCCGCGGCTGTGGAACCGCGGTTTGTCGAGGCTACGGCGTTGTTCGCGATGGGGCCCGAGCAGACCAGCTTTGAAGACCTTGAGCTGACTGCGGACGACGAAGGGGTCGTCGAGCTTAAGCGCGTCGGGGCATCGAGGTCCAAGCCGGGTGCGTCGAAGGCGGGCACGAACACGCCAGAACGGCGTCGGTTCGTGCCGCTCAAGGAACTCGACGACTGGATCGAGTTCCTGGAAGCGATGCTGGGCACGGCGGATGTGCCCGAAGGGACGCTGCTCGACAGCTTCAAGAGCCTTGAGGCACTGAAGGGCTTCGAGGAGACGCTGCCTGGGTTCATGGGCATGGATGCCGGTAACCCGGAGGACCGGTTTCCGTGGTTGCGGGCGGTGCGGGACATCGCCAAGGAACAGGGGTTCCTGCACTGGGAGTTGGAGTTCGCCCTCGTGTTCGCGCAGGGTGGGGGCTTCGACCTTCAGGTGGGGAATCCGCCCTGGGTGCGGCCGCGCTGGAACGAGTCGGCGGTGCTCGCGGAGCATGAGCCGTGGTTCGAGCTGGAGGCGAAGGCTTCTACGGCGGACAAGGAGCGTCGGCGGGTCGAGGTGCTGGGTAAGGAAGACGCTCGGCGGTATGTCCTGGGCGAGCTGACCAACACCAGTGCGCAAGTTGCCGTGTTCGGATCGTCGCAGATGTATCCGTTGCTGACGGGGACGCAGCCTGATCTGTATCGGGCGTTCATGTCGCAGGTGTGGGCGCATATGTCGGCCGACGGCACGGCCGGGATGGTGCATCCGGATACACACTTCACGGGGGACAAGGAAGGGGCACTGCGGGCGGAGTCGTACCGGAGGCTTCGGATGCACGGGGACTTCGTCAACGCCGGGCAGCGATTCTTCCCGGAGCCGGTTGGCCACACTGCGCACTTCGGGGTGCACGTCTACGGGCGGCCGGGGGAAATCGGCTTCGACCACCTGTCCTGGCTGGTCTCGGCGGATGCCCTACGGAATTCCGGCAAGGATGACGGGTCCGGTGAAGTACCGGGGATTCGGTATCGCAACGGGGAGTTCGACGAGCGGCCCCATCTGGCGCGGGTTGTGCGAGTGGACGCCGGGCAACTGGCGGTCTGGCAGCAGTTGTTGGACGAGGCTGATCAGCCGATCGAGCAGGCGCGGCTGCTGTTTCCGGTCAGCACGGCGGAGGCAGCGGCGATCGAGGCGTTGGCGGGTTATCCGGTGCGGCTTGGGCCGCTGAGGGCCCAGATCTCCTCGGGCTACCACGAGAGCGGCGCCAAAAAGGACAACCTGATCGACTACAACCGGCCTGACCCCAACACGGGACAGAAGTATCAGCCGGATCGGTGGCGCCGCGTCATCCTCAAGGGCACTCAGATCAGCGTCGCGACTCCGGTATTCAAGCGGCATGACGCCAACAGCAACGATCCCTACGGCGCAGATCTTGTCGCCCTTCCGGCGGACTTCGTGCCGGACACGGAGTATGTGCGAGCGCCCGGGAGGAATCAGGCGTACCTGCGTGAGCAGGATCGGTGGATCGACCACTCAGTTCTTGCGCGCCTGAGGGCGTCCGAGAACGCATCCGCGCGCGCACGTCGGCAGATCGCGATCCAACACGGCATTCCTGAAGGGAAGGTGACTCCTGAGCAGATTGATGCCGTGCTTGTCCAGCGGGCCCGTAGGCGGTTCGCCTCGTTCCACCGACTTGCCTGGCGGAAGATGATCGCGCCGAACACGGAGCGAGCGCTGTACGTGGCTCTCATTCCACCTGGCGCCACGCACATCGATGGTGTCCGCAGCGGGCGGGTTGTGGACGACCGCAGTACTGCTCTGTGGGCTGGTTTCTGGGCGTCGTTGCCTATCGACTACGCGCTGCGGCTCTTGGGCGTAGCGAACCTGGACGTCGCACAAGCACAGCGACTACCCGCTCCCACCCCCAACCATCCTTTGGCCCCCGCCCTCCTCCTCCGGACCCTACGTCTCAACTGCCTCACCACCGCCTACGCCGACCTCTGGCAAGACCTCCACGACCCCACCTGGCCCACCCAGGAACCCTGGGCCTGCACCTGGCCAGGCCTCCCGCCCCTGAACGACGTAACCCCCGACTGGACCCCCGACACCCCCCTCCGCACCGAGCGCGCCCGCCGCTCCGCCCTGGTCGAGATCGACGCCCTCGTAGCCGTATGGCTGGGCATGGACGCCGACGCCCTCATCGCCGCGTACCGAGGCCGTTTCCCCGTGCTCCAGAAGTACGAAGCCGTCACCTGGTTCGACGCCAACGGATGGAAGCTCGCCGGCAACGCCCGCACGATCGGCCAGCGTCAGACGAAGGAGACCTGGAAGCAGTTCGAGGCGTACCAAGCCGCCTCGGACACTGCCCCCGTCCCCGACGGCTACACCCTCCCCTTCCACAGGGCGGACCGCGAGCATGAGATGCGTGAGGCGCACGCCTACTTCAAGCAGCGGTTTGAGGAAGCGGTCGCCGACGGCAAGTGGGACCCCGTACTGCAGGAGGTACCGAACCCGTGAGGCCGACTCTCCAGGCGCGCGGGCTCAAGGAGAGCCTGCTGCAGTACCTGTCGACGACGTACGCGCTCACCGACGAGGGCGCTCGCGAGGCGCTGCACCGATTCCTCGGGGACGAGACGTCCGGGATGTTCCGCGGACCGTACCTCCGGATCCGTACGCCCTTCACCGCCGCCGACGACAGCTGGCGCGAGCACCTCGAATGGCAGCGTGAGGGATTCACGCCGTACGCCCACCAGGCCCTCGCCTTCGCCCGGCTGACCTCCGCCAACGGGCACACCCCACAGCCGACCCTTGTCACGACCGGCACGGGATCGGGCAAGACGGAATCCTTCCTCTACCCCGTCCTCGACCACTGCCGCCGGGAGCGCGAGGCCGGGAAGACGGGGGTCAAGGCGGTCCTCCTGTATCCGATGAACGCGCTCGCCACCGACCAGGCGCAGCGCATAAACGACCTGCTCACGCAGAACGAGGCCGGGCTCGGCAAGCTGTGGGCGGGGCTGTACATCGGGGACCGTGCGGCGACCAAGTACGAGAAGGTACGCACCCGGCGATCCGACATGCAGCTGTCGCCGCCGGACATCCTGATCACCAACTACAAGATGCTGGACCTGCTGCTGCAGCGCGAGGACGACGCCCCGCTGTGGCAGGGGACGGACATCCGGTACGTGGTGGTCGACGAGTTCCACACCTATGACGGCGCTCAAGGCACCGACGTGGCCATGCTGCTGCGGCGGCTCGCCTCCGCCGTCGGGGTGTCCGAAAAGGGGCGCCCGCTCGGGTCCATTTGCCCGGTGGCGACCTCCGCGACGCTCGCGTCGGGGACGGACGACGATGGCATGGCGCGGCTGCTCGACGTGGCCACGGATGTCTTCGGTACCGAGTTCACGGCAGAGTCCATCGTCGGGGAGAACCGGCTGTCGGTCGAGGAGTTCGTTCCGCTCACCGACGTCAAGATGCAGGGTCTTCCCACGCCGGACGAGATGCTGGCGCTGCCCGATCCCGCCTCTGGCGAAGAGGCTCTGCTCGACCTCATCGAGTCCGTGACCGGCATCCGCGACAAGGATCCGCTCCTGCTCGGCGAGAACCTGAAGCGACACCTGTTCACCCGAGCCGTGATGCAGGCGCTGGACGGTGAGGTGAAGAACAGCGCCGAGGTGCTGGACGTCATGTGGCGCGCCGGTGCAGCCGGTTGGGCCGAGGCGGTGGCCCGGCAGCCGGAGAAAGCGGCTGAGGCGCTGGCCAGGTTCGTGGCGTTGTTGTCGTACGCGCGGGATCCGAAGTCGCCGCCGGGGGAGCCGCGGCCGTTCGTGCATGTCGAGGTGCACCAGTGGGCCCGGTCGGTGTCGAGGCTGCTGCGTGGCGTACTGCCGTGGCCGAAGGCGGAGTTCCGGTGGGACGCCGCTGGGCTGGCCGACGCGAGCGCGAGTGACAGCGGACGTCCGGCTCCCGTGACGACGGCGACCTCGGGGCAGAACGCCAACCTTTTCCTGCCGGCCGTCTACTGCCGTGACTGCGGGCGGTCGGGCTGGGCGGTGTTTTCGCCGGAGAGCGACGACCACGACGTCCAGTTCGACACCTTCAAGATCCGGCGCGCCTCGCTCGGCCAGGACAAGGCGCGCGTGCGGAACCTGATCGCTGCGACCGAGCGAGAGGCGCGGGAAGGGTCCGGCGCGGCGCCCATGGCCGGCGGGGGCAGGGGCACGAACGGCGCCTCGGCAGGGCAGGGCGCCGGCGGGCTGCTCATGGTGCTCGACGGCGCGCGTAAGCGTCTGCGGCTGCCAGACCCCCTCAACGACTACGACAAGGACACCAAAGAGCCGCGGCTTACGGCCCGCGACTCGGCTTTCGTGCTGGTCCACTTCGGTGGCACCGTCGCCAACACCGCGGCTCGAGAGGACTGGTGCCCGGCCTGCGGTGAGCGCAACGCGATCCGCTTCCTGGGTACCGGGTCGGCGGCGATGGCCGCGGCCTCGATCACGCAGCTGTTTACGGGCGGGGAGCTCGACAAGGAGCTGCACGAGAACAAGACGCTGATGTTCAACGACTCGGTGCAGGACGCCGCGCACCGGGCCGGATTCGTCGCGAACCGGTCGTACACCTTCTCGCTGCGCGCGCTGCTGGCCAAGCACCTGAGCCACGACGAGCCGACCGCGCTCAACGATCTGATCGCGAACGTCGTCGAGGCCACCACCGACAAGGACACGCTCGCCGCCGTCGTGCCACCCGATCTGCACGTCTACAGGGGAGTTGACCGGCTGCTGTCCGGTCAGGGGCGTGGTGGCGGCCTGCCGGTGTGGCGGCTGATCGGGCAACGGCTCGCCTTCGAGGCGCTGATGGAGTTCGGGTTCCGGTCCCGCAATGGCCGTACGCTGGAGCTGACCCGTACCGCCGCCGCGCAGGTGCGCATCGACGACACGGCGGCCGTGGTGGCGCTGGTCCGGCGGATCCATGAGGAGTGCGTGCGCGACGGGGTGCCGTTGGTCGCCCAGGACGACGCCCGCTACTTGGCGTTCGTACGGATCTTCCTGGA
Source organism: Streptomyces sp. NPDC008137 (assembly GCF_042957035.1). Classification (NCBI taxonomy): domain Bacteria; kingdom Bacillati; phylum Actinomycetota; class Actinomycetes; order Kitasatosporales; family Streptomycetaceae; genus Streptomyces; species Streptomyces sp. NPDC008137. The sequence goes on along the minus strand of NZ_JBIBHN010000004.1, from coordinate 341,543 downwards.
GCGGTTGCGGACCCGCGGGGCCGTCGCGCACAAGTGGCTGAACAAGTACATGGACGAGGCGGGTACCAGCCGGTACTTCGTCTGGGGCGGGCGCGCGCCGGGGATGAAGGCGTTCCCCAAGCGAGTGGCGGCACCCGTGTTCCTGCTCAACCAGCCCAAGAACGGCAGCGAGTTCGACTTCGCCACCGGCCGGCTCTCCTGGTACGAGCGGTGGGTCGGCCGCTGCCTGGAGCTACCGCGTGAGCTGGCACCGGAGTTCTGGTCGAAACTGCTGCCCGAACTGGCCGCTCTCGGACTGTTGTCGGTACGCACCCCGCAGGACACGTCGCTGCGGGTCTACGGGCTCAAGCCGGGCAACATCGAGGCCCGGCTGCTGGACGACGAACACGTGCGGCACGCCTATGTGCGCTGCCCGGTGTGCTTCTGGGAGCAGACGGTGCATCCGTTGCTGCTGGACCAGTGGCACGAGCAGCCCTGTCCCTCGTACCGCTGCCGCCGGGGCCGTCTGGTCGCCGGCGACCGGCCCGAGGGGCTCGGAGTCCACCATCGTGACCGGGACTACACCCGCGACTACTACCGGAGCCTCTACCGCGGGGCCGGTACCTATCAGGTGGTCACCGCCGAGCACACCGGCATGCTCACCCGCCCGCAGCGCGAGCAGGTCGAGCAGGCCTTCAAGCGGCGTGAGGGATTCAAGGACCCCAACGTGCTGTCCTGCACGCCGACGCTGGAGATGGGCATCGACATCGGTGACCTGTCGGCGGTGGTGCTGGCCGCGCTGCCGCGCCGCCCGGCCTCGTACGCACAGCAGGTCGGGCGCGCCGGCCGCCGTACGGGCAACGCGTTCTTGCTGACGATCCCGGACCGCAGGCGCCGGGACCTGTACTTCCTGGAGCGTCCCAAGGACCTAATCGCGGGCACGATCGTGCCCCCGGGCTGTTATCTGTCGGCCATCGAGATCCTGCGCCGCCAGTACCTGGCCCACCTGCTCGACCACGCCGCCGCCGGACGGCTGGTGCGCGCGGACGGGATCGTGCTGCGGGCCCTGCCGCACAAGGCGCCGCGCCTGTTCGGACCGTCGGGGTATCTCGTCGACCTGGTGGAACTGGCCATCGCCCAGGGTGAAGAACTCGCCAAGCAATTCCTGGAGTTGTTCCCCACCGGTGTCAGCAACCAGGCCGAGGAGGACCTGATCAGGTACGCCACGCACGAACTGCGCGGCAAGGTCGAGGAGGCCGAACGGGAGTGGTTCCGGGGCGAACGCGCGCTGCGGGCCCGGCTGAAGGAGATCGACGAGGCCCACGACGAGCTACACGAGTCCGACCCGGACCAGGCCCGGCAGAAGGCCGAACTCGACGCCGAACGGCGCGGTGTCGGGCGGCGTCTGATGAACCTGGGCGAGACCCCCGCGCAGACCGCGCTGTGCGACCTGGGGCTGCTGCCGAACTATGCCCTGATCGACTCCACGACCATCCTGTCAGCGACCTTGTACGGCGAGGACGGCGTAGACCCCGAGACGAAGAAGACGAAGTACACCTCCGACACGTACGCCTATGAGCGGCCCCGGCGCATCGCGCTGGAGGAACTGGCACCCGGCAACACCTTCTACGTCAACGGCTACAAGCACCAGATCAGCGGCCTGGAGATCGCCACGGGCGGTAAGCAGGAGTGGCGTACCTGGCGGGTGTGCCCCGGCTGCGGCTACGTCCGTACCGAGAACGCTGCCGAGGACCGCTCACCGTGCCCGCGATGCAAGACCGCGCACATTGCCGACGACGGCTCGTGCCTGTTCCAGATCGTCGAACCCGCCACCGTCACCTCGCGCGACAAGCGAGAGGACGCCCGGATCCGCGACGACAAGGACGACCGCGACCGCCGTTCCTACGCCGTGGTGGACGCGGTGGACATCCCGGAGGCGGACATCGAGCCCGGCTCGTGGCGGCACAAGCACCAGACGTTCGGGGTCGACTACTGCCGCCGCGCCATGATCCGGCGGATCAACGTCGGGCCGGTCCGCTACGACGCCCAGTCCCGTGACGACTTCGTCGGCCACCTGGTGCGGCTCAACCCGTTCCACGTGTGCACCGCGTGCGGCGCGGCCAGCGCCGACGGACAGCCCGTCTTCGACCACGACACCGACGAACTGGACTCCCTCGCCGCCCGCAGTGGTCGCCTCAAGCACCACCGCCCGTGGTGCCCGCTGCGCCGCGGCAAGAAGACCGGCGCCCGCGAGGAGCCGGTGCTGCTCGCCCACCAGCTGCAGACCGAGGCACTACGGGTGCTCATCCCGGCCGCCACCGCAGACGTCGACGCCAAGGTGCACTCCTTCCGGTCCGCACTGCGGCTCGGCGTGGACCTGCACTTCGGGGGCGACCCGCAGCACCTGGCCACCACGGTCGCCTCCATGCCGGACACCGGCAGCGGGGAGCGACGCTGGTTCCTGGTGCTCTTCGACTCCCTGCCCGGCGGCACCGGCTACCTGGACCGGCTCACCGACCGGGACGCCTTCCGCGACACCCTCCTGGCGGCGTACGAGGCGCTGAAGAACTGCCCGTGCGCCGAGGAACAGCGCCGCGCCTGCCACCGCTGCCTGCACCGCTACACCCCGGAGCCCTTCCAGGACATCGTCTCGCGCCAGTCCGCGCTGACCATGCTGGAGTCCCTGCTGTTCACGAAGGACGGCGAGAACGGCTGGGAGATCGACGACGTCGAGCACACCGGGCTCGTCGGCCTGGACGCCCAGGTGGAGTCCGACCTGGAGGCCCGCTTCCTGGCCGCCCTGCGCGACTGGGTGAAGGTCACCGACGACGCCTCCCTGGACGAAGACGGCCACGCCAGCGGCCACCTCCGCTTCACCAGCAGTGCCGACGAATCCAGCGGCTCCGGTGTGATGCACTGGCGGCTCACCGCCCAGCAGCAACTCCGCGGCACCGTCAGCGACTTCACCTTCACCCGCGTCGACGGCCCCGCCCAGAGCGTCAAGGTTTACCTCGAAGGCTTCCGCTTCCACGCCAGCCGCGAGCACAACCAGATCGCCGCCGACGCAGCCAAGCGCACTCGCCTGCGCGCTGACGGAGAGATCGTCTTCCAGGTTACCTGGGCCGACATCGACCTGTTCGAGAACCGGCCCGCCCGCACAAAGCCTGTCTGGCCGCCCTACCGGGGCACCGCGCAGGAGGGAGCTAAGACGGCGTACGAACAGTACGGCGGCCAGCGCGCCCACTTCGCCGGAGCCGTCTTCGCCAACCCCATCGACACGCTGATCGCCTACCTGCGCGATCCGGACCCCGAGCGCTGGACCCGTCGGGCCCGCGCGCTCGTCACCGGGCTGACGGCCCAGCCCGGCACGGCCCCGGTCGCCGCGACCGGACGGCGCAGCGAACTCGTCGCCGCCCTGCGTGGCCAGCTAGCCACGTTCTCCGCCGCCGACCGCAACGATCAGCCGGTCGTCCCGGACGTCGCCGGCATCGGACCCGTGCATGTTTTCCGCTCACAGGACGACACCGGGCTGCCGATCGTGTTCGCGGTGGACGGTGCCAACCCCGAGAAGCTGAAATGGACCGCGCTCACCGTCCTCGACGACAGCGACGCCGTTCTGGACACCGACGAGCACAAGGAACGCTGGCGGGCCTGGCTGTACTGGAGCAACCTCACCCAGTTCCTCTCGTCCGCCGGTGGCGACGGTGTGCAGCTCGCCACCAGCAAAGCCGCCGAATTCGAGGTCGAGGTCCTTGCCGTCTGCGGCGGACTCGGTGAGCTCGACTCGCTCATCGGCGTACCCGCCGTCACGGTCAAGCCAGCCGACCCGAGCCCGGAAGAGGACTCGGCGGCCGAGCAGGCCGTCGCCCGGCTCCTGCGTGACGCGGCCTGGGACGAAGAGATCCTGGAGATCCTGCGCGAGGAGCCCGTCGAGGCACCTGACCTGCTCCGCCTCGCCGAGGTGCTCGCCGACCGGGGCAAGCGGGCGCCCGTCTTCGGCTACGAACTGGGCAGCACCAGCCGCTGGCCGGCCGACTTCGCATGGCACGTCTCCGGCGTGAAGATCGCCGTGGTCCCCGCACCCACGAGCGAGGACGACGACGAGGCACACCGGCGCGACGCCGCCTACACCGCGGACGGCTGGACCGTACGAACCGCGGCCGCATGGCTCGACCACCTCGACGAGCTGATCGCCCAGCTCCCCGACACGGAAGAAGGCACACCCCGATGACCGCCCGGCTCCGCCTGTACCGCAAGGCCGAACAGGAGCTGTACAAGCTCGACCGCTCGGTGAAGTCGGACTTCTACAACTTCTGTCACCACTTCCGGGACAACCCCGAGCTACCGGGCCTGCGCAAGAAGCAGCTCAAGGGCGACTCACGCATCTGGTCAGCCCGCGTCAGCAAGGACTATCGGGCCCTGCTGACCCCCACCGGCGTCGACGCGGACGGTATCGAGAGCTGGCTGCTCATCGCCGTCCGCCACCGCAAGGACGTTTACGAAGAGCTCCAGGTCGCCGTCAACCGCGTCACCGGTGAGATCGAGTTCGTCGACCTGTCGGTCGTCGGCCAGAGTGCTCTGCGCAGAGCCGGCATCACGCTGACCCCGGCGGAGCCCGAGCCTGAGACGAAGCCGCAGGCCGTGGAGCCTGTCCCCGAGCCGGTACCCGCGGCACCGGCCCTGCTGTCCGCGTACGACGCCGGGCAGCTACGTGAGCTCGGCGTCGCGGAACAGCTCATCGAGCTGGCGCTGACCGCGACGACCAGCGAGGAGCTTGACCAACTCGTCGAAGGTGCTCCGCTGTTGTCGAAGGACGTCCTGTACGGCCTCGCCGCCGGGATGAACATCGACGACGTACGCCGCGAGATCACCGCACCCGTCGAGCTCGACGAGCGCCCCGACCTCGACGACTTCGCGGCCGCCCTGTCGCGCACGAAGGTCACCACGGTCGACGACGACGTACGCGACGCCATCGAAGAAGGCGACTTCCGCGCCTGGAAGGTCTTCCTCCACCCGACCCAGGAACGCCTGGTCCACCGCCACTACAAAGGCCCCGCCCGGGTCTCGGGCGGCCCCGGCACTGGCAAGACCATCGTCGCCCTGCACCGTGTCAAGCACCTCGTCGAGCAGCTGCCTCCCGGCCACAGCAAGCCGATCCTGCTGACCACCTTCACCAAGAACCTCACCACCGACCTACGGCTCAGGCTCGCCTCCCTGATCGAACCCGAGCTCCTGGCCCGCGTCGACATCGCCCACATCGACCAGCTCGCCGCGCGCGTCCTCGGCGAGAACACCGCCCCCGGACGCGGAAAGCAGCGCGTGTACGACCACGTGGCCCTCAACGAGATGCGCCAACTGCTCGCCGAACTCGACGACCGGCGCTTCGAGCCGGAGTTCCTGCTGGAGGAGTGGGAACAGGTCATCCTCGGCCAGGCCGTCGCCACCCGCTCCGACTACTTCAACGCCCGCCGGGCCGGTCGCGGCCGGGCGCTGACCCGCCCCGAGCGCAACCACGTCTGGAAGCTCATCGAGCAGTTCACCGCTCGCCTTGACAAGCTGGGCGTGGAAACCTGGGGCCAGGCCGCCGAGCGCGCCGCCCGACACGAGATCGAGCGTGCCGCGAAGATCAGGGCCCGCCGCGAGTACAAAGAAGATATCGGCGGCAAGGACCTAATCCACCGCGACAACAGCTCCGGAATGCGCTACCTCGGCTACCGCTACCGGCACATCGTCGTCGACGAGGCCCAGGACCTGCGCCCCGCGCACTGGAAGATGCTGCGCGCCATGGCCGACCCCGACCTGCCCAATGACCTGTTCATCGCCGGCGACACCCACCAGCGCATCTACGACCACCAAGTCGCCCTCGGCGCCCTCGGCATCAATATCCGCGGCCGAGCCTCCCGCCTGACCCTAAGCTACCGCACGACCAAAGAGATCCTCGCCGAGGCCCTCCGCGTCGTGGAGCCCAAGGAGAACAGCGGGAAGATCACCTACGACGATCTCGATGACGGCACCGACAACCTGGCCGGATACCGTTCCGTGCTCCACGGCCCGAAGCCGGGCTTTGTTCCGTATGAGACCTGGGAGGACGAACTTGGTGGCCTCGCGGCCACCTTGACGACCTGGCGTGCAGAGCTGTCGACCGACGAGAACGGAGCGTCTCTCGACCCCAGCGGCCGGATCGCCGTGTGCGTCGCCGACCGCGACATGGTTAGCCAGACCATGTACTACCTGGAGACGAAGGCGGGCATCACCTGCGCCGAGCTCACCAAGGAAGGCCCCAAGGGCGACGGTGAGATTCACGTGGGTACCATGCATCGCTTCAAGGGCCTGGAATACCAACGCCTCGCCATCGTCGGCGCCAGCGACGGCATCATTCCGCGCACCAGCGCGATCGAGCGCTATCGAACCGAGGACCCGCCCCGCTACGAGCGCGAACAGCGCAAGGCCCGCTCTCTACTGTTCGTCGCCGCCACCCGTGCTCGCGACGCCCTCAACATCAGCTGGCACGACAAGCCCAGTCCCTTCCTGCCGACCGGAGGAGCCGGTGGCGCACCTGGGCCGGCAGCCGTTTATGGAGCTCCGGCCCGGGAGAGGGAACTCGGTTCGTAGCGCAGTTGGTAGGAACGTACGCCAGCGCCATTCATGCGGTAGAGCGTGATCGCGGACAGGAACTGCTCCTTGACCTGAACGGTGCGATGGCGTTCCTTCTCCCCAATGCCACTGATCCATTCCTCGATGTGCTCTGGGAGTTTGAAGGTCAACTCATAGGCGCCAACCTCATCTGCGGGCGCGAGCGTCCACTCCGCGGCGGCCCCCGTGCCTCGCCGTCTGATCCGCACCGTATGGTCGGGCTTGGTCTCCACGTACTCCAGGAATCCTCGGTGATCACTAGCGGCGAGCGGCAGGATGAATGGCGCGGCAGGGAAACCGAGGAGGAGTTCCGCGTCGCTGTGCTGCCGGAGCGCCGTGGCGAAGTCATCAATTACCGTGCCAGCGGCCTGCTTGAACTTCCCCTCGGGGATGGAGACAGGTGGCAGCTCCAGCGGGGACGTCCCGAGTGCCTTCCGCAGCCGGGATCGCATCCAATTCAGCGGGAACGGGACCGACTTCGACAGATGCTGCTGTGCCGCGAACAGGCTCGTCGCCGTGGCTCCGATGTTGCCGAGCAGCCAGGTGAAGGAGGCACCCGACAGGTCCACGAGAGAGATCTGATGGGCGAGCGCGTACTTCTGGGCGTCGGCGGTGAAACCGCCCGCGGAGAACAAGGCGTACGAGTACTTGTACCGCTGCCGGGGCCGCGTCCCGGCGCCCGTCATGAAGTTCTCGTTCACGTCGTGCATCACGCCGTGGGCGTTCCGCACGACCTCCAACTCACAGCGCGTCTGGTAGTACTTGGCCTCCAGAAACAGCCGCACCGGCATAGAAAACGCAGGGGTGAAGGCGAACTCCCCGAGAACATCGACCTGGTGGAGCGCACCCCGCCCTCGGACCCGGAGAGTCTGGCCCTCCGTCACCAACTCGACCGGGTCCTGATTTTCGTGGACGAGAAGCCGGTAGCCGCTGAAGCGCAGCAGCCAGGCCAGGGACTCTTCTAGTAAGTAGCCCCGCAATGACGAGTCCTTGAGCACCCTGGTGCTCCTTCCCGCTGAGCCGAACACGCACAGGCAACGTGATCATCTCATTCGGGCGGGGGGGGCGAGGGCGGCCATGTGACGAGTCACTGCAGGTTGGCGAACAGGTTGGCGAGGGCCTTCTTCCGCGCGTGGTTTGGGTGACCTTCGAAAGTGCAGAGCGGACAATCCGTGGGTTCCACAGACGTCGAGTCCAGCGGGGCACCTCCGCGCGTGCGGAGCGGAGCGGGACAGTCGAGACTCGCAAAGCTCGCTGCCTGTATCAACGGCTGGGCGCCGGAGGTTCAGTGACGTGGGCGGCAGCCCCAAGGTCGTCCATCGCCTTTCGGCGCTGGACTTCTTGGGATTGCCCACGAGCAGCGGACTGATCGTGGCCACTGCGTGGAACAGGGTGGGCCAGCCGCGGTCCGAGAGGGGGACAGGGGCGTGGGTGGGTTGTTGAGCCTGGTCGGGCAGCGTGCTGTTGAGTGCGGAGGGCCGAAAAATTGAACGATAGGCGTGTATAGCGTCCCGGCAGCATTCCCGATATGGAGCCTCTGTGAAACTTGTTGGTGGATTCCGCTAACCTGCCTGTGTGTACGACGCATTGGGGGAATCGGGCCCTGCCGTCCGTCAGCAGGCCGCAGTTGGCGAGAAGAAGGCACGTCGGGCTAGGGCGTGCAGTCGCGGAGATTGCGCAATCGCGTGGGGCAGGGGAGCGGGTTCGTGCGACGTAAGTGGGCGTAGCTCGACGCGGACGGCGCCAGGGTTGTGGCTGCCGTGGTGGAGATCGCGCGTGCTGGCGGGGATGCATGGACCGCCGGAGCGGTCGCCCGTGGTGTTGCAGGCCGCGGCTGGCGTCAGGTCTGACCGGGAGGCGTTGCTGCCCGCCGAGGGGGATACGTCTTGGTGTGTTGTGTGTCGTTAAGTTGCGCTTAGCGGTAACGGCCAAGAGCTGCACGGCCGACGGGGACGGCGCCCGAGGGCGTGTTCGGCAGCAGACCGTTGATGTCAGTGGGCTCTAGTGTGACGCGGAGGACCGTTCCATGCCCGGGGGATTTCACGAACGGGGCATCGGAACCTCTCTTTTGGGGACAGAGTGGACCATTCTTATGAGGCGTGGCAGGAAGTGCTGGCCGAGGAGTTCTTCGGACGGCAGCACGCCGGCCACCCGACGTTGTTCTACGTTGACGACGACGTGGAGCAGGAGCTCAGGCACGGATGCGTCATAGAGGAGCCTCTCGCCCAGTGTGTGGGCAGGTTCCTGCGGTTGGGGACCGCGGAACCCTACAGCGCGCTCGAGGGCTACCGCTGGCGCAAGCGACAGCAGGACAAGGAGGGGGTGCCCGCCTTCCTGCCGCTGCTGGCCTGCTCGGTGATGGCCGCGTCCCGGATGGTGAACGATCGGAACCACCGGGCCACGGCCTACCATGCCCGCTTCTCCGAGCTGCTGACCGGCGACGAGAAGCAACTGGGCAGCCAGCACTACGAGCCCATCTCTCGTATGTGGCAGGTGCTGGCCTCCTGGCAGTTCAGTCAGAGGGGCGCACGGGGTCTCTGCACCGTTCCCGCCCCCGCAGATTTGCCCTCCAACCGCAGCATGATCGGGTTCGCCCAGTCTCAGGCGCTCGTCAGTGGCGCAGACCGGTCCTTCATGCCGAAGCTGTTCCGGTCCTTGCGGGAGTACGGCACGACCTGGCCGCTACCGGGGGAGACACTGCTGGCCCAGATCGAGATCCGGGGCATGGGGCAGCACTTCTCCAAGGGCTTTCGCAACGCTGTGCAGGAGGAGGATCTCCGCCCCTTCCTCGCCAGGCTGATCGGCAACTACGCGACATCTTGGGATGGTTCGGACGAGCTGGTGCCAACCGGTGTCACCCGGGCCGAACTTCTGGTGCGGTTGGACGCGGGGCGGCTGAGTTGGGTGGCGCGCCTGCGGTCCGCGGAGCAGAAGAAGCGCATCGAGCTCAAGGGTGGCGTCGTCCTCGAACAGCTCGGCGACACCGCCTACTACGAGGTGACGGGCCTGCCCGCCCTGAGCGCGGACACCCTCGCCAGGGGCATCCGCCGCGACGGGGACAACCTGGTGCTCAGCCGCCCCGCCTCCTCCGTCCTGGTGCTCGCACGGGACGACGTGCTCGGCGTCTGGGCCGGCACCGACGGCTTCCGCCCGGGAGAGGCACACGTGGTGCTCGCTGCCCCGACCGCGCAGCGGGACGTGCAGCGGCTGCTGGACAAGGCCGCGACCACGGGCCGGAGCGCCGACACCAGCAAGCTGGCCTGGGTGCCGCACGGCTGGTCCATGCACAAGCCCGTCACCTTCGACGACGCAGTCACCCTGCGCCGGGCGCTGCAGGAGGTCCAGGGCGCGGTCGGCCTCCTACAGCCCCCGGCCCAGTTCAAGCTGCGCCTCGAGGGCGGACTGAAGCTCGCGCCCTCGCTCGATTCCCACTTGTATCTGTGCGGAGGCGAGCCCCACGTGGTCGTGCCGGACGCCGTGGAGTGCACGGGCACGCTCCTCGTCGACGGAAGGGAGCGGTCCGAGCTCAGGAAGGCGATCGCCGCGGGCCGCCCTGTCTCCCTGGCCGTGCTCAGGCTGGAGCCCGGCCGCCACACAGTGGGCTACGCAGGGGTGGAGATCGACTTCGTCACCGCGGACCAGGCCGTCGTAGAGCCGAAGATGCCCAAGGTCTGCGGCTTCACCGTCGTGGACGGCAAGGCGTCGGAGTCGCCTTCCCTCCTCGTAGAGGAGACGCTGCCGACAGGCATCACCGGCGCCCACCGCGCGGGCGCCACCACCCAGGACGTGACAGCCGGCATGGAACTGTGCCGTCGGGACGCGGACGAGGTGCTGTTCGCGGCGGCCGACGGACGGCTGTGGACGTTGGAGGCCCCGGAACAACCGGACTGGTGGACAGAACGTCTCCCCGGCACTCCCGCGCCGTTGCGATTCGAGGCCGACTTCCACGGCATCGGTGGCTGGCTCCTGGAGCGCCGGAGCGGACGCTGGAGGGGCCGCCCAGTCAACCCCGGAACGCCGACTCCGAAGAGCGCCGGCAACCCGCGGGCATGGGCTCGCGCCGTCCTCAACGCCCAGCAGGCCTCCACCGAGCCCTCGTGGGCCGCGTACGTGCAGGCAGCGAAGGAGCTGGACCGATGAGCAGCACCGACTTCGGTGGAATCCTCCTGCGCTGGCTGAGCGAGAGCCGCAGCGGCAAGGCGTCCGCACTGCGCGACGCGATCCGTAGCCAGGCCCAGGCATGGGGCCTGGAGCTGAAGGAGTACGCCGACTGGGACTGGATGCGCAAGGCCGCCGCCCTCGGCTTCATCGACGCGGACCTGCGCGCCGACCGCTGGTCGGTGGCACCGCCGGTACTGACCCGGCTGCCCCACGCCGACGGCCTCGCGTTGCTGACCGGCGCCCGAACCGCGCAGATCAGCACACGCGTCGAGGAGGCGGCTCAGGAGTGGATGGAGCTGATCACTGTCCCCCACCGGCCGGAGGCTGGTGAGGCCGCGCTGCCCGACACCCTCCTGTTCCAGTACGAGGACCCGCCGACCCTGCGCGAAGCCGCGGAGTTCCTCGGGGCACGCTACGTGCCCTGCGCGGCCCTGCAGTTGATGGAACTGCTTCCGCAGGCTGCGCCGGGCCCCGAGTCCGCACCGCCCGGAGGGAGCACCGCCAACACGCTGGAGAGGTACGAGCTGCGGCTCCAGCGGTTCGTTCCCGTGGCAAGGGACGACGAGGACGGCCTGTACCGGTGGCGCGGAGCCGACTACGCACGCCTGACCCGCGTCCGCCGCAACGGCGTCTTCCACGCGGTGGAACGCGAGACGGGCATCTACCTGGAGCTCGCCCGCCACCGCACCAGCGTCATGCGCTGGCGCCCGGAACCAGGCAAGGGCCGTGCCGGCATCGGCTGGCTCTTCGTCGACCGGTACGCGCCCCTGCCCGCTCTGCACGAGCGCGCGGCCGTCCTATGCAGCGGCTTTCCGCCCTCAGCGGGCAGGCAGACGCAGACCCGCGCGTACGACAACGTGCCGAGGGCGCTCGCCGAGGCGATCGCGGTCTCGCTGCGGCAGAACCTGGAGATCATGCCGCGATCGGTGGCGGCCACCGGCGGGAGGGTCAAGTGAGCGTGGAACAACAGACAACGGCGGTGACGGACACCGACGTCCAGGACGTCATGGGCACTTTCGACGACCTGCGCAGCGCGCTCTTCCGCTACTACGACACCCCGTTCTGCGTCGACGATCGTTCCGTCATGGACGAACGGCGCAACCTGCTGGACCGGGACAACGGGGCCTGGCGCGACCCGCTGATCGAGCTGCGCCCGCAGTACGCCTCCCGGGGCGTCAGCGTCGCGGAGTCATTCGCCGAAGCAGGGGCACACCCCGACGCGGCCGAGTTCGCCCGCTTCACGCTCCCCGACGGCGTGACCAGCCTCTACCAGCATCAGCACGACGCCCTGGTCGCCGCCTGCGAGGGCAAAGACTTCGTGGTGACCGCAGGCACCGGTTCCGGCAAGACGGAGTCCTTTCTCCTGCCGGTCCTCGCCGACTTGGTCACCGAGTCCGCCCACTGGCAGGGCACACGTGCGGCGCAGCGGGAATGGTGGCAGCAAGACGGCGACCACGTGCCCAGTCGACAGAACGAGCACGGGCACCCCGCCGCCCTGCGCGTGATGATTCTCTACCCCACCAACGCCCTCGCCGATGACCAGCTGGTCCGGCTCCGCAAGTCGCTGGACAGCCGCGAGGCCCACGCATGGCTGGACCGCAAGCGCAACGGACACCGCTTCTACTTCGGCCGCTACACCGGAGCCACTCCCGTCTCCGGCAGCCGCGATTCCGAGCCGGCGAACTTCCGTCTCCGGCAGTACCTGCGGGAGGTCCAGGAGCGGCAGCGCAAGGCCGACGGGAAGCTCGATGCGGAGCTGCGGCCCTTCATCCCGCGCCTCGGCGGTGCGGAGATGCACGCCCGCTGGGACATGCAGGCCGCGCCGCCGGACATCATGGTCACCAACTATTCGATGCTGAACATCATGCTGCTCCGCAAGCAGGAGGAGCACATCTTCAGCGCCACGAGTAAGTGGCTGGAGGAGGCCCCCGGCGCCCGCCTCACCCTGATCCTCGACGAGCTCCACATGTACCGCGGCACGGCCGGTACAGAGGTGGCCTACCTGCTACGCAACCTCCGCCACCGCCTCGGCCTTGACAACAACCCCGAGAAGCTGCGGGTGCTCGCTGCCTCCGCCTCCCTGGAGGCCGGCCGGGACGACGACTTCCTCGACGGGTTCTTCGCCCTGCCCGGCTCCCGGCGCGTGATCATCCCCGGAAAGGCGAAGGAGATCCACGGCGGGGGCGACCTGGCCGCACACACCGCACGCCTCGCGCAGGCTGCGAAGGTCCCCGTCACCCAGGTCGGAGCCGTTGCCCTGGCCCGGGAGACCGGCCTCGGCCCGGCGCTCCAGCGCGCACTCACTCCCGGCGGCAAGCCTCGTGCTCTGCCCGCTCCCGAACTGGCGAAGAACCTCTTCCCGGACGTCCCCGAGAAACAGCGCAAGGCCGCCCTCCACGGTGCTCTGCGCATACTCGGCTCTGCCCAGGACCCCGAACTTCCCCAGCTCCGCGCCCATTTCTTCTTCCGGAACATCGAGGGCATCTGGGCCTGCTCCGACCTCAGCTGCCGCCACATCCCCGTGGAGCACGGCCCCGAACGGCGGGTAGGCCGGCTCTTCGCCGAGCCCACGTCCCGCTGCACCTGCGGCTCCCGCGTACTTGAGCTTCTCTCCTGCCAGGCCTGCGGCGACCTCATGCTCGGCGGGTACGCCAGCCCCAAGGACACCCAACGGCGTAGGTTCACCGGTGCCCTCCACACCGACTTCCCGGACATGGACCTGCTCCCAGATGAGGCCAGCGGCGCGCCAACCGCGGCGAACTACGTCGTGTATTGGCCGCGCACCAAGGGCCTCGGCCTCGACGACCCCGGCTGGCACGCGGGCCTGTCCGACGGCGGGCCGCAGGTCGGGTTCGAGTTCCGCCGCAGCGCCTACCAGCCCGCCACCGGCCGCCTGGAGAACCGGGACGTCCAGCACACCGGATGGTCGTTCCACATCTCCGTGCCCATGGACAAGGAGGGCAAGAAGGCGGCCTACGACCCGGCCCGACTGCAGGCGTTCCCCACCCGCTGCCCCGCCTGCGGCGACGACTGGGAGATCAAGTACGACAGGGACGGCCGTTTCGTTCCACTGGAATCTCCGGACCGGCTGCGCAACGCGCCGGTCCGGCGGATGCGCACAGGTTTCTACAAGATCAACCAAGTGCTGGTGACCGAAGCCCTCGGCCACCTTCCCGACGGCCGGCGCAAGGCGATCGCCTTCTCCGACAGCCGCGACGATGCCTCCGAGCTTGCCAGCGGTCTTGCCCTCCGCCACCACCAGGACCTTCTCCGCCTGCTCAGCGCCCAGGGCGTCGAGAACCAGGGGGATCCGTTCGGAGACCTTCAGCTGGTGAAGGCCCACTACGCCGGGGAACCGGTCGATCGTGCGGGCGCCCGTACCGCAATGGAACGGCTGAGGGACCGCAACCCAGCGGACTGGGGGCGCCTGAAGGCGATCCTTGCCGACGACCTCGACGCGGAACCGGAACTCCTGCCCGACCTGGAGCGGAAGTTCTCCGAACTGCCCTCCCTGGACGACCTCGCCTCCGACCTCGAGGGCATGCTGCTGAGGTACGGCACCAACCCCGCCGGTCCCGCGGCCTCGCTCCAGCAGACCTCGGCCGGACAGCCCTGGACCGCGCTCTACAACTGGGAGCGAGACCGGGAAGCAGTGGTGGAGACCCAGGCACAGGAGGAACTCCTCAACCGCCTCCGTTCCCGCCTCCGCCTCGAGACCATCGGAAGCCTCTTCTCCGGCGGCGGCCGTGACTTCGAGTCGCTCGGACTCGGCTGGCTCTGCCTGCGCGACGACCGCTCGCCTCTGGAGACCGGCCCGGACACCGATCAGGCAGTGGCGCGAGCCAGTCTGCGAATTCTCGGCCTGATGCGGCGCTTCACCCGCATACGTGCCTCTCTGCAGAGGCCGCCTGCGCCTCTGAAGCGATTCTGGAAACAGGTCGCCGAACATCAGGGCACCGATGTGCAGACGATCGAGGACAGGGTGCTGGGCGCCTGGAAGGACGCCGTGGTGGACTACGTCATCAAGCCAGAGAAGGTGGCACTCCGCCCCGGAGAGAACAAGACCTGGACATGCCGTTCCTGCCACCGGCCGCACCTTCACCCAGGCGCGGGGCTGTGCACCAAGTGCCTGGCCCCGCTGCCCGTCGTGCCCCAGCAATACAGCGGAGTCCTCGAAGACGACTACTACGCGTGGAAGGCCGCCCATCGCACCGGTGACTTCCCCCTGCGCACCGCGGAACTGACCGGCCAGACGGACCGGCTGGAGGCCCAGCGGCGGCAGAGCCTCTTCCAGGACGTCTTCCTCGGCGACAACGACGTTCCGCAGGCGGACGGACTGGAACTGCTCTCCGTGACCACGACCATGGAGGCCGGTGTCGACATCGGCCCCCTCAACACCGTGATCATGGCCAACATGCCGCCCACCCGCTTCAACTACCAGCAGCGGGTGGGGCGCGCAGGCCGACGCAACAGCCCGGTCGCCGTGGCCCTCACCGTCTGCCGCGGCCGCAGTCACGACGAGCACTACTTCGCCCGCCCGGAAGCCATCACCAACGATCCGACTCCGCCCCCCTACCTGGTCCTCGGCATGGTCTCCGTCTTCCGGCGGGTCCTGCTGGGAGAGGTCCTCCGCCAGGCCTTCGAGCCCCTGCAGCCGGAGGACCGCCGGAAGGGGCCGGACATGACGAGCAACGTCCACGGACAGTTCGGCCTTGCCGCCGACTGGCCGACGCATCGTGGCGCCGTCCGCCGGTGGATCGCGGAGCACTCTGACCGTGTCAGAGCCGCTGCCGCCGCCCTCCGGGCCGGAACACCGGAGAGCATCGCTGCCATCGATCCGGTGGCCGCCATCGACGAACTCCTCGGCCAGGTCGACGAGGTGGCAGCCCGGACGGTCGGCCACTCCGACCTCAGCCAGCGTCTGGCAGAGGCGGGTCTGCTGCCCATGTTCGGCTTCCCGACCCGCTCCCGCCTCCTTTACCGGAGCGTCCCTCAGAAGACCTTCCCCTGGCCGCCGGCCGATTCCGTCAACCGTGACCTGGCCGTCGCCCTCAGCAAGTTCGCACCAGGCAGCGAGACCCCGCAGGACGGCCGTCTGCTCCGTTCCAGGGGAGTGGTCTCCCTCGTCCCGAGCGGGCGCGGAGTACAGGCCGCCGAGGACCCGTTCGGACCGGAACAGTTGGTCGCCATGTGCCGGATCTGTTCCCACGTGGACCCACAGGCGGTCGTCGACCCGGAAACCGGGAGCGCCGGCACCTGCCCCGCCTGCGGCGCGGAGAGCAAGTACTACAGGGCCATTCCCTTCCGGGAGCCCGCAGGCTTTCGGGCTGCCCACGAAGCACGGGACTACGACGGCTACCGGGAGCTCGGCTCCAACGCCACCAGCGCACGGACCGCCACCGACCTCGAGAAGACCGCCCCCCGCATCCACCGTGCCGCCGACGACTGGATGGTCGTCCACACCGGCAGCGGCGACCGCTACATCGTCAACACCAACGCCGGAAAGCTCTTCCGGTTCGTCAAGAACACCGGCCCGTGGCGCGGATACCTCGCTCTGGACAACCCCAAGGCGGAAGCTGACCTGGAGATCGCCCTCGGCGCCACCCAACACACAGACATGCTCTTCATCGGGGCCAAGAACGCCCTCGACACGATCCGGGGCCTTCGCTTCGACATCTCGAAGTCCCAGCAGATCGACGGCTTCCCCGAGGCCTACCACGGTCGGCGCGCCGCCTGGTACTCGCTGGCGGCCCTGCTGCGCCGTGCCGCCGCTCCGCACCTGGACGTTCAGCCGGAGGAACTCCTCAGCGGCATCCATGGCTCGGACGCCCCCGTGGCCGCTCCCGTCATGGCCTACTTGGCGGACAGCCTCGACAACGGCGCGGGCTTCAGCACCTACCTCGGTTCAGAGGAACACATCGAGGAATTCCTCCAGGCGGTGGACCGCTACGTGCACGACCTGGAGGCCGACCATCATGCGCAGAACTGCCGCAGCTCCTGTTATTCCTGCCTGCGCGACTACTCCAACATGCGCCTCCACCCGCTGTACGACTGGCGGCTCGCCCGCGACCTGACCGACGCCCTGCGCGGCCGGAAACTGCGGATCGACCCGGACGAGCACGCCGTCCTGCTGAAGGGTTGGGCGGACGAGGAGCCCACCGTCAGCCTGAAGGAGACGGCCGCCGGACCGGTGGCGTTCTTCACATCGGACTTCACCGGCGAGCCTGTCGCGGTCGCCGTCAAGCATCCGCTGGAGTCCGCCACCCAGGAGTGCGGGAACGAACGGCTCCAGGCCCTTCGCAACGAGATCCGAGGCGATGGCCTCGCCACAAGGATCGCCTTCGCCGACTCCTACAGCCTGGACCGGACCCCTGCCGCGGTGATCGAGCAGGTGCACACCTTCGCGGAGGAGCTCTGATGACGACAGGAACCCCGTTGGGAGCGGGCCACGACGACCGCGCCCGACTGGAGGAGCTGCGGCAGCGCGAGATCGCCCGCCGCCTCGCCCTCCGCCAGGCCCGGACCATAGGGAAAGCTCCGCAGGGCGCGGAAGCAGCCGGCAGCGCTGCTCCCGTCGTTCCGCCGCAGAAGCAGCCGGAGCCGGTCGCGCCCCAGCCGGTCCCAGAGGGATTCGTCGACCGGCATGCCTGGGAGCGCGCCCGCTCCTTTGCTGAAATCGTGCTGCCCAAGGCGCTGCAGGCAGAGCCCGGGACGCTCTCCGCGCCGAAGCTGGCGCAGGCCGCGGCCGATGCAGCGTCCCGGCAGGATGATCCGGTCTCGGGCGTCTCCTTGCTCGTCATGGCACAGGACCATGGGCTGGACGTCTTCAACGACCGGCTCGACGACCGCGCCCGTGCCCTGCTGGAGGACGAGCCACTGCCGCTGCCGGGGGAGCCGGGCAGCATGTGGCAGATCTACCAGGACGACCGTCGCCTGATGGAGACCAACCTGCCGGCCCCCCGACAGAGGGCGCTCCTGGCTAAACTTCCCCGACCGCTTCTTGACGACTACATCGACGAAGAGTGGATCGGCACGGTCCCCGAGCGCGACGGCACCTCCCGTGCCGCCTACTTCCGCGCCCGCCTGGACCCGGCGTCCCTCACCGACGAGGAGATGGACCTGTTGGCCTGGCCCCTGGAACGGGAGCGCCGGGAGGCAGGCCCCGGAACGGACCCCGGCCGTGACTGGCCGCAGGACTGGCGCCTGCTGGTGAGGCTGCAGGCCAACGACGCCAAGGCCATCGCCGAGGAGTGGACCGACCTCCTGCCACCGACGCAGAAGCTCCTCGACACCCTGCGCGAAGTGCGACGGACCGGAGAGATTCCAGACGACCTCGTCGCGGACGAGAGGCTGTGGGTGCTCCTGGAGCGCATCCACCCCCGCGTGCGCAGCTCGAGCAACAAGAAGTTCAACGGCTGGATCGGCATCCGGACCCTGATCAGGGCCGTGCGGCAGATGCACCGTGCCCTCCTCCGCGAGGACGGCGAGACGGCGGACCAGCGGAGGAAGGCGGCGCTCGCCATGGCCGCGAGACTCCGGCACCACTCGCAGCCGGTTCGCTGGGAGGCCCAGAACGTCCATGCCTACCTACGCGCCAGCCAGGAGATGACGGAGTCCCTCAAACTCCTGGAACAGGACGCCGAAGGACGTCCCCCAGCGCGGGAGCAACTCGGCGGAGGTGCCATGGCCACACTGCGGAATAACCGGAGCTTCCTGGAGGACCGGACCCAGGGAGAACGCGACCAGCCGCTCAACCCGTATACGGTGCTCGGCGTGCCTGACGGGGCGGACGACTGGAAGAAGGCCTGGCGCGCCCTGAGGAAGGAGCTCGACGACAGCGGCCGTGTCCGGATCAACCGTGCCAAGGACATGATCGAGAAGGCCGAGCGGGAGCAGCAGGAAGTACCTCGGTTCGCCGTCCCACTCGCCCCGCACCGGTGGAAGGACCCGACCGGCACGAGCCACCGGCTGGAACTCCCGCCCGAGCCCCTGCAGCGGCTCACCCGGCCGCCCACGGACAGCGACCGTGCGTGGTCCCGCACCGAGGCAGCCCGAGAAACAATCACCAGGGCGACAGATCGCCTATCCCCGGCTGCTGAAGACACCGCAGCCCCTGAAAACCCAGAGAGCAGCACATCGTGAGCAACGGAGCCGATAAAGGCGAAAGTCGTTCTGGCCCCCGTGACGGATCCCAGCGGAACCGGGGACGCGGGCCGAACAGCGGAAGCGTGCGCAATCGTGGGGAGCGCAGGGCTGCCGAGGCAGCTCCCTGGCGGTTCACCGAGAGCCGCCTGCCTGAGTTCACCTCGGGGACCTTGGACGCCCCCGCGATCCTGAAGTCGGTCAACGACACACTCCTGCCAGTGGTGGAGAGGGGGTTGGAGGAGGCAGCGGAGAAACTGGGCGCAGCATTGGCCGACAAGGAGACCGAGGCCGATCTGGTCTCCGCCTTCCGGGCCGAGCTGATGCGCCGAGTGCTTCCCCAGTTCACCGAAGCCGTCCGCAGCGGCGTGCTGGAAAGCATCCGAACGCGCCAGATGCACCTGGCGCAGCTGGCCGTTCTTCACCGGCAGGCGCTGGAGGCGAAGACCTTGAGGGTGGTGCTCACCCGCATCGATGACGAGGCGGCGAAGGCAGGCCTGCAGATCGTCGGCGACGCCGGCGATCAGTCGCTGTTCAACGTCGTGGAGGACCAGCCCGGCGTGATGAAGACAGACCCGGTCACCTTCGAACTCGTCGCACCGGCCTACGTCGACAAGGAGTCCGGAAAGCTTGTCGAACGCGGCTGGCTGCGGGCCGTTGCCAAGGTTCCACCCGAGGAAATGACGCCCAGGCAGAGGCGTAGAGCAATCCATGGCGAAGGTGGGAGGAAGGAGCCGGAGAAGAAGGAAGCGGCTCCTGCGCAGCAGGGGAGGAAAAAGCATCACCGGGGTCAGGATCCCGAGAAGCAGCAGAACAGAGGCAACGGGCGGCGGAGCGGCGGGTCGCGCCCCGGGCCTGAAGGAAACGGGGACGGCCGGGCGAAGCGGAGGGGAAAGCGATGACTTTCGGTATCGACTTCGGCACCAGCAACTCCGTGGTGGCCCACTGGAACGGGCACACCACCGAAGTGCTGCCGGTCGACGGCGACAACGTGCCTGCCCAGTGGCAGATGTCCGAGTTCGAGCAGCTCTTCCCTTCCGTGCTGTCCGTCCGCGACCTTCAGCGCACTCTCTGTTTCGGCTGGGAGGCGAAGACCGGCACCAGCGAGCCGCTCGATGCAGTGAAGCGCATGCTCGGCACGCGCTCCGGTGCCGAGAAGGACGGCGACACCGACGGCCTTGAGGTCACGGCC
Source organism: Streptomyces sp. NPDC008137 (assembly GCF_042957035.1). Classification (NCBI taxonomy): domain Bacteria; kingdom Bacillati; phylum Actinomycetota; class Actinomycetes; order Kitasatosporales; family Streptomycetaceae; genus Streptomyces; species Streptomyces sp. NPDC008137. The sequence goes on along the minus strand of NZ_JBIBHN010000004.1, from coordinate 321,436 downwards.
CAGCTCGAGGAGCACCACGTCTGGGTCGGCTCGGAGAAGTTCCACAGCACGGTCGCGGCCGCCTCCCTCTTCAGTCGCATGAAGGAAGGCGTCTCGGCCCAACTGCTCGACCTCTCCGACGCGGTCGTCACCGTGCCCGCCAACGCCACAGGCGGTGCCCGTTACCGCACCCGTGCCGCGGCAGCGCTCGGCGGAGTAAAGGTCCGGGCCTTGCTCAACGAGCCCACCGCGGCTGCGATCTCGTACGCCCACGACGTCCCGATCCCCGGCCGTTTCCTCGTATTCGACTGGGGCGGCGGCACCATCGACGTCACCGTCCTCGAATACGACGACGGCCTCTTCGAGGAGCAGACCTCCCGCGGCATCACCGCCCTCGGAGGCCTGGAGTTCGACAACGCCCTGGCCAAGCTGATCCAGCAGAAGATGGGTCTGACCGCGGACCAACTCACCAAGGCCGAACGACGCCGGTGGCGCCGGTCGGTCGAGCTGACGAAGATCGCCCTGTCCTCCGTGCCGATGGACGGCGCGCTCTTCTTCGACCTCCCTGTCGGCCTTGCCCCCTCGATCTCGAGGCGGGAGGTCAGGATCACCGCTGCCGAGTACACCGAGGCGATCACCCCGCTTATCACCCGCGCCATGGAGCCGGTCCAGCAGGCACTGGAGGACCTGGGCATCACCTCGGACGACATCGACTCCGTCCTGATGATCGGCGGCACCTCGCAGATCCCCCAGGTGCGTCACGCCCTGGGCGAGCTCCTCAGCCACGACCGCATCGTTGACAGCGGCCTGTGTCGGCCCATGACCGCCGTCGCCCGAGGGGCAGCCATCTACGCGGCCTCTCTCGACGGCGAACTCGGCGACGACAGCGACTTCTCCCTGGTGACCAGCTACGACCTGGGAACGGCCGTGAGCGCGGGCGAACAGAAAGGCTTCCGCGCCATCATCCGACGCAACGCCACTCTTCCCGCGGAGGGTTCGGCCACCTTCTACCCGGACACGCCGGGCGCTTCCTTCGTGCGCGTGCCGGTGATCGAGGGCGAGGTCGGCTCCCGGGCCGACAGCGACCGCGCCTTCCCCCTGGCCAACATCGAGGTGGATCTCCCGACCCGCGAACAGGACGTGCGCCGGAACAAGATCGAGATCAAGTTCCGCTACAACGAGAGCGGCATCCTGCGCTTCACCGCCACGCACGCGGAGACCGGCGTGGTGCTTGAAGAGCGTGAGATCGACTCCTTCGGCCCCGACGGCACCCCACTGCAACAGGGCCTCGACGACGAGCTGACTCGCCTTCTGGCCCACACCGTCCGCCCGTTCGCCGACGGCTCCTCCAACGTCCGGCGCCTCTCGGCCGCCGAAACGGCCACTGCCCGTCCCGCACCCATCGACATGTCCGTGCGAGTGGTGGAGGCCGACCCTGCCGTAACGGTCAACGGCGAGCCGCAGAGAGTTGTGACGGGGGGACTTTGACCAGCCTCTGGATTCTGTTGGGTATTCCCAGGTGCGGCAGTGGCTCACTCCACTGCCAGCGACGGGACAGTACGGTCTTCTTCGCTGTAATTCCCGGTCAAGGAAGAACCCCTGTCAAAGAAATCAAGCCAGGTAGGTCGTGCCACTGACGCGTCAGATGAGGAAAATGAGGGTCGAGGTTAGCCATGCGGTACGACCAGAGCCGGGCGGACAAGCTTGATGCAACGATGCTCGAACTGCTGCTGCCCGAAAGCGCGGTGGAGTCACTGGGGCGGTGGCTTGCCGACCCAGAGCGCGGTCAGCGGTACGCGAACGGGAGCGGCCCTCACAGCATCCCGTACACACCATCCAAGTGGATGGCCGTAGAGCCATGGCCCAGCACCTTCGCGAACCGGACAGCGGCCGATTCGGTCTCGGTGAGCCGAGCCGAGGTCGTGGCCGCGGTCCGGGCCGCGGAGCAGTCCGAGAGCTGGGCAGAGGCGTTCGTGGCCACGCAGGTGTGGGGCTACGGTGTTACAGGCTACGGCCCGTACCGCACTCGTCAGGTGCTCGCCCAGCCCAGCGCTGAGGCAGTACTCACCGAGGCGGTGTCCCTGCTCGTCGATGAGGGCGCGGTCGCAGCCTACGAGGTGCTGAACACTCTCGACGGCCTCGGTCCGGCGTTCCTCACCAAATACCTCTACTTCGCGGGCCAGGCGATGCCAGAGGTAAAGGGCCCGCGTCCCTTGATCCTCGACAGCGTGCTCGCCGGGGTTCTGCGCCGGCACGCCACTGAAGTTGGACGCGGGGCTGGCTACGAGTGGTCCGAGGCGATCGCCAAGTGGATCTGGCGCGACAGCGACTGGAGTTCCCACCGTTACGACGTCTACCTCCAGTGGATGCACGCCGCCAACGATCGACTCGCGGCGTCGATCGACTGGCCCGCAGCCCCGGACGTGCTCGAGCTGGCCCTCTTCGGCGCCGTCTGGGCCCCGGAATAATCGTTCTCGCCAGGGGCGTACCTTCCGATGCGCTGGTTCAGGTGCTTGCCCAATGGCCGCAGCCAATCCCGAGGCCTCGAACGTCAGCAGACGGTCAGAGCGTGATCTCTCCCTGAGCGGAACAGAACCCGGCGTACAGTGGCCGGTCCGGTTGCGGCGATGGGGTGCTCGCTCCGGGTGAACGCCTTTCACCGCGCGGTTCCAGGCCGGTGGGCGGGTAGCGAGCGAATCTCGTCGCCGAGGTCGGCAGAGTGGACGGTGTGTCCTCGGGCGAAGCTCTTGAGCACTGCGGGCCCGGTCTTCTTGCCGGTGCGGGTGGCGTAGCAGACTTCCATCTGCTGGCATTGGGGGCAGAACAGGCTGGCGACGAAGGGGGACAGGCTGACCGGCCCTTCGGGGCTCAGGATATAGAACACGTCGTTGGCCACGGGATTGGGCCAGGTGAACTCGCGTCGTTCGAAGTCTGGGTGATCACCCATCACATCGTGTGCAACAACGTCGAAGGTGTGTGACTTCGGCTGGTATGAGCAAGAGATGGTGAGCAACCAGGGTAACTGCGTCAGGAACGTTGCCTTGGTCAGTGCCTGTTCCAGGTGGGGTCTGATCTCGGTCACCCGGAGCGTGGACTCGCCTGCGCTTTGGGGCCTGTCGCCATGGGCGGCACGATTCCGTTCCGTGCGCAGGGCGTTGAGGTGGTCGACCAGGTCCGTGGCGTGGGCATCGCCGTACAACGCCTGCGGGAGTCCGGGAACTGCATTCGGGTGGCCTGCGGCGAAGAGGCGCAGACCTTCAAGCCAATTGGTCCAGGTGCCGAACGTGGCACCCCCTGGGGTGAGCAGGGCGCTGCGGAGCGTAGCAAGGCTGCGTCGGCCGCTCTCATCGATCTCTACACTGCCAGCAATCTTCCCCTGAAGGACAGCAGCCGCAGTGACACTGGCGCTGATCGCGAGGATCTCGGCCGCATCGAGCACCGCCTCGTACTGCTCCTTGCTGGTATTCGCCTGCTGGAGGGTGCGAATGGCGCGAGCAACGGGGTGCGGCATCATTCGCCGGGCGTCCGCCAATACTGAGGAGGAAGACAGCGGCTCCGTGCCGTCCTTGGTGAGGGGGACGCTTTGCTGTGGGTGGGGCTGTGAAGGGCCCCGATGTTGGCGGGGAGAAGGTGTTTGGGCAGCGGGAGGCTGGCGCGTTGCTGTTTCAGCACCCGACGGCGGGGGCGGCAGCACGACTGGCGAAGTGAGCCGTTGAGCGGAACTCGCGGCGGCACCACCACCGGAACTAGGCGGCGTCCCGACAAATGACTGCGGCGAGCGGCGGCGCCTGCGCGCCAGCCATCGTCGGATGAGCAATCGGATCCAGGTAGGAAATACACCGAAAAGGATGACGAACGTCAGCACGGCGAGAAGCGTGTCCAGCCATACGGGCAGCGAGCTGGGCTGGTCGCCGGAGGGAATGGCGACCGCTGTGATGAGTCCCCAGCCGACGGTCATCCAGAACGCCCAGTCCCGATAGAGGGGACTGTCGTACAGCGCCAGCACGGCATTGCGTCGCTTGGAGCGAGGCGCCGGTGGAGCTGACGGTGGAACCCTCGGGGCATCGGTCATGCGCGTATGGTGCCCGTGAGCCAGCCATCGCATCCAGTCATGTGTGAGCAACGGTTGACGCAAGGTCACGTCGCGCAGCGAGGGGTGTCTCGCATGATCTCAGCCTCGAAGACGCTGCACCTGCCTCGTCAAATGACGCCTTGCCGCCATCGTGGCCTTCTCAGGATGCCCTGAGCTCGTAGTTCACAGCTTGTCTCCGAGTTGCAGGTCGCTGCCTGGCGTGGTGGCTCGGCCTGTGCTGAAGAGCCTCACGGCGACATGCTCGCGGGGCTACACGCCCGGCGAGGCGAAAGGCTCCCAACCGGAAGGGCGCCGAAACGGAGGAACGGCGCAGCGCGCCGGACTCGCTCATTCTCCACGCCCTCGCTCCGGGCATCGCGATCTAGTTGTGTGGGTAGGGATGAAAGGTCTTTACGTGTGCCGAGTAGGGAACGGTTGCGCGGTTGGCCAGTGTGTTTCAGAAGTGCAAGGCCGATAAGAGGAACCGGAATTATCCCTGTGGCAGGTTGCGGTGTGGTCATGCGTGGACGGTGCGCTATCGGGAGCCCGGAGGGCGTCGTGGCCGGCAGCGGGAGGTGTCGTTTCCCCGGAAGGGGCAGGCGCGAAGTTTCGCTGTCACGGTGGAGCAGGAGAAGCTTCTCGGTGTCCGCGTCGGCGTGGTGGGGGCGTCACGGTCCTTGGTTGATGTGTATCGGGAGTACATCGATGGCGGGCCGTATGCGGGGTCGACGCGCTATCAGTACGAGGCGAGCCTGCGTCTGCATGTCGAACCGTATTTCCGGCAGCGCACCATCGGTTCTCTCCAGCCCAAGGAGCTGCGGGGTTGGCTGGCGTGGATGGTCGAGGAGCGTGGCTATGCGCGCAGCACGGTGGTCAACCGCTATGGGATCTTGCGTGGGGTGCTCGGCTATGCGGTCGCCAATGGCTATCGCGCCCAGGATCCGTCTCGGGGGTGGAGCACGAGTCGTCACTACAGCAGGCGGGGCCGGCGCAAGACGGTGCGGCTCCCGACACTGGCCGAGATCACAGCCATTGCGGAGCGTCTTCCCGCGCCCTATCGGTTGTTGGTGTGGTTGATGGCCGGGTGTGGGTTGCGGATTGGTGAGGCGAGCGCGGTGTGCCTGCAGCAGTTCGACTTCGCGGCCGGCATGCTGATTGTGGACCGGCAGATCACCCAGGACGGGGGAGCACCGCAGGCCGGACGGCGTAGGCGTCGGGGTGCTGATGTGCAGTGGCGGGGGCGGGCGCATCGGATCCGGCACCTGAAGTGGCGCGCGCCGGGTGAAGGGTGGCTCGTGCCGCTGCCGAGCGTGATCGCGGCCAAGGTCCGTGAACACGTGCGGAGGCATGGCACCTTCCGCGTTGCTGACGGCCCGAACCGTATGGCCGGCGACTATCTGTTCGCGAACATCGGACGGACGAACATTCTGATGTACGCCTTGGTGCATCGGCTGTGGCAGGCGGCCAGGAGGGCCGCGGGTGTCACGCGGAAGGTCACGCCGCAGTGGCTGCGGCACTTCTTCGCCTCGGTCGGCCTGGCCAAGGGTGTGCCGGTGACGGACATGGCCGCATGGCTGGGCCACAGCGATCCGCGCACGACCTACGAGATCTATGCGCACGTTCTGCCGGACGCTCCTGAACGTCTGCGGTCGGTGATGGACGACGTGCTCAGCTTGAAGACCCAGCTCGTCCTGCCCCTCCAGTTCGAATTCATGCGAGACACCGCAACTCCTCGCTGACCGGACGTACATGAGGACACCAGGCGAGGTCTCCCGGCTCGAAGGCCGCACCGCTCGAACCGGTGAACTGACGGCTGCTGAGACGAGGAAGGGCGGTACGGGGGACATGCCCAGGGGGAGGCTGCTGGTATCGGTGACCACCTCGTCGTGAATACGGTCCGTAACGAACGGCGGAGGCTGACGGGAGCTTCACAGGGCTCGTCCTGCAACGCCCCATGGCGCCCTATCAGCACGGGAAGATTCCGGTGCTGATTCGGTGCTGACTCGAACGCTCGTTCCTGGTTAAACTTGCAGGTCGTAGCTCTGTTCGAGTGGGTGGTCGTACCACTCGATGGTGGTGCCGATGAGGCTGGCGGTGACGATGCGTTTGAGGCTGGCGGGGGGTGGGGGAGCGGTGGGTGCGGAGGCCATGGGCGCCACTTCCTCGTGTGCGGTGGGGACGGATCGGTTTCGCACACGGTAGGAACGTGCAGGTCAAGGGCACATGTGGTGGGACACCATAGTTCGGGGGCGGGGTGTGCATGTTGCCTCTATGCCAGTGCCAGGAGGGCCCTCTTGCGGGTTAGGTCGGTGGCGAAGCGGGGCCTGTCTGTGTTGCGCACTTCGGGTTGGTTTGAAGGGGGCGTGCTGACTCCCGTGCTGGTTTGGTGCTGACTACTCGCCGTCATGGTGCTGTTCACGTCACCTCCCGCTGTGTGGGGGCGCGCGGATCCGACGGCTGGGACGGGGGCCGTCGCGCCGGCGAGGACGGAGTGACGTGCCCGTCGGCGCGCGGTTCCTGCTCGGAGACTGCTGGGGCGTGTCAGTCCTGAGGGCCTGCGGGCCCGATGCTGCGCAGCAGCCGCTCTCCGGACTCGCGGAGCCGGTCCTTGAGCTCGTCGAGTCGGGACGTGAGCAGGGCGTGATCGCGTTTGCGCCAGGTGCCTGCGACCATCACCGCTTCGATGTTGGCGATGTCGGCGTGCAGGACCGTGGCGACCGGGTCGTGTGCCGGCCACAGGTTGAATGCCCGGGCGTCGACTGCGACCAGGTCGGCTTGCATGCCCACCTCGATCCGGCCCACCTGGTCGGCCAGGCCCAGTGCCTTCGCTCCTTCGACCGTGGCCCAGGCCAGTGCCTGTTTGGCGGTGACCGAAGCGGTGTCGGCGTGCATGCCGGTCGTCTGCCGGTGTTGGGCGTGGTCCAGGCCGCGCTGGTGGGCCAGGGCGATGCGGGCAGCGGTGAGGAGCTTGCCGGGTACGGCGGTGTCGATGTCGGTACCCAGGGAGGGCGCCGCGTCCTGGCGGAGCAGGGACCCGGTGATGGGCGTGCCGTGCCCTTGGCCCAGTTCGTTCTCCGGGGTGGTGGTGAAGGTGACGCCCGCTTCGACGAGCGTCTTGATCCAGTCGTCGGGCAGGTCGATCCCGTGCACGATGTTGGTCAGAGGGCTGAACAGTCCGGCAGCGCGTACGGCTTCCCAGCCGGGTGAGGGTTCTCCGCCGCTCTGATGCATCGAAACGACGAGGCCGCGTTCCGAGCCTGCTCGGAAGTCCGCCACCGCCGTCTCGGGCGAGGAGTACTGCGGCCCCTGGAGCGCCATACCCAGGGTGAGGAGGGCGTGGTCGCGGACAGGGCCCTCGAGCAGCCGGTCGATCTCAGCGAGGGGGTGGGAGGTGTCCGGCGCCCGGTAGGGCGTGCCGTGCAGGAAGACGGAGCGGATCCCTGCCTGGGCCAGGCCCTCGACGGCGGCGTCGGCGTGTTCGGGCGACAGGACGTTGTGACAGAAGTCGCCGAGGGTGGTCGTACCGCAGTTGAGCTGGTTCAGCGCACCGGCGAGATTGCTGATGTGCATGTCGGCCGGGGTGTAGTGCCCGACGCACTCACCGTGGAGGTGGGTGAGGTACTGCATCAGCGTCCAGTCGGCGCCCACGGAACGCAAAGCGGTCTGCCACGTGTGCAGGTGGGCGTTGACCAGGCCGGGGATGACGATGCGGCCGGCGAAGTCGACGACTTCGGCGTGGGGTGCCTCGATGCTCTTGCCGACGGCGGCGATACGGTCGCCGTCGACGAGGATATCGGCGTGCTCGGCGTCGGGACGGCCCGGCGCCATCGTGATGACCTGCGCCCCGCGCAGCAGTACGCGGCTCATGCGGTGCCCCCCGAACCGGGGGAGGTGTGGTCCTGCAGGGACATGATGCTGCTCCTTGCTCATGGCGTCATTGCCCGCGCGGCGGATTGGGTGGTGGTGAGGAAGTCCCGGGTGGCGATGTGCCCGATGTAGCCGTCGGGACGGATCAGCAGCAGCGTGTCGCCGTCCAGGCCGTAAGCGCCCTTCAGCGTGTTCTCAGGGTCGGAAAAGGCGAGTTCGTCGGCGGCGGTCGCCCCTACCGTCAGCCGCTTCAGCTGAGCGCCGGCCGTCGGCCAGGCGAGCACTTCGAGGTCGCGGGCGGCACCGGCACCGTAGGCGACGGCGGTGAAGTGCGGTCCGCGGCAGACGTCGAACAGCCGGGTCCCGGTCCCGTCGGCGCCGAGCAGTTCGGCGTCCGGCGCGCGGTCGCCCACGCGCAGCGTCGAGGTACGCATGCCGTCGGCGGGTGCGAGCGGACCGCCGTAGTAGGTCAGGGCCAGCTGCTGCTCGTCCTTGCCTCGCTTCATGCTCGACGGGTCGAGCTTGGCGATGCCGCCCCACTTCTCCGTGGACAGGCCCAGGACCCCTGCGGCGATCGGCTGCCTCTCCGACTCGTAGGTGTCCAGCAGCGCCGCGTCCGCCCCGGCGAGGACCTGACTGATTTTCCAGCCGAGGTTGTAGCCGTCCTGTACGCCGGTGTTCAGGCCCTGGGCGCCGGCCGGGGTGTGGACGTGCGCGGCGTCACCCACGAGGAAGACACGTCCTCGGCCGTAGTTCTCCGCCAGGCGGATGTTGGGCCGGAACACCGACGTCCAGTGGATGTCGTGCAGCTCAATGCGTCGATCGCGGGTGTGGGAGCGGATCCGCTGGAGGATGTCGTCCTTCTTCGCGGGCGGTTCCTCGTCCGGCTGGAGACGGATCATCCACTGGAACATGTCGCTGTGCGGGAGCGGGCAGGCGCCGATGAGCCTGCCGCCCCGGCCGGGCCACATGTGCCATCGGTTACGGGCCAGACCGGTCACCGAGGCATCGACGAGCAGCACCCGGTCGCTCTCGTCCGTCGTCCCGACGAACCCGACGCCGAGCTGCTTGCGCACCACGCTGGAACCGCCGTCAGCGCCCACGACGTACCGCGCGACGATCTCCTCCGTGCCGTCCACGCCCGCCACCTTGGCGACCACCGTGTCCTCGTCCTGCGTCAGCCCGGTCAGTTCCCTGCCGAACTCGATCTCCTGGCCGAGCACGGCGAGCCGGGCGTGCAGTGCGCGGTCCGTGCGGAACTGAGGGATCAGCCAGGTGTTCGGGTAGGGGACGTCCGCGGTCGCCTCCCTGTGGGTGAACATCTTCCAGGGCAGGGCGAGGGGGCCCGCATGGATCCCGAGCTTGGGGTAGATGCTGCCGCCGGCCAGCACGTCGTGCAAGGCACCGAGGTCTTCGAGGACTTCGAGGCTGCGGGGCTGGACGCCCTTGGCACGGGAGCCGTCGAAGTCATGGGGAGACCTGTCGACGATCCGTACGTCGAGTCCGCGCCGTACGAGGTCGATCGCCACGGCGGAGCCCGAAGGACCCGCACCGATGACCAGTACGTCGATGACCTGGGGGTTGCTCATGAGTCGAGCCTTTCGGCACGTGCGGCCACGAACGGGACGAGCTGATCGGCGACCTGGCGCGGGCGTTCGAATGGGGCCATATGGCCACACCTGGGAATGACGTGATGGTCCTGGGGCTTCAGCAGGGCGCGAGCCGTGTCGAGGTGATTCAGCGGCGTGACCTTGTCCTCGTCGCCCCACAGGAGCAGCGTGGGGATGCCCAGTGCGCCCGTCTGCCGGAAGAGGTCGTCACGGCCGGAGAACGGCAGGTGCTGCAGCGTGTCGAAGGCCGCGTACAGCGAACCCTCGAAGCGGAACGCGTCGAGGACCATGTCCGTCAGTCTCGCGCCGAGCCCGGGGTCACGGACGTTGTGCCCGAGGTGCCCCTGGAGTATCCGGTGGCCGCGCCGCCGGGCGACGACACCGGCCAGCAGATCGCTGCGCAGCAGCCGGTGAGGTGAGGTCGGCCGCGGTTTCGCCAGACCGGCGGGCCCGACGATGGTGAGGGTGGACACCGAGGAGCTGTGCTGGGCGGCGTAGGTCATGGCGACGAGAGCGCCCATGGAGGTGCCGACGAGGTGCAGTGGGCGCGTTGTCAGGCCGAGGCGTTCGGTCAGCTCGGTCAGCTGCCGCGCGAAGAGGGTTTCGTCGTATCGCGCCCGCACCCGGTCCGAGTAGCCGCGGCCGTACGCGCTGCAGGTCAGAGTCCGCAGCCCGCGGGCGTTCAGCTCGGTGACGAGGCCGTCCCAGTAGAAGAGCGGGATGGTCAGGCCGCCCGCCATCACGACCAGCTCCCCGTCCTCGGGGCCCTCCAGCTCGTAGTGCGTGACGCCGTCGGAGAGGTCGGCGAAACTGCCGCGCAGGGCATGCCGTGATTCGGCGGTGAGCTGTCGGTCCTCGCCCTGTGCGACGAAGTACTTCATGGAACGGGCCTCCTTGGTCTCAGTGCGTGGGGGTGTCGGTGGAGGAGCGGAGGAACTTCGCGATCGCGTCCGAGAACCACTGGGGCTCCTCTTCGGGCAGCAGGTGACCGCCGTGGGGGTGCACCAGCTCCTCGGCGCCGGGGATGTCGCGGGCGAAGTGCTGGCCGTCGATGCCCGCGCTGCGCAGTACGAGCGTGGGTGTCGTGATGCGGGGGATCTGCGCGCTGCGGTCGGGCTGGTCGGTGTTGCAGAAGTCGACGAAGGCCGAGCGGTTCCCGGGCCGGTTCATGAGCTGGTGGGCGCGGTCCACCATGGCGTCGTCCACGATCGTCGAGTGCGGGCCGACGTTCGAGCGCAGGTTGCGCTCCATGGCGCCGCGCGGCATCACCCGCCGCAACAGGGGGCGCAGCAGGGGGTTGCGGGTCAGGCGCATGCCTGCCGGCACCTCCTTCTCCGGGTACCCGGTGGCATTGACCAGCACGAGGCCGGTCAGCCGCTCGGGGTGATCCAGGGCGAGGTTCCAGGCGATGTTGCCGCCCAGCGAATTGCCGGCCACCGCGTAGCGCGGCACCCCCAGTGCCTCCAGGAAGTCCGCCACTGTCGCTGCGTAGGCCGGGATGCGGTAGTCGCGGTCCTCGCGGGGGCCTGTCAAGCCGAACCCCGGCAGGTCGGGGCGGATGACGTCGAACGCCTCCGACAGCAAGACCGCCGCACGGTCGAAGTGCTGAAGCGACGAAGCGCTGCCGTGCAGCAGTACGAGTGCCGGGCCACGTCCGACGCGTTTGTAGTGGATCCGCAATCCACCCACCGCGACGAACCGGGAATCGGGCTGCGGCTCAGACCAGGTACTCATAATGGATACACTGTTACCGATAAGGTGATCGTGTCAAGTGCAAGCCTCCGGACGTCGCGGCCTCGCGGCCTCGCGGCCTCGCGGCCTGCGACGTCGAGCGCGCGCTGCGTATGCCTCGCCGGGGCGGCGTCCGGAGCCGCGTGGGACGCTCATCCCGGCATGGCCTCGGGCTGCGTCGGGCGCCGGTCGACCGGCAGGATCGGCGGTTTGCGGTCGCCGCCGGGCGGCAGCCGCTCGCCCGCGCCGCCGGGCGGTCGATGCCGCCTTCGGCTGTGGACGAGTTGCCGACTGCTCAGCCAGGAGCGTCCACGGAGTCCGCGCCATGCGCCCCTGTATCGAGCGTCGCTGTGGCTGCTGCTCGCGAGAGAGTCCCGGGCCTCGTCACAGTCATTGCGGGCGACCATGTTGTACCGGCCGGGTGGGCGAGGTGCGAACCGGGGTGAAGTCGCGGCGTACGCCGGTGGCAGCGTGTTCGCCACCGGCAGCGCCGACGGCTGCGGCGCGGCCCTTGGTGAGACGGCCGGTCGCCCATTCCGTCATGTGCGGGTACGTGCCTGTACGTCACTGACCTTGCCGCAGGGGTCAGTCGGCTGTTGGCGGTGTCTTCGGTGCGCGCAGCAGGGCGCCGACCGCCGCGGCGGGCGGCACTGTCGTGGTCAAGGCGAGCGGGAAGGCCCCGATGGCGTGCGGCCTGTTCGTCGCCGACGTGTCGCGGGACGCGGGAAGACTGCCCGACGGTGCCCTCAACGTCATCACCACCGAGAAGGCGGACGCCGTCGGCGTCGTGCGGTCACTGATCGCGGATCGGCGTGTCTCTGCCGTCAACTTCGCCGGATCCGCCGACGTCGGGCGGATCATCGGTGCCCTCGCGGCCGAGCGCCTCGAGTCGGCCGTGCTCGAACTCGGCGGCAGGAACTGTGTGATCGCCTTTGGAGGGCGCCGACCTCGACCGCGCGGTCGACGCCCCCGCGTTCGCCGCGTATGTGAACTCCGGCCAGATCTACAGGTGCCGACCGCGTCCTGGTGCGCGGCTCACTCGCCGAAGGTCTCGCCCGGCGGGTTCACCGGGAAGGTCGCCGACCTGGCGAGTGGCGACCCGGGCATGTCCTTCACCGTGCCCGGCCCGCTGGTCGACGAGGCCGCGCGGCGGGTCGCTGCCCTGGTCACGGACGCGGGACAAGGTTTTCGCAGGTCCCCTCCCGCTGCGGAACGTTCCCGAGGGGCTGTATCTGCGCGCCGTCGCGCGCCACCCATGCGGGACGCGGTCGGGGTCGGCTGCACCGACCGCTCGGTCACACTCCGGCCGAGCTGGTCGCTCCCCGCGCAGGGGCGGCTGGTGAGGCGGTGTCAGGGAGGGGGCGCCGGGCGACCTCGTGAGCGTCGTCCGACGGGACGCCCAGCATGCGCAGAACCATCTCGGCGAGGTTGACCGCGGCCTGGTCACCGTCCACGTCGGGATGGGCGAATCTCAGCTCCACCAGGGAGAGCAGGGTTCCGCCGAGTGCGGACAGGGCGACCAACGGGTCGACGGGGGCGAAGCGGCCGGAGGTCAAGCCGGCCTCGAGGTCGCGCAGTGCCCGCCGGGCCAGGCCGTTGTCCGAGTGGATGTGACCGAGGCCGCGGCGGCGCAGGACCTGCATGAGCTCGGGGTGGGAGTCGGCCATGCGGGCGCTGAGCCGGAAGCCCGCCGCGACGAGTTCCGCCGGGTCCTCGATCCCCGTAAGACGCTCGTCGAAGTTCTGGCCGAACTCCTCCATGGCGTCCACCACGGCGGCCTCGAACAGCTCCGTCTTCGACTCGAAGTGGTTGTAGAAGGAGCCGAAACCGACGTCCGCGCGCTCCGCGATCGCCTGGATGCTGGCGCTGGTGTCCCCGGATTCGGCGAGGATCTGCCGGGCGGCGCGAATGAGCGCGCGACGGGTCTCGGCGCGGCGCCGCTCGAACCGGTTGCTGGGTGGGGCTGACCTAGGCATGCACAGAGTCTAACGGCGGTGGCGATGGCGACAGCAGCTCTGATGAATTCATCATTCTCCTTGGGTGAACCGCTTGACGGGCAATGTCGTCAACCTTGATGATTTCCTCATTATGGCGATGCTGCTCGGAGGACACCATGTCTGAGACCCGCGTCCAGGGGGCCGATGTCAAGACTGCCCACCAGGACCTGCACAGCGAACAGGGCGCCCTGCGCGGAGAGCATCCGGGCAGCTCCAGGAACCCCTTGATCAAGGTGGCGGACCTGGCCTGGCTGGAGTTCGAGAAACCGGACCTGGACCGGGCGGAGGTCTTCGCCCGGGACTTCGGCTTCGGCATCGCCGCCCGCACGGAGCGGGAGCTGTGGCTGCGTGGCACCTTCGCGGGCTCGCCGTGCATGGTGATCCGGTGCGGGCGGACCTCCCGTTTCATCGGCCCGGTGTTCCGTGCGGCGGAGCGGCCCGACCTGGACCGGCTGGCGAGGGCCACCGGGTCCGACGTGCGGGACGCGGATGTGCCCGGTGGTGGCAAGGCGGTCGATCTGCTCGACCCGTCCGGCTTCCCGGTGCGGGTGGTGCACTGCGGCGAGCGGTTGCCGGCCCTGCCCGAGCAGCAGCCGTTGCTCCTGAACTTCGGCACAGCTCACCGTCGTACGGAAACCACGCAGCGCCCGCCGCGCGAGCCGTCCCGGATCCAACGGCTGGGACATCTGGTGCTGGAGACAAGGGTGTTCGCGCGGGCCCTGGACTGGTACCTGGACACCCTCGGGATGATCGTGTCCGACTTCCTGTTCCTGGACGGGCAGCGCGACCGCGGCCCGGTCATGGCGTTCATCCGCTGCGACCTCGGCAGCGCGCCGGCTGACCATCACACGCTGGCCATGCACCTGGGGCCGGGGACGGGTTATGTCCACTCCGCCTACCAGGTGACCGACTTGGACTCGATCGCCGCGGGCGGCGAGTACCTCAAGGAGCGTGGTTACCAGCGCAGTTGGGGCATCGGCCGGCACATCCATGGCAGCCAGCTCTTCGACTACTGGCGCGACCCCGACCGCTTCATGCTGGAGCACTTCGCCGACGGCGACCTGTTCTCCAGCGACGTCGAGCCGGGCTGGGCACCCATGTCCACCAGCGGCCTGGCCCAGTGGGGTCCGCCCGCCACCCGCGACTTCCTCGGCGCGAGCCCCTCCCCGCAGCGGGTCCGCGACGTCATCCAGGCCCTGCGCGGCGCCAACGAGATGGACCCCGAGCGCCTGCGGGGCCTGCTCAAGGCCGCCAAGTCCTGACCCCCGACCTCCAGGTCCTGACCCCCGACCTCCTCACGAAGGCACTGTCATGAGCACCAATGTCCTGCGTACCGCCGACGGATGGTGGGTGGTCCGCGGTGAGCGGGCCGTCCCCGTCGACACCAAGGCCGTCACCACCGCCGAGCTGATTGCCGACCGTGACGCCGTACGGGAGGCGGCACTGTCGGCCGAGACGGGCACGCCGGTCGCCGACCTGGCCGCCCTTTCACCGGTCACCACCCCCTGCCGGGTGGTCGCCCAGATGGTCAACTACCGCAGTCACGCCCGCGATTCGGGCTTCACCGGTGACATCCCGCCCACGTTCTTCCGCAAGGCGTCCGGCTCGGTCAGTGGCCCCGGCGAGGCCGTCGTCCGCCCCTCCCACGTCAACTTCCTCGACTACGAGATCGAGCTCGGTTTGGTCATGGGGGCGCCGCTGCCCGTCGGCACCGTGGTCGAGGAGCGGGACCTGCCGTCGTACGTCGCCGGGCTCGTGATCACGAATGACATCAGCGCCCGCGATGTCCAGCTGACCAAGACCCAGTTCTACGAGAGCAAGTCGTACCCGACCTTCACGCCGGCCGGGCCGTACCTGGCCCTGCTGGAGCCCGAGGACTTCGACCATCTCCTCGACCTGCGGCTGAAGTTGTCCGTCAACGGCGAGCTGCGCCAGGACCGCACCCTCGCCGACATGATCGTCCGCCCGGCCCGGGCCCTGACCCTGCTGGCCCGCTTCCAGACCCTCGACCCCGGTGACCTGCTGCTGACCGGCACGCCCGGCGGCACGGCCCTGAAGGCCCCGCCCAAGCCGGTCGAGAAGATCGGAGCGCTGCTGCCGCCCGCCATGAAGTGGAAGGCGTTCTTCAAGTCCCAGGCGAAGAACCCGCACTACCTGCACGAGGGTGACGTGATCACAGCGACGATCGCGACCCCCGACGGCCGGATCGACCTCGGCGAGCAGCGCAACCCCGTCACCGACGCGAAATAGCACCCGAAGTGAGCCGCACATGACCACCGAAAGCACCGGGGCGGACGTACCCGTGGCGATCATCGGCGCCGGACCGGTGGGCGTGACCGCCGCCCTCCTCCTCGCCCGGCGCGGAATCCGCACCGTCGTCCTGGAACGTCACCAGGACGTCTACCCCCTGCCGCGCGCCGTCGCCGCCGACGACGAGGTCCGCAGGCTCCTCCAGGCCGCGGGCGTGGAGGAGGAGTTCGCCGCGATCGCCCGCCCGGCGAACGGACTGCGGCTGCTGGACGCCCGGTACCGGGTGATGGCCGAGTTCCGGCGCTCCGAGCACGGCTTGCACGGCTACCCGCAGACCAGCATGTTCGACCAGCCCGAGCTGGAACGGCTGCTGCGCGATGCCCTGGCCCGGCATCCGGAGTGCGAACTGCGCGGCGGCGTGGAGGTCACCGGCATCGGCCCGGACACCGCCGGCTCCGTGCGCGTGACATACCGCGACGACGACGGCGAGCACCAGCTGTGGGCAGAGGCGGTCCTCGGCTGCGACGGCGCGAACAGCGTCACCCGCGCGGCCATCGGCGCCGTATGGGAAGACCTGCGCTTCGAGGAGAGCTGGACCGTCATCGACGTCCGCACGAAAGCCGACGTCCGCGGCTGGGAGGGCGTCGACCAGGTCTGCGACCCGCGCCGCCCGGCGACGTTCATGCGTGTCGGTGAGGACCGCTACCGCTGGGAGTTCCGGCTCGGGGACGGCGACGAGTCGGTCCGCGAGCTGGTCGCCCCGTGGCTGTCGCCCTCCTGTGACAGGGAGTTCGAGGTCGTCCGCGAGACGCAGTACACCTTCCGGGCGCGTGTCGCCGACCGGTGGCGCGGCGGACGCGTCTTCCTGCTCGGCGACGCCGCCCATCTCACCCCGCCGTTCATCGGACAGGGGCTGTGTTCGGGTCTGCGGGACGCCCACAACCTCACCTGGAAACTCGCCCGCGTCCTGCGCCAGGGCGGCGACGAGCGGCTGCTGGACACCTACGAGAGCGAACGCAAGCCCCATGCCCGGCACGTGATACGGCTGGCGGTCGCGCTGGGCTGGGCCATGACCGGCGGCCAGGACGGCGCCGCCGCACTGCGCCGCGGACTCCTGGCCGCCGCCTGCCGCGTCCCCGGCCTGACCGCGGCGGCCGGCCGCGACCTCAGCCCGCCCCTGACCACCGGGCCCCTCGTCCTCCGCGGCATCCGCAAGGGCCTGGCGGGCACCCACTGCCCGCAACCGTGGATCACCGCGGACGGACGACGTACCCGCCTCGACGAACTCCTCGGTGACTCCTTCACCGTCCTGACCGCCGGCGAACCCTGGCCTTGGCTGAACGCCCTCGCCCACGCGCTCGGCGTCCGGGCGATCCCCGTGACCGACCTCGGCGACGACGGCACGCTCGCCGCCTGGCTTCGCGCCGGCCGGGCGGACGCCGTCCTGCTGCGCCCCGACCGGGTCGTCATGGACGTCGTCCCGGCAGGCAAGCGCGACTTCACCGCCATCGCAGGCTGGGCGCCCCTCCTGCACACCACGCGCAGCCCCCTGCCACCCCAGCAAACCACCGACAAGAGCCCGCCGAGGAGCGACTCAAGATGACCGTGCCCGAGCCATTCACGACGCCGGACCCGCGGGCCGTCGCGGACAGCCACATCATGGACTTCGCCCGCCACGTCGGGATGCCCGGCGCCGACTACGACGCCCTGCACCGCTGGTCGGTCACCGACCTCGCGGGCTTTTGGGCCGCGGTGTGGGAGTACTTCGACATCGACGCGGAGACCCCCTACGAGCAGGTGCTGGACGAAGAGCGGATGCCCGGCGCCCGCTGGTTCACCGGCGCCACCCTCAACTACGCCCACCACGCCTTGCGCAATCTCGCCGACGACGCCGTGGCGATCATCGCCCTCGACGAGAGCGGCTCCTGCTACGAGGTGACCGCGGGCCGCCTGCGCGCGCAGGTCGCCTCCGTCGCCGCCACCCTGCGCGAACTGGGTGTCGGCAAGGGGGACCGAGTGGTGGGCTACCTGCCCAACATCCCGCACGCGATCGTCGCCTTCCTCGCCTCCGCGAGCCTGGGCGCCGTGTGGTCGGTGTGCGGGCAGGACTACGCCCCCAAGGCCGCCGCCGACCGCTTCGCCCAGCTCGAACCCACCGTCCTGATCGCCTCCGACGGCTACGTCTTCAACGGCACCACCTACGACCGCCGAGAGGCCACCCTCGAACTGGCGGGCACGCTGCCGACGTTGAAGGCGACGCTGCTCGTGGACCACTTGGGCCTGCCATGGCCGTCGCGGGCGTACCCGTCCCTGGTCGTCCCGTGGGAGGACGCGGCCACCCGTGTCGAGGAGATCACCTGCACGCCGGTACCGTTCGACCACCCCCTGTGGGTCGTGTTCTCCTCCGGCACGACCGGCTTGCCCAAAGGCATCGTCCACGGCCACGGCGGCGTCCTGCTGGAACATCTCAAGACCCTCGGCCTGCACTCAGACCTCGGCCCCGGCGACCGCCTCCTGTGGTACACCACCACCCACTGGATGATGTGGAACCTGGTCGCCTCGACCCTGCTGACGGGCGCCACGACGTGCACATACGACGGCAGCCCGGCTCCCTTCGCCAAGCTCGACGTCCTGTGGGAGCTGGCCGCGCGCCACCGGGTGACCGTGTTCGGCACCAGCCCCCAATACCTGCTCGGCATGGCCAAGTTCGGCATCGACCCGTCCGGCCACGACCTGTCGTCGATCCGAGTGGTCGGCTGCACCGGCTCCGCCCTCCCGGCCTCCGCCTACCCCTGGGTCCGCCAGCACATCGGCGACCATGTTCTCCTCGCGTCCATCAGCGGCGGTACGGACGTCGTCTCCGGCTTCGCGGGCAGCGCGCCCAACACCCCGGTCTGGGCAGGAGAGTTGTCGGCGCCGCACCTGGGGGTGGCCCTCGCCGCCTACGACGCCGAGGGCTTCCCGGTCGTGGACCGGGTCGGCGAACTGGTCGTCACCCGACCGATGCCGTCGATGCCGCTGTACTTCTGGAACGACCCCGACGGCACCCGCTACCGCGACGCGTACTTCTCCGTGTACCCCGGCGTCTGGCGGCACGGCGACTGGATCACGGTCACCTCGCACGGCTCGGTGGTCGTCCACGGACGCTCCGACAGCACACTCAACCGCAACGGCGTACGCCTGGGCAGCGCCGACATCCACGACGTCGTCGAGCGCCTCCCCGAGATCGCCGAGGCCCTCGTCATCGGCGCGGAGGAACCCGACGGCGGTTACTGGATGCCGCTGTTCGTGGTTCTCTCCGCCGGAGCGACCCTGGACGAGACCCTCCGCGAGAAGATCAAGGAGACGATCCGCACCGACGTCTCACCCCGCCACGTCCCCGACGAGATTCTCGAAGTGCCGGGCATCCCGCGCACCCGCACAGGCAAGAAGCTCGAAGTCCCGGTCAAGCGAATCCTCCAGGGCGCCCCGGTCGAGCAGGTCGTCAACCCCGCTGCCGTGGACGCCCCCGACCTCATCGACCACTTCGCCCGCCTGGGCGCCCGACGCAGGGACCGATCGGCATGACCACCGCACAGACCGTCCTCGCCGTCGCGCTGTCAATGATCTTCCTCCCCCTGGGGCTGGCGAAGGTCGCCGCGGTGCCGTTCATGCGCCAGGCGGCAGCACACCTAGGCATGACACCGGGCCGCTACCGAGTCATCGGCGCGCTGGAGACCGCCGGGGCCGCCGGGCTGCTGATGGGCCTGGCTTCGGTTCCGCTCGGGGTGGCCGCCGCTGTCGGGCTGACCGCGCTGATGGTGGCCGCCGCGGTGGTTCACCTGCGCCATGGCGACCCGCCCGGGCAGGCCCTGCCCGCCGCGGTACTCGCTCTGACGGCGGTGGCGTACGCCGGGGTGGCGATCGCCGCCGGCTGACGGCCCGGGTGCGTCGGCCGGAGAGGGGCGCTGTCGACGCTCGACGGCTCACGGGCCTCCTGTGGGGCGTACCGTCGACTATGTGGAGTACACGGCCACATCCCTTGTGTCCCGTGTCGCCGGCGACCTGGGGCCGAAGGCGGACGAGGTGGTCGCCGACGTGCTGCGGTGCCTGCGGCGCGAGGTTCCCGAACTGTGGAGCAATCAGGATCTCGTCCGCATGACGTCCGAGAACGTCGCCGAGCACGTCGTGGGTGTGCTGGCCGGCCTGGAACACGGCATCGACCCGGGCGAGATAGATCCGCCGGCCGCCGAGCTGGAACGCGCACGTCGACTGGCCCGGTACGGCACGCCGGTCACAGCGCTGTTGCGGGCCTTCCGGCTCGGTCAGGGCGTAGTCCTGGAGAGACTGCTTGCCGAAATGCCGCGGCTGACGAAGGACGCGGAGTTGGTCAGCGCGGCATCGCGCCTCCTGATCGCGATGGCGAACGGATACGTGGACGACGCGTCCGAGCAGGGTGTCACGGCGTTCCAGGAGGAGCGGGACCGGCGAATGCAGTGGCGTCAGTCCTTGGTGAACGAGGCCGGTCTGCGCATCGGGACCACCCTGGACATCGCTCGCACCACCCAGGAACTGGCAGACCTCGCTCTCGACCACTTCGCCGACCTGGTCACCGTCGACCTGCTCGACTCCGCGGTGCACGGGCACGGCACTCCGGCGCCGGGCCCCCTCGTACTGCACGGGCTCGCCCAGGCGTCGACGGCGCAAGGAGGTCAGGAGCCGACGATTCGGGTGCGGGAGCGCCACACCTGCCCGGACGGATCGGTCACGGCTCGCGCCCTGACCACCGTTATGGACAGGGTTTTGTCTTGTCCGTGGTCCACCACTGTCCGGCGGTGGGACCTACAGCTTCGACGACCCCACCTGGGCGATGGCATCAGCTCTGACCGCTGCGCCCCTCAGCAAGTGGCGAGCCGGTGCTCTGTGGTCCAGCGATCAGCCAAGAGTCCGCAAGTCGCGGTGAGGACGGCTGCGGCGATGACGGTGGCATTCAGGCCGAGAGTATCGGCGAGGATGTTCGCGACCAAGGCGCCGGCGGCGTAGCCGATGTCCCGCCAGAACCGGTACGTCCCAAGGGCGTTGGCCCGCCAGGCGGGGAGGGCGTGGTCGGAGATGGAGTGATGAGGACGGGGTAGACCATGGCGGTGCCCAGGCCGAGCGCGATAGCGGACAGGATTCCGGCGAGGAGCGGGCGTTCGAGTAGGGCAAGGGCGAGGACAGAGCCGACGGCCTGGACGAGCATGCCGTAGACGACGAGTGATTTGCGGCCGACGCGGTCGGCGAAGTGGCCGGTGGGAAATCTGGTCAGTGCAGGTCAGTGCCGAGGCCACCGCGAGCGCCAGGTGCGGGACGGTTTCCAGGCACTGCCGGGTCATCAGGCGCGGGGCAGACGCGGTGCCCGCATCGGCCAGGTCTTTGCAGGAAGCTGAACGGGGCCAAGGCGTCATGGCGTCTGGGTCCGAAGGCGCTCGGTGACGTCCTGTCGCGCGCGGGCCCGGTAGCGCAGCGGCGACTCGCCGACGACGCGTTTGAACGCCGTGCTGAAGGCGCTTTCCGAGCCGTAGCCCAACTCCTCGGCGAGCGCCGCGACGCGGGCGTCACCGTCCCGGAGCGCGCGCTGGGCGAGCAGCATGCGCCATCGTCCCAGGTAGGTCAGCGGTGGCACACCGGCCGCCTGCCGGAACCGGTCGGCGAAGGTCGTCCGGGACATCGCGGCGGCCCGCGCCAACTCCTCGAGCCCCCAGGGGCGCCCGGGGCAGTCGTGCAGCAGGTCGAGGGCGGGGCGCAGACGCTCGTCGACGAGCAGCCGCAGCCAGCTGGAGGGCAGCGCGGTCTGGTCGACATAGGACCGCAGCACCTCCAGCAGGAAGAGCTGGGCGTACTGCTGGACCGCGAAGGCCGAGCCGGGCCGCCGCGCGGTGGCCTCGTCGAACAGCCGCAGCAAGGCGGCGAGGAGCCGGTCGTCGTCACCGGCCGATTTGATGTGCGCCAGTGGCGGCAGTGTTTCGAGGAGGAGTGTCCTTCCGGCCTCGTTCAGACTGACGCTGCCGCCGATCACGATGTCGTCGGCGTCGCGGTCCGCGGACGCGAAGCGGTCGGTGGAGAAGTCGGATTCCGGCTGCACCTCCTGGCGGGGTTCCGCACCGGCCTCGAATGCGACCCAGGAGCGCCCGGTGAGGATCGCCACGTCACCCGCCACGAGGTCGACCGGTTCGTCGATCCCGTCGGTGGCCAGGCGGGCCCGACCGCTGACGAGCGCGAAGAACTTGACCGGGTCGGAGAGCGGTGCGCGGCTCCACCATCCGCCGCGAGCCGCGATGCCGCCCGCGAGGACACCGCGGACCTCGACCAGATCGAGTGCTTCGGAGAGTCGGTCGGTGGCCATACCCGTACTCTCGCTCAAAAAATCGGGACTCTCAAGTATTCATCGTCCGGCTTCCCCCCGGCAGGCTGGTTGCTGTACCTCGCAGACGGTTCTACAGGAGAGAACATGCGTCACCGCGGCCTCGGCAAGACCGGGATCAAGGTAAGCCCCTATGCTCTCGGCGCGATGATGTTCGGGGCCATCGGCAACTCCGATCACGCCGACTGCGTCCGCATCATCCACCGGGCGCTGGACGCCGGCATCAACCTCATCGACACATCCGACGTGTACGGCCACGGCGAGTCGGAGGAGATCGTCGGCCGGGCGCTGAAGGGCCGGCGGGACGACGTCGTCCTCGCGACCAAGGCCAGCAGGCCGATGAGCGACGACCCCAACCACCAGGGCGCGTCCCGGCGCTGGCTGGTGCGCGCGCTGGAGGACTCGTTGCGCCGCCTCGATACCGACTATGTGGACATCTACCAGATTCACCGCCCGGACCCCGACACCGACATCGAGGAGACGCTCGGGGCTCTGACCGACCTGCAGCGAGCCGGCAAGATCCGCACCTTCGGCACCTCGGCCATGCCGGCCTCCGACCTCGTCCGCGCCCACTGGGTCGCCGAGCGGCGCGGCCTTTCCCGGCCGCGTACCGAGCAGCCGGTGTACTCGATCCTCGACCGGGGCATCGAGCGCGAGGTGCTCCCGGTGGCGCAGGAGTTCGGCATGGGCACCCTGGTCTGGTCGCCGCTCGCCGGCGGGCTGCTGACCGGGCGCTACCGCAAGGGCCGGCAGGCCGCGACACACCGCACCTCGAAATACGACTTCGCACACCTCAAGGACGAACGGCGGCTCGACGCCGTCGAACAGCTCATCCCGCTCGCCGAGGAGGCGGGCATGCCCCTGACCCATCTGGCCGTAGGCTTCGTGCTCGCTCACCCCGGTGTCACCTCCGCCCTCCTCGGACCGCGGTCCATGGCGCATCTGGACGATCTGCTCGCGGGCACCGAGGTCACCCTCCCGGACGACGTCCTGGACCGGATCGACGCCATCGTGCCGCCCGGCACGGACACCGGCACACTCGACGTGGCCCACCAGCCGCCGGCCGTCCTCCAGCGGGAACTGAGGCGCCGGCCGCCGGTTGAACGCGCGGCGGCGTGACGGCCCGTGCTGTTGGTCTGAGATGTGATCCGACGGAGGCCCCCATCACGGGACCCGTCTCATGGAAGGGATAGATCTATGTCTGATGCTCCGCTGCCCGAGGCTGCTCTGGCCTTGCTCCGTAAACCGAATCCGGCCGTCATGGCGACGGTCACGGCGAAAGGCCGCCCAGTATCTGTGGCGACCTGGTACCTCATCGAAGATGACGGCCTTCTCGTGCTGTGCATGAACGCCGACCGCGCCCGCCTGAAACACCTGCAAAACAACGGCCATGTGTCACTGACCGTGCTCGGAGCGGACGACTTCGGCACGCACGTCTCCGTCCAGGGACACGTCGTGTCGATCAAGCCTGATGAGGGACTCGCGACATCGACCGACTCTCAAGGCACTTCCTCGGCAAGGACTACCTCGCCAGAGAGCACCCGCTCGTGACGGTCCACGTAGCGATCGACCGGTGGTTCGGTTGGTCCGGAGGTTGTCCCCTTCAGCTCTGACCTCGCGCTTCACGGAGCTGACTGTCCAACGGATGGTCAGGAATCAGAAAGGGCCTTTTACCTGGGACGACAGGGCTTATCGAGGGTCCAGTATGTCGCCGAGCAAGAGGCACCTTTCAAGTGAAGAGTCGTAGCGGGCCCTACCCGCGTGTGCGGGTATCGGGTGACTCCAGCGGGGTGGTCCCCCACGCCGGCGGGGGTGCTGCTGGTCGAGACAGCCCGCAAAAGCGGGCTGGACGCGGCACAGGCCACAGCTTCACCGTCTTCGCCACGAACACCTCCGGCGGCCAGCTCGTAGACCTCGAACTTCGCCACCGCCGCAGGGCACGCGCCGAGGATCGCATCCGCGCCGCCCGCACCACCGGACTGCGCAACCTCCCCCTGCACGGCACCTCCCAGAACCAGGTCTGGCTGGAGATCGTCTCCCCCGCCCTGGACCTGCTCGCATGGCCGCCGATGCTCGCCCTCGACGGCGAAGTCCGCCGCTGGGAGTCCAAGAAGATGCGCCTGCGACTGTTCTCCGCCGCAGCCAGACTTGCGACCACCGCCCGCACCCGCCATGCCGGGGGTTGCGAGTCACGCTGGGCTCAGCAGGTCTGCGTGGCCCGTTCGCCGGAGGTAGTCGATCACCGCATCTCGGCTCTTCTCCAGGCACACGATCCTGTTCTCGACGACGCGCAGCTCGCGAGCGAGTTCCTCTGCCAGGATCTGAGTGCACGCGCCTGCTGCGTCCTGGTTCGATGGAGCCTCGATGTCCAGCACGATCTTGATCATCCTCGTCGACAGACCAGCCTCGACGAGCGCCCGGACGTGACGGGCATGCTCGACCTGGTCCTCGGAGTAGTCGCGGTAACCGTTGGTCGACCGCGACGACTCGATGAGCCCCTGCTGCTCGTAATAGCGGAGCATCCGGGCCGGTGCTCCTACCTTTTGGGCGGCCTCACTGATCTTCATCACTCGTTCCTCCTCGTCAGTCGCCGACTTGACCTTGACATTGATGTCAAAGTTTACGGTGACTCTCGAGACCCAGCGACCAGAACACGCTGGGGGAAGACGAACACGAGAGCGATCTTCAGATGATCAACGACAGCTCGATCCCCACATCCCGGGACATCCTCATCATCGGAGCCGGGGAGCTCGGCATGCCCGTCATCCGCAACGTCGTCCGACGAGCGAAGGACGTGGAGGGCTCGTCCATCAGCGTGCTCCTGCGGGCCGGCGCCATCGCGTCCACGGCACCCGACAAGCAGCGCGACGTCGCTGAGATCAAGAACCTGGGCGTGAAGATCGTCGAAGGGGACCTCGTGAAGAACACCGTCGACGAACTCGCCTCCCTCTTGGCCGACTACGACACGGTCATCGGGTGCACGGGCATCACCGCCGGCCTCGAAACCCCGATGAAGGTCGCCGAAGCCGCCCTCCAGGCGAGGGTTCCGCGGTACTTCCCGTGGCAGTTCGGCGTCGACTTCGACGTCATCGGCCGAGGGAGCCCGCAGGACATCTTCGACTCCCAGCTGGACGTCCGTGACCTGCTCCGGTCCCAGGACCAGACCGAGTGGGTCATCATCTCCACCGGCATGTTCATGAACTACCTCTTCGAGCCCGGCTCGGGCATGGTGGACCTGCCCAACGACACCGTCAACGCACTGGGAAGTCTCGAGACGGCGGTCACCGTGACGACGCCCGAAGACATCGGCGTCCTGACCGCGGACATCCTCTTCGCCGAACCTCGCATCCGTAACGAGATCGTCTACCTCGCCGGTGACACCATCACCTACGGCGAGCTGGCCGAGACGCTCGAGACCGTGCTGGAGCGTCCGTTTCGCCGTGTGGTGTGGACGGTTCCATCGCTGCTCGACGAGCTGGCCGCCGACCCGGACAACATGACGCGGAAGTACCGGGCGGTCTTCGCGCAGGGCCGCGGCGTCGCGTGGGCGAAGGACGACACCTACAACGCACGCCACGCGATCCCCGTGACCGACCTCCGCCAGTGGGTCAAGGAAAACCTCGGTAAGGGGATCGGCGGCGCGAGCGTCACCGACGACGACATGCTCGGCATGGCGCTGCACCTGCGGGCCAGGAGCTGAGCCTGCGCGAGATCGCCGCCCGGCTCGTCATCACCAAGGGCACCAAGAAGGGGCAGCACCCTTCCCCGCCGACCGTCATGCGAATGCCGCGAGAGCACGACAAACGCGTGACCACCACGGGGCCCACGGTGGCGCTGGAGGCCGCTGAGAGCGCCACGGGCACCAACGGGGCCCCAGAGTCATCCACGGACGGCCCTGGGGCCCTTCCCGCGTTTCGGGACGATCTCCAGTTCATCAGGGGCGATCCTGCGGGCGCACGGTCACCGGCGGGAGGTGAACGGTTCAGCTTTCGACTCGGACACGCGCGCCCGCGTTGGACGGCCTTGGGCACAACGGAACAGCGGTTAACGCCAAGCCGGTGAAAAGATCCTCCAGGATTGTGCGCCTCTCGGTAGGGCCGGGCGAGTAACTCGGTGTCCCCTTGCTCTAGGACGTCGAAAGCAATCAGGTAGGCGGGGCGTTCGGCCGCGGCTTCGATGGCTCCGCGGCCACGGCGGCGGGCGCGGCGCTGCAACTCCCCGAAATGCAGGCGCCCCGCCTCGCTCAACTCGCCGGCCGCGGACGGCGATGTCGGGAAAGGCGCCGGTGAGGTACGCGCCCTGACGGGACTGCAGCACGACCAGGCCGGGGCGAGCGAAGAGGATGCTCCGGAAAGCCGTCCAGCTTCTGTTCCGCGGTCCAGTCGCGCGCCGGCGCCTCCTCCGGAGGCAGCTGACGGCGGCCCTCGGCAAGCATCGGCTCGATCGGGGGAGTCAGGGCCACACGGTCACATCTACGCGCGACCGCCCCCACTCGCCCGCTGGAAAGACCCGAATGGGCCCAGGTCAGGGCCGTGATGGTGGGGAAATTCGGCTGCGGGCGGGCAGCGGGACGACGGTGGCACCGTCGCGCAGGGCGTCGTTTTCGAGGACCCGAGCTTGCGGATGGCTTCCTCATGCAAGGCGAGGGTTCGGCGCAAGTCGGTGTTCTCCTGCCGCAGCCGGCGAAGGTTCCCTTCTTTCGCCGCGGCGGCCTGTGGCTGGTTCGTGTGCGAGTCGGCGCGGGGCCCGGGATCCGGGGCCGGAAGTGAATGTCGATCAGGTGGGCATAGTGGCGATGGAAGGTGGCATGGGGGATGCCGAGATGCCGCTCGACGGTGTTGCGTTACTGGTGCGCCTCTCGGTCGAAGGCCGGCGGTCTGCCGCCCGCCTGTCCGCGCTGCCGCCGGTTGGCCTGCTGGTCGACCCGTTCCGGAATCACCGTGCGGGTGGTGTCTGCGCAGGTGCTCGCAGACGCGCGGGAGCAGTACGCCTTGTCGGGCCATCACCAGGTCCGGCCTGGTTCGGGGCCGTCCGTAAGAGCGGGGAAGGCGCAGGCGGGCCATGACCTCGGTGAAGGCGGGTGCGTCGCCGGCCTGGCCATTGGTGAGGACGAACGCCAGTTGGCGGCACCGGCCGTCGGCCGCGACGTGGATCTTCGTGGTCAGTCCGCCGCGGGACCGGCCGATGGCGTGGTCGTCCGGCTCCCGGCCGGGGCCCCTTTTTGCGGGCCCCGGCCGCGTGCTGGTGAGCGCGCACGATCGTGGAGTCCACGGACACGGCCCATCTGACGTTCTTTGTCCGCGTCGGCCTGGGCCACCAGGGCGGTGAACACCCGCTCCCACGTGCCGTCGACGGCCCACATCTGCAGCTCGTTGTAGACGTCTCGCCCGGTGCCGTACTTCTCCGGTTCACGTCCCCGCCGCGCGCCGACGGCCGGACACCGCACTCCTGTCCGGGGGACCGCTCCTGGGCGCGGCCGCGGCAGACCGCGAAGCCAGGTCGCCGAAGGGGCGGAACCGACCCGGTGCAGAAGGTCGGTTCCGCCCCTGCTCGGCCGTCACATGTGCACGACGGGGACGGCGTCGGGGTTCTGCTCCGGTACGCCGCGCCGGTAGAGGACGACGCTGATGACCAGGCCGACGGCGAAGAAGACCGCCGACCACCAGTAGGCGGTGGAGTAGGCCTCCAGGCCTGAGTGGGCCTGCACGGCGGGGTCCCTGGGGTCCTTGCCGGCCAGGTAATCGGTGGCGGCGCTGGTGGCGAGGGTGTTGAGCAGGGCGGTGCCGATCGAGCCGCCTACCTGCTGCATGGCGTTGACGGTGGCGGAGGCGACCCCGGAGTGCTCGATGTCCACGCCTTCGGTGGCCAGGGCCATGGCCGGCGGCATCACCAGGCCGAGGCCGAGTCCCGTGACGATCAGTGTCGGCAGGACGTCCGTGACGTAGGAGCTGTTGAGGTCGAGGGTGGTCATCCAGGCCATGCCGACGGCGGCCAGGCCCATGCCGAGCGGGACCACCGGCTTGGGACCGATGCGGGGGACCAGCACGCTGGTGGCGAGGGTGGCGGTGATCATGAGCGCGCCGGACATGGGCAGGAAGGCCAGTCCCGTCTGGATGGGCGTGTAACCGAGGCTCTGCTGCAGGTAGTAGGTGAGGAAGAGGAACACGCCGAACATGCCGGCGCCGCTGATCAGCACGGCGACGAAGGAGGCACCGCGGTTGCGGTCGAGCAGCACGCGCAGAGGCAGCAGGGGGTGGGAGGACCTGGTCTGCCACACGGTGAACGCGGCGAGCAGGATGGCCCCGGCGGCCAGCCATCCCCAGGTCTGCGGCGAACTCCAGTCATGACTCTCGGCGTTGGCGAAGCCGTAGACCAGACTGAACAAGCCGCCGCCGACGAGGACGGCGCCGGGGATGTCGAGGCTCGCGGTCTTGTCGCGGACGGAACGACGCAGCAGGAGGGCGCCGCCGATGAACGCGGCACCGGCGAAGACGAGGTTGACGTAGAGAGTCCAGCGCCAGTCGAGGTGCTCGGTGAGCACACCGCCGAGCAGCAGGCCGATGGCACCGCCAGCGCCGGCGATGGCGCCGTAGACGCCGAAGGCCTTCGCGCGCTCCTTGGGGTCGGTGAAGGTCGTGGTCAGCAGTGACAGCGCGGTCGGGGCGAGGAGGGCGCCGAACAGGCCCTGGCCGGCGCGCGCGGCGACCAGCATCTCGAAGCTGCCCGCGGCGCCGCCCAGGGCGGAGGCCCCGGCGAAGCCGACCAGCCCGATCAGGAAGGTGATCTTGCGGCCGAAGAGGTCGGCTATGCGTCCGCCGAGCAGCAGCAGGCTGCCGAAGGCGAGGGCGTAGGCGGTGACGACCCACTGCCGGTCGCCGTCGGAGAAGCCCAGGTCCTTCTGTGCCGAGGGCAGGGCGATGTTCACGATGGTCGCGTCGAGGACCACCATGAGCTGGGCCACGCCGATGACGACGAGGATCCACCAGCGATGGCGAGGTGGTGCGTGGCTGGGCGGGGGCGGGGACACGGTGGCCGTGTCCGGCCTGTCGATGGAGGTTTGGGACATGACGAGGTCTCCAGACGAAGTGGTCGAGGGACATGAAGGTGCGGTGGTGCTATGCGGACGGCTGCTTCGTCGGAGCTCGTCACGTGATGCGGTCGGTGATCGCGTAGCCGTCAGGCCGCCGGCGTACCTGAGCGGCGGACGCCTGTGCGGCGCTGGAAGGCGACACCGAGGGGAAGAACTGCCGCGACCGGTTCGGATCCGGGTCCGGGCTCTTCGGCGGCCTCCAGGCGAGCTGCCTGGGCCAAGGCGGGGGAGAAGGTCTGCCAGTACCGGGCCTGGCGGTTCAAGGTGCTGATCAGCGGCATGAGGTCGGTTACGGCCGGGGCCTCGGGGATGCCCAGGCGATCTGCCGCAGAGTTCCCGAGGGACCGCCGGAGCAAGCCCTGGATGAGGTCGCGCAGTGCGTCCTCGGACAGGACCGCGCCCGGGGCGTGAGACGTCGCGTGGGCCTGCGTGCCGATCACGGCAGCGGTAGCGGTGCGTGAAGTGTCGTCGGGCGCAGGAGTGATGGCCTCCAGCAGGTCCTGCAGGTGGCGGGCGCCGGCGTGGTCGACGACGGGCTTGCACAGGATCTCGTCAAGCCCCAGGAGATGGGCGACGTACGACCAGTACCGGTAGAGGTGGCGCTCCTCCTCGGACGTGATGTCGATGCCGACGGCTGCCAGGGACCGGTGGGCGATGAGGGTGAAGCCGAGCCAGGTGCGTGCCATGTCGAGCCGGCCGATCGGCAGACCCGGGACGCCCGAGTCCCAGTCGGTGAGGGCCGTGGCCCGCAGGCGGGCGTGGCGCAGCCGGGCCTCGACGGTGGCCACGTACCCGGGCTCTCCGCGCAGCAGCCCGCCCGGCCGGATGGTCTGCCTCACCCACACCCCGTCCTCCGAGAGCCGGCGCGAAACGGTCGGCGTGGGCCTGTCGGTTCGCATCAACAGCCGGGCGGTGGCCGGGGAAGCGTAGGTGTGGGCGAGCGCACTGGTGATCGCGCAGAGACTGAACCACATGGGCGGGATGGACAGGCTCACGACATCGCCACGGTGGAGCATCAGGGGGTCGACCCAGGAAGGGGTCGTCTCCACGTGCTTCAGCAGTGCGGCGACGGCGTCCGGGGGCCGCTCGTCGAGACCTGCCAGCCCTTTCCTCAGACCGGCGTCGAGTGCCTGCCGTGCCTTGGGGCCGTGGAGGTCCAGTTCGGCGATGACGGCGTCGGCGAGTGGATCCCCGGCGGTGAGCAGCGGGGCCATGCGGTCGGCCTCCACGGAGGGCCGACGGCCCACCGCTTCCAGGTCGATCACTCGTTCGGTGGGTGTGTGGGGGGTGTGGTTCGCGGTCATGCGGCTCTCACTTCCGAGAAGGCGCGACCGGGGCGTCGGGCGCGCGCAGTTCCCCGAGCCGGTCGGGAAGGTGGGGTGTCCGTCGCAGACGCTCTCTGACACCTGTCAGATTAGTGCCGATCTGACGGGTGTCAAGTAAGCTCTTCTCGTGGGCCCGGAGCCGGGCTGCGGGCAGCCCTCGCAGGCAGCCGAGGCGCGGGCTCTTCGGGAAGAGCGCGAGACTCATCGGCGAAGGACACCTGTGAGGTACACACCGCGCAGGCACGAACCAGCAGTCATGGAGGCTGTGATGGGAGTACGAACCGAGTCCGGCAGGCGGCCGGGACGCCCCGGTGCCGGCACTCCCGCGGTGCCCGGGGAGGAGAGCATCCTCCAGCGAGGCCTCGAGGCCTTCGCGGAGCTGGGCTACGACCGTGCCTCCGCGCGTGAACTGGCCCGCCGTCTGGGCGTCAGCCATAACTTCATCAACGACCGGTACGGGTCGAAGGCGGCCTTCTGGCGGGCGGTGATGGACCATGCGCTGGGGCCGCAACTGGAGCACCTGCCACAGGCGGATTCCGGAGTCGACGACGCCGAGCGGCTGCGCAAGATCGTCACCGGCTTCTACCGCGCCGCGGCAGACACGCCGTTGATCGGACGCGTCTTCGTCGACGAGTCGTCCCGGGACACCGAACGGTTGGACTACTTGTACGAGCGCCACATCGCTCCGACTCTGCGGCTCATGACGCCGAGCATCGAGCGGCTCGTCGCCTCCGGACGCATGGCGCCCGTCCCTATGGACGTGCTGTTCTTCGCTGTCATTCCGCCCGTCGCGGGAATGGTCGAGGGCCCTCTGGCGCGGCGCCTTGGCCGACCCGAGCCCGCCTCGTCGCAGCAGCTCACGGAGACAGCGGAGGCGCTGGCGACGCTCGTGGTCAACGGACTCCTCGCGATGGGAGCGCCAACGAGCCGGTGAGCTCGTCCGGCGTCCTGTCCTGCGGAGCTTGGGAGCTCGTATCAGGCGGATCAGCCCGGTGTCGCGGGCTCCGCTGCGGTCGGCCGGAAGGCACCGCACCTCACAGCCGGCCTGATTCAAGCGACAGGACTCAGCCCTGGAGGGCGCAGGTGACGTACCGGGCGGTGCGGACCGCCCGCTCGGGAGCCTGCGCGGTGGACACGAGGCTGCCGGTGTCCGGCTCGGCCTGCGCCCGGCCGCCGGTGAGCATGTCGCGCAGCAACTCGCACCCGCCCTCTGCGGGTTCGAGGCTGAAGGTCTTGTTGGCGCCCCCACTCCCCGGGCTGGTCGCCGCCGGCCGCGAGGGGCTGGTCCGCGTCGCGCAGGGAAGCGTGGCGGCGGAACGGAGGGCGAGCACCCAGGTCCCAGTCGAACAGATCGCAGTGGACGGCGGCGTCGGAGTCCTGGGCGTCGGTGAGGGAGAGGAAACCTTTCTCTCTGCGGCCGTAAATGCGCGAACTCCGGCGGTGCGCAGCACGATCCGGTCGGCACCCTCGGCACCCTCGGCACCCTCGGCACCCTCGGCACCCTCCGCACCCTCGGCACCCTCCGCACCTTCGGCGCTCTCGACGCCGAGGGCAGCGAGGTGATCCGGTAGGGGTGGGTGAAGCGCTCCGGGATCGGTGGATGCTCCATAGGTCGACTCCAGCCGTCGGTCGGGGCTGGTGTTGAGCGTGGTGGTAGATCTCGTGCTCGTGGGGCGGGATGTGCCCGATCGCGGTGTGGAGACGCTGGTCGTTGAACCACTCGACCCATTCCGCGGCGGTGATGTCGTGGTGAAGGACCTCACCGCCGCATGTTTCGGGATGACCTGCTACTTGATACGGATCTCGGCGAGTTGGAGGCGGTACCTCGTGGTCTCGTCCGAGGCGGGCTTGCCGAGTTTCGAGACCTTCAGGCGTACGTAGCGGCCGGTGGCGGACGTGAGGGCGTAGGTTCGAGCGGCTCCGCCCGGGTTGGGTTCGGCGGTGACGGTGCGGGCGGTGGTGTAGGTGCCGGCTCCATCGGGGCGGGTCTGGATGGTGAAGTCGACGGGGAAGCCCGCGGTGCCTCCGCCGACCGCGCCGGTGTCGGTGCGGGGGTGGAGGGTGACGGAGCCGATGGACCGGTCGGCGCCGAGGTCGATCTCGATCCAGACCGGGCTGGCGGTGACGTCGGCGGAGGGGAAGTCGATGCTGGTGAAGCCCCTGGAGCCGGTCACGCTGGTGGTGGAGCCGTCGAGCACACGGGTCTTGCCCCAGTCGCCGTTCTCCAGCGTGTAGTTGGCGGTGACGGTGGTCGCGGCGGTGGGGACGGTGAGTTCGGCGAGTTGAAGGCGGTACTTGGTGGTCTCGTCCACGGGGGGCGTACCGAGTTTGGTGGCCTGGAGGCGTACGTAACGGGCGGTGGTGGTCTTGAAGCCGTACGTCTGCACCAGCCCGCCCGGGTTGGGCTCGGCCGTGACCGTGCGGACCGTGGTGTACGCGGTGGCGCTGTCGGCCCGGACCTGGATCGTGAAGTCGACGGGGAAGCCCGCGGTGCCTCCGCCGACCGCCGGGGTGTCCGTGCGGGGGAAGAGGCGCACGGCGTCGAGGTCCGTGTCGGTGCCGAGGTCGATCTCGACCCAGACCGGGTTGGCACTGACGTCGGCGGAGGGGAAGTCGATGCTGGTGCAGCCCTTGGCGCCGGTCACGCTGGTGAGCTTGCCGTCGGTGAGCCGGTTCTTGCCCCAGTCGCTGTTCTCCAGGCTGCTGTTGCTGGTGACGGGCCGCCCCAGAGCGAGGTTGTCGAGACGGCCGGCGCCGCTGACCGTGAACGTCCAACTGCCCGGTTGAAGGGTGAGGTAGACGTACGAGGAGTCCTTGCCCGCGTAACCGAGGCCGGAGACGCTGCCGGTGGCGGAGCCGCCCGTGAAGACGGTGGTGCCGTTCGCCTTGATGACCGGCGAGGAGCCGCCATAGGTCGGCACCCCCACTCGCGCGGTCGTGCCGCTCGGGGAGGTCAGGGTCAGCGTCACCTGGGTGCCGTCGCGGGTGATGCCGACGCGGACGTTGCCCTTGACGGTCGGTGTCACCGTGTTGATCTGCGTGAGCGTGCCGGTCTGCGGGACGACGTCGTACGTGGTCCAGCCGGGCTTGGTGGGGCGGACACCGGCGGCGTAGGCGGACAGTGCGTACAGGGGGCCGCCGTTCCAGGCGTGGTTGTCGGTTCCACCCGACTTGTCCCATATCTCCCACAGGGTGTAGCAGGCGGGGTCGGCGACCTGGGCGGCGTAGCGGTTACGCATCCGCTCCTCTGCGACGGTGGCCGCGCCCATGAGGTAGAGCGCTTCCAGGACGTAGAACTCCATGTAGGGGCTGGCGTTGAGGTGGGTGCGCAGCACCTCGGTGACCGCCCGGTGGCGGGAGGCGGGTGCGAGGCCGGCGACGACGGCGAGTGCGTTGCCGCGGTCGTCGGTGTCCTTGGTGTAGCCGGGTGAGCGGTACTCGTTCTTGGAGGTGTCCCACAGAACGCGGTCGAAGTTGGCCTCGATGCTGTCGCGCTTGGCCTGCCAGAAGGCGACGTCGCCGCTGTTGCCGCTGAGGCGGGCGAGGGTGATGGCCGTGTCGAGAGCCAGGTAGTACCAGCAGTTGTCCAGGAGGCGGGCGTCGATGTTGGTGCCCCAGTCCTCCCAGTCCCAGTCCCCGGCGCGGTGGTTGACCAGCCCGGCCGAGTCCAGGCTCCACAGGTTCAGGTACGCCTTCACCGCCGGGTAGGTGCCGGAGACCGCGTCGGAGCTGCCCGTGTAGAGGTGGTACGTACCGAAGGCCCACACCGAGGCGAGCATCTGGACGGGCAGCTCCGCGGTCCAGATGGTGGACGGCATCGGCGAGTAGAGCACGCCGCCCGGCTTCTGCCAGGCGGTCAGCTCGGCGATGGCCTTGGCGCCGAGGGCGTGGGAGCGGGTGTCGAAGGTGTAGAAGCCTTCCTTGAGCTGGTTGACCACATCGCCCCACCACTGGGCGCGCTCGCGGGTGGGGCAGTCCATGTAGGTGTCGCGCATGTTGACGTACATCGTGCGGGCCGCTTTGCCCCACAGGGTGTCGAGGAATGCCTCGTTGCTGCTGAAGGAGCCTGCGAAGTCGGTGTCGTAGCCGGACTCCCGATACTTCAGATCCAGGATGGTGACGCCCGCGGGGATCGTGTACTTCATCGCCGTGCCGCTCATCCAGGCCAGCGCCTCGAACTCCTGAATCCCGCCCGCGCAGACGTAGGTGGCGCGAATGTTGTTTTCCGCCCCGGGTGTGAGGCCGGTCAGGCCATCGCCGTCGGCGTAGTGGTCGGTCTGCATGCCGATCACCGCGCCGGCCGGAGCGTTCACCTTCAGATAGGGCGTGACCTGGAGGTTCGAGGGCAAGGTGGCCGTGATGGCGGTGGCGCCCTGTCCCGTGGACGGCAACGACGACGCGTTGCCGTAGGACTTCAGGCCCGAGTACCGGAACTGCGGGACCGGCCGCTGGACGAGCCCGTTCCAGGGCGCGGCGCCGGCGGCTCCGAAGTCGGTGGGGGCACTCCACGCGCTGTCGTCGAAGCCGGCCGACTCCCAGGCGGTCACAGCGGTGGCGTTGCGGGCGTCGTAGTAGATGTTCGACTCGGGCAGGCGGAAGTTGACCTGGGTTCCGCTGGTGTTGTTGGAGTAGCCGGGGTGGACGGTGTGCTTCCAGCTGGTGTCGCTGACGACCCGGGTGGTGGTGGAACCGGCGGTGATGTCGGACTGGAACAGCAGACCGCCCTTGCCGCTGCTGCTGTGCGAGAAGCCCTGCTTGCCGAAGTACCACACCAGCAGCGCCACCGTGTTGCTGCCGCTCTTCAGGTACGGAGCGAGGTCGATCTCGTCGTAGTAGGTGCCGGTGCGGCTGGGGCCGCGCTTGAGCTGCCCGTCGAAGACGACGAGCGTGCCGTTGACCCACAGCCAGTACTTGGAGTCCGCCGCGATCTGCGTCACCGCCTTGGACGGCGCGGAGCCCAGGCTGAACGATCTACGGAACGCCACCCACTGGTTCGCCGAGCTGGACGGGGCCCAGATCCACTTCGCGGTCCAGGAGACGGCGGCCGACGCCGCGGGAGCGAGCCCCGGTAGAAGCACCGAGCCGAGGGTGGGCGTGAGTGCCACGGCTATGGCCGAGCGCAGGACAGACCGACGCGTTACAGAGGACATACGGGCTCCCGCTGGCGATGTGCGGTGATGGTGAGGAGGGGGCGTCCTGGAGGCCGAGGATGAGAGAGGTCTGCGGGACGCGATGTTTTGAATCGTTTCATCAGCGTGCTTGCAGCGGGAATTGTTCGACGTCGCGCGAGAGACTGTCAAGGCCCGTGCGCTCGGTTCTCCGCACGAGGTAGCGTCAAGTGCGTTTCATGGCCTGCCCGTCGAGTTCGTCGTGGTGTCGTAGGCAGGGACTGCATGCTGGCCCAGAAGTACTTCACGCGGGCGGAGCGCATCTTCGTCGCCCATGAGGGGCGCCCGCACTGGGGCAAACTCAACACTCGCGACGCCGAACATTTCGCCGCGCTCCACCCCCGCTTCGACGAGTTCACGGCGCTGCCCGACCGACTCGACCCCGACCGGCGCTTCACCAACCTCTATCTGCGCCGGGAGCTGGGAGAATGATCACGCGTCTCGTCCGACCTGCGACCTCATATCGGCTACGGTGTTGCTGTTATGGTGCTGTTCGATTCGAGGAGGTGGACGTACCGTGGCGGAACCTGGTCCTGCGCGAGCGGGCGCGGCATCGGCTCGGCGTTCTCCGGGGCGGCCGCCGGTGCCGTTGGAGCGCATCGTCGCCACGGCACTGCGGATCGTGGACGAGGAGGGCCCCGACGCTCTGTCGATGCGGACGCTGGCCCAGCGTCTGGGCTCGGGCACGGCGACGCTGTACCGGCACTTCGACAACCGGGCGGCTCTGGTCGCTCATGTCGTGGACCGCATGTTCGGCGTCGTGGAGCTGAACGGCGACGAACTCCTCGCGATGGGCTGGGAGCGGGCGCTGCGGACGGTCGCACAGGCCATGTTCGATGCCTTGGCCCGGCACCGGAACGCGGCGCGGCTGGTGGTTGAGCGGATTCCCTTGGGGCCGAACGCCATGGCACTGCGGGAGCGCTGTCTCGCGGTGTTGCTCGACAGTGGCTTCCCGCCGAGAGCCGCCGCGTACGCGTACGCGACTGTGGGCCGCTACGTCCTCGGGTTCGCCGTGCAGGTCAACGGACACGGCGGTGCGGGACAGCCCGACGACACACAGTCGGCGGCCGTCTTCCAGAGCGTGGATCCGGACCTGTTCCCGGCCACCGTCGCCGTTGCCGGGGTGATGCCGGTGCCGATCGAGGAGGAGTTCTCCTTCGGCCTCGAACTCCTTCTCGGCGGGCTTGCCCGCCTGCGTGACGAGGTCTGACCGAGCGATGTGATCACTCGGACAAGGTCTGGAAACGGACCGCTCCCTCGGGCAGATCCCGCTCCGCGGTCAGTGGCAGCTCCAGGGAGGTGAGCATGTCCCGGTAGCGTTCCGCCGGTTGCGAAGTTGGCTTTCTGCTGAAGACGACCAGCTCTCGGAAGCAGCCGGACCCGATCCGCCGTGCATGGCGCGACCAGCGCGGTGGCACCGCGTTCTCCGGTGCCACCGTCACACCTCCGCAGCGGCAGGACCGGGTGGCAGCAGGTGCCTGGCGGGCGGTGCACCCGAAGCGGTGGACCGCCCAGCACGACGCTGCGATCGGGAGCGCTCCCAAAGCCTTTGGAAGATCTCCGTTCGGGTCACCGGGCGGGCGCCGACGCCCTTCAGGCGGAATCACGGACCTGCAGCTCCGTGCGGAGGATGACGTGGCGGTAGGCCACCGACGGCTCCTCCATGTCCTCCAGCAGCAGCCGGATCATGGCCCGCCCCATATCCTCCAGCGGCTGACGCACCGTGGTCAGGCGTGGCTCGGTGCGCTGAGCCAGTGGAAAGTCGTCGAAACCGATCACTGCGACGTCCTCCGGTACCCGACGCCCTGCCGCACGCAATGCATGAAGCGCCCCTACCGCCGTGGTGTCCGACGCGGCGAGTACACCGTCGATCTCCGGGTGCCGTGCGAGCAGTTCCGCCATGGCGCGGCGCCCGCTCTCCTCCGTGAAGTCGCCCTCCGCGACCAAGGACTCCTCGTAGGTCAGGCCGGCCAGCGCCAGAGCATCCTGATAGCCCCGCAGCCGGCACTGGGCGACGTACATGTCCAACGGCCCCGCGATGGTGGCGATCTCTCTGCGGCCCCGTGCCAGCAGATGGGAGACGGCGCTGCGGGCACCGCCCACGTTGTCGGCGTCCACGTAACTGACATATTCGTCGCCCGAGCGGCGCCCCAGCATCACGGTCGGCAACCGTGCCTCCGCAAGCATGTCCGGCAGCCGGTCTCCCGCGTGCACGGACAGCAGCAGGACCCCGTCGACCCGGCCGCCGCGGGCGTACTCCAAAAAGCGCTTGCGTTCGGTGTCCGAGCGGACCAGGGTCAGCATCAGTTGCATCCCGGTGTGCGTCAGCGCGTCCCCGAGCGAGCCGACGATCTCCGAGAAGAACGGCTCGGCGAACACCCTCCAGTCGGGCTCCGTCAGAACGAGAGCAACGGCATCGGTGCGCTGCCCGGCCAGGGAGCGGGCCGCGAGATTGGGCACGTACCCCAGTTCCTCGATGGCTCGCTGCACGACTTCGCGCGTCGACTCCTTCACGCCGGCCGCGTTGTTGATGACCCGGGAGACCGTGCCCCGCCCCACCCCCGCGCGAGCGGCCACCTCTTCCAGTGTTGGCGTACCGGGGCGTCGCCTGCCCATGACCACCTCCCCCACGAGATCATCCGATCTTACGTGGCGAAGGAACCGGGCACACGGCTTCCAGGCGTGACCTGCGCTCCGTGGGCCGAGAGGACGTCTGGTTCGCCTCGTTCATATGTGATTGCGCTCTGCACGTCGTCGCGTTCAGGTGCTTCGAACCTGCGGCGCTGGGTGCGTGGGTGGGATGGACTCGACCAGCCGGAGACAGATGCTTCGTGACAAAGGCGGGACCCGCCCTCCAGCGCGAGCCTGGAGGGCGGGTCCCGGGTGGGCATGGGCGACTCGGGTCCGGTGTGTGCTCGGCAATGGGGTGGTCGGCCGGTGTCCCGGTCGGGTGGGCATCCTGAAGACGTCAAGCCGTGGTGCAGGAAGTGCCGTTCAGACTGAAGTCGGACGGCTTGGCGAAACTGCCGCTGTAGGAGGCCTGGAAGCCGAAGGAAACCCGGTCACCGGGTGCAAGGGACGCGTTGTACGTCAGGTTGCCGGCCTTGACCGCCCCCGACGACGGAGAGATCCCGGCGTTCCACGTGCTGGTGATCGTTTGCCCCGCGGGCAGCGTGAACGCGAGATTCCAGCCGTTGACGGGCGAGGAGCCCGTATTGGTCAAGGTGACATCGGCGGTGTAGCCGCCCTGCCACACGCTGGTGCCGTAGGCCACCTTGCAGGCCGCGGGTCCGCTGGGAGTGCCGGGACCGCCGGGGGAGCCGCCACCGAGGTTGACGGTTGAGGAGAAGGAGTTGACCGCCAGTCCGGCGCCGTTCCTCCAGGGCTCGAAGCCGGCCTGAACGCTCGTCAGGTACCAGTCGTTCTGGGCGAGCCCGCGGGAGACGGCTTGCCGTACGAAGTCCATCGCGTCGAAGCTCCAGTTGTCGATCGCAGACGGCGCGACGAAGGACAGCACGTCGTTGGAGCCGTTGCTGCCCGACCACACCTGCCAGGTACGTCCGCCCACGGTGGCGGTGCCGACCTGGGAGCCGATGGGCTGGATCGGGCCCACCTTGTTGAACCAGATCATGATCTCGGTCCGGTTCACGCCGTCGGTGCGGGGTGTCGGGTCCAGCCAGATGTCGTACGAGGCGTTGTAGGAGGCGTCGCCGCCCACGTAGCCGTAGGAGATGCTCGTGGGCGCGTCGGCGATGGTGCTCAGTCGCGCCGGGAGCTTCGTGCCGGGGGAGCAGTTGGTGTAATGGCAGCCGTTGTACACGGACGGGTAGGACTTCGGGGCGCCGTTCGTCGGGACCGAACCGTCGGCTTGGGCAACTCTGAAGCCCGAGTCCGTGACGGTGATGCACTGGGGCTGGCTGATCCCCCAGCGGTTGTTCTGCACGACGTAACGGCCCTGGATGGTGGTGGAGCCGAATTGCTCGCAGATCGTTGTGTCGGCGTGCGACGTCGAAGTGCCGGTGAGCAGCGCTGCCAGCGCGGCGAGTGAGGTGAGAAGCGCACCGGACAGGGCGCGTACTCCGCGGGCGTGGTGGCGTGATGGTTGCATGCGGCTCCTCCGCAATGGACGTGGGGGAGAGAGGGAGAAGAGCGCCACTGTTTGGGAGCGCTCCCATTCCCTTCTCGCAAGGACTGTAGGAGAGGATCATGAACCTGACAAGATGGAGAAAGCGTGCCTCACGAGGGGGCCCTAAAGCCGCAGGTCATGCTGGCGGAAGGCAACTTGACGGCCCTGTGATGCGCGCTCTCGTCCTGCGACGGGTTGTTCCGGCCGGATCTCGTCCGTGCCGTCCCGTCCGATGCTGTCCGCGGCGGAGGCACCGCGGGCCACAGGCCGGCAAGCTTCCTTGGTGCCTCTCCCCACTTACGGCCGACAGGCGCGTTCGGCGGCGAAACGGGTGGTTGCCGGGCGGCCCTTGTGTGCGGGGGCCGCCCGGCGGGT
This sequence comes from Streptomyces sp. NPDC008137, assembly GCF_042957035.1. NCBI lineage: Bacteria > Bacillati > Actinomycetota > Actinomycetes > Kitasatosporales > Streptomycetaceae > Streptomyces > Streptomyces sp. NPDC008137. The sequence continues at coordinate 281,464 of NZ_JBIBHN010000004.1, read as the reverse complement.
GACCCCGTCTCCTGGTGACGGGGTCGCGCACGCGGCCTCAGCGGGGGGCTACTCGAGGAGTTCCGCGTACGAGCCCATGGCCAGGGCGATGTCCGCCTGGGCCCAGAACCGGTGATACGTGAACGACGGCGCCGCGCCGCCCGCGAGATATGCCTCGATCTTCGACCAGGCCGGGTCGTCCTCGTAGAACGAGCGGATCGAGTCGAACGTCGACGACGAGTTGATCGCGTCACCGTTCGGCATCGTGCCGGTCCAGCCGCTCGGGACGTAGATCCTGTCGTCGAAGCGGTTGTAGTCGGCGCGGGTCTCCGGGACAGCGATGCCCAGATCGTCCTGGTGGTTGTCCCACATGCCGTCCAGCAGCTTCTTCGCCGCCGCAGCGGCCTCGGTGTCACCGGAGCGGTCGGCGTAGTACGTCAGGGTCTTGGCGTACGCGGCGGCCACACCGACGTCGTTGGTGTAGTCGGCGACGGTGACGTGAAGCCCGTTGTTGGCGCCGGGGCTGGAGGCGTTCCAGGTGTCGGGCTGGCCCGACCACTGGAGCGTCGACGGGATCCGGAAGGTGCCGTCCGGGTTGAACGTGGTCTTGGACAGCGCCCAGTCGACCCACTTGTCCAGGACCGTCTTGGCCTGCGCGTTGCCCGTCTGCTGGTACAGCTCGGCGACGCGCTCCATGGACCACGCCTGGAAGCCGAACCACTGGTTGGACGGCGGGTCGTGGTACACGGGCTTCTCGTCGTAGTACATGCCGTAGAACGTCGACTTCCCGGCGGGCGGGGTGGCGTACCGGCCCGCCCAGCTGTTGGTCGCGCCGCCGGCGATGGCACCCTCGCTCGACTGCAGCCAGCGGTAGAACTCCAACTGCCGTTCCATGGACTTGGCCCAGTCGGCAGCGCCCGTCGCCGACTTGGGCTTCAGCGGCGCGTAGTTGCCGAGCGCGTAGGCCGCGAAGGGGTTCTGGTAGCCGCCGTGGGCGTGGCTGGAGCCGATGCGCCAGGCCCAACCGGCCGAGGTGTCGGTGGCGCCGCCCCAGGCGTAGTACCAGGAGAGCAGGTAGTGCGAGGCGTCCTTGCCCGTGCCCGCCGGGCAGGCCGAGGGCCCGACACAGTTGCCGATCTTCTTGAAGTACTTGTCGAACATGGCGTAGCGCAGGTAGTCGCCCATCTTGGCGGCCTTGCCGACCGTCGCGGAGACGTCCCCGCCCTTGCCCTGCTCCTTCGCCCACAGGTCCGCCCAGTAGGCGGCCTGCACGGCCCGGGCGTCGGCGTCCGGCGCGTTGGTGAACTTCCACTGCTTGGCGTAGGAGGCGTCACCTGTGAACAGGTCCAGGTAGCCGTTCTTGCCGCCGTACTTGAAGGCGTCACAGGTGGGTTGCGGGACGGTCTCCCACACCGATTCCTGCGGTCCGCGCTGGAAGGTGTTGATGTAGGACGGTCCGGTGTCCGAGGGGCCCGCCTCGCACTTGCCGGGCGAGTTGCCGTAGCCGTAGACGTTGTCGACGTCCTGCAGCCAGTGCATGCCGTAGACGTCGTCCGTGCCGTACGCGCTCTTCAATTCGGCCGCGATCGGGTCCGAGCCGGCCGCGGCGGACGGGTCGAGCTTGGCCGGGTACTCGTTCGGGGTGTCGTGCTCGGGCGCGTAGGTGGCTGGCTTGGACGCGTTGTAGAAGGAGTTGGTCGGCTGGTCGGCGTGAGTGGGGATCATGTACTTCTCCATGATCTCCCAGGCTCCGTTGAACTTGGACCAGTCGCCGGTCACCTTGCCGTACATGGCCTGGAGCCACAGCAGGTAGCTGTAGGTCTCCGAGGTGGTCTCGTGGCCGTGGTCCGGCGCCTCGACGATCAGCGTCTCCACCGAGTGGTAGGGGATGCCCTCGGGGGAGAAGTAGCCGTTCGCCGGGTTGGTGATCTTCCCGTACAGCTCCAGGAAGCGCGCGTCGTAGTCCTTCGTCGCTCCCAGCTGCGTCACGGTGACCGAGGCCTTCGCGTGGCCGTTGGCCGTCGACTCGAAGGTCGCCGCGCCGGTACCCGAGGAGGCGGCGGTGATGGTCACCTTCTGGGCCGTGTTCCAGTTCGAGGGAGTGAAGGTGAGCGAGGCGCCACCGGTCACCGACAGACCTGAGTTACCGCTCGCACGAGCGGTCGCCACCGTCACGTTCGCGCTCGGCTGCTTCGACAGCTTCACCTCGTACGTGCCCGTCTTGCCCTGCTGGACGCCCAGTTGGGTGGGCGTGGCGACCACCGTGGGCCCAGAGGCGACCATGATGCCGACTGGCGTGGACGACGCCGACGCGCCCAGGCTGTCGTAGGCCTTTGCGACGAGCGAATGACTGCCCACGGTCAAGCTTGAGACCGAGAGCGAGTACGGCGCCGTCGTGTCCGTGCCCAGCAGTGTGGTGTCGTCGTAGAACTCCACCTTGCTGATGGCGGCGTCGTCCGCGGCCGCGGCGGTGGCCGCGAGCGGAACGGCGTCGCCCTGCGAGTACACCGCACCCGCTGCCGGGCTGGTCAGCACCGTGATCGGGGGTTGATGGGCGCCGGTGCAACTGGTGCCGTTGATCGCGAAGTTCGTGGGGGCGGCATTGGAGCCGCTGTAGCTGAACTGCGCGCCGGTCGAAACGGCGGCGCCGGCGGCGATCCTCCCGTTGTAGCCGGCGTCCTTCACGGTGATGGACTGGCCGGACTGTGACCAGGTGCCGTTCCAGCCGTTGCTCAGCTTCTGATTGCCCGCGTAGCTGTAGGTCAGGGTCCAGCCGTCGATGACGTCCGTGCCGCGGTTGGTGATCGTCAGGTCGGCGGTGAAGCCGGAGCCCCAGTCGTTCGTCTTGTAGTCGACGCTGCACCGAAGTGCGGCCGCCTGAGCGGGAGCCGAACCCGTGGCCAGCAACGACAGGGGCAGGGCTAAAGCGGTTGCCACGGCGGTCCACACCCGCCGAACGGCTTTGCGTTTGCGTCCGGGATCCATGAACTGGTTCCTCCTAGCGGCTATGCGGCTCGGGGAAGGACAAGTCTTGGCCAGTGGGAGCGCTCCCATAATGGGGATGCGGGCAATGGCGGTCAAGACGCTTGAAGACTCGAAGGCTCAGAACGGTTCAGTTCAACGAAAGTTTCGGCAGCCCCCTGGGCAACCGCGCCACTGGGCGCTACCGTCCTTCGCACCAGTGGGAGCGATTCCAATCAGGCGGCGCGCCGGTCACGGCGCGCTCAACTGCAAGGAGTCGCTCATGCGACACCCCCCACCTTCGATACTCTTAGCCGCTGCGGGCGCCGACGCGCTCGTCGCCACCACGGTCGTCCCGATGGTCTTGGCCCGGGGAGCAACGCGTCCTCGGCCGAGGGAGCACACCGTCGACGATCAGCGGGACAACGGCTTCCACGTTTCAGTAGGTAGTACCGACGGGTCCGTCACGCCGCACGGTCGGACATCGCCGTTCGATCTTCGCCGACAGTCGGACGCTCACCCAGGACCGGAACGCCGTCTGGCCCCGGTCCGGCACGCCGGTGGCCGCCACGACCGAGGGCTTGGAGCCGACCGGCAGCGAGGTGCTTCGACACGGCCTGTCCGACGACAGACCGGACCACGGGAGCGCGGACAGGCCGCCGCCGACAACAGCCTCGTGGCTCCCGTCGAGTCGCACGGCATGACCCGGGTCATCGATCTGCACCGTACCTGCGGCAGGTACGCCGGCATCTCGGCAGGCCGCTCCGACGTGCCCGCCGGCTGCCGGCAGTCGATTCCGGACATTCAGTCCGTGCTGTCAGCCCGGGTATCGGTCGCCGGCAGGTGCGAGAACGGCCGCGTGGTGGCTGCAGCCCACCGACCTGCGCCATCCGGTCGCCCCCGGCGCGTCCACAACTTCAATGCCTGTACCGACACCTGCACCGACGAGAGCCGGCAGACGTCCCTGCTCGATCCCGCAGCCGCGCAACTGCTCCTGGTGGCCGGGGAGATCGGTGAGAGCACCTCCTCGCACGGCGTCACCGGCCAGGTCATGAAGTGGTTCGGCGACCGCAGTCCGTCCTATCCGGGCTGGAGAGGGAACACCCGGGCACCGCTGCTGCGGCCGGTCCCCGGTCTCGAACCACGACGGTAAGCCCACCCCGTACGGCATCGGACCGCGCGACCGCCTGCGCGGCCGTGATCGGTAGAAGGATCCCGAAGGAGAAGGAACCCACACTCATGAGTCGTACCAGGACCTCACTGCTCGCCGCACTCGCGCTGCTCACCGGAAGCTCAGGTGCTGCGCTCCTCACGGCACCGGCCGGTGCCGCCACCGCCTCGGTCCCCTGCACGGTGGACTACAAGGTGCAGAACCAGTGGGCCACCGGCTTCACCGCCGCCGTCACCATCACCAACAGCGCTGCCGCCAAGTCGAACTGGTCGGTGAAGTGGTCGTACGCCGGAAACCAGAAGGTCACCAGCGGCTGGAACGCGAAGATCAGCCAGAGCGGGAGCGCCGTCACCGCCGCCAACGAGAGTTACAACGGCACGCTCGCCACCGGCGGTTCGGTCAGCTTCGGCTTCCAGGGCACCTACAGCGGCACCAACGCCGTTCCGGCCACGTTCACCCTCGACGGCGTGGCCTGCAACGTCGATGACGGGGGCGGCTCGGGCGGCGGAGGCGACAACGGCGGGGGTGGCGGAGACAACGGCAGTCGTGTCGCCAATCCCTATGTCGGAGCCAAGGCCTATGTGAACCCCGAATGGTCGGCCAAGGCCGCCGCCGAGCCGGGTGGCAGCCGCATCGCCGACCAGCCCACCGCTGTGTGGCTCGACCGGATCGCCGCGATCAACGGCGTGAACGACGGCATGGGGCTGCGCGCCCACCTCGATGAGGCCCTGAAGCAGAAGGGCTCCGGCGAACTCGTCATCCAGGTGGTCATCTACGACCTCCCGGGCCGCGACTGTGCCGCCCTCGCCTCCAACGGTGAGCTCAAGCCCGACGAGATCGACAAGTACAAGACCCAGTACATCGACCCCGTCACCTCGATCCTCTCCGACGCGAAGTACGCGTCCCTGAGGATCGCCACCATCATCGAACCCGACTCGCTGCCCAACCTGGTCACCAACGCGGGCGGCACCCCCACCACCACCGACGCCTGCGTGACCATGAAGGCCAACGGCAACTACGAGAAGGGCGTCTCCTACGCCCTCGACAAGCTCGGTGCCATCCCGAACGTCTACAACTACATCGACGCCGCGCACCACGGCTGGCTCGGCTGGGACAGCAACCTCGGTCCCGCCGTGCAGCAGTTCCACAAGGTCGCCACCACCAACGGCGCGAGCGTGAACGACGTGGCCGGGTTCATCGTCAACACCGCCAACTACAGCCCGACCAAGGAGCCGCACCTGAAGATCACCGACACGGTCAACGGGCAGACCGTGCGTCAGTCGAAGTGGTTGGACTGGAACCAGTACGCGGACGAGCAGTCGTTCGCCCAGGCCCTGCGGGACAAGCTCGTCGCGGCCGGCTTCGGCTCCGGCATCGGCATGCTGATCGACACCTCCCGCAACGGCTGGGGCGGCGCCGCCCGGCCCAGCGGTCCCGGCCCGATGACCTCCGTCGACGACTACGTCAACGGCAGCCGCATCGACCGGCGCATCCACGCCGGCAACTGGTGCAACCAGAGCGGTGCCGGCATCGGCGAACGGCCCACCGCGGCACCGGCCGCCGGTATCGACGCCTACGTATGGGTCAAGCCGCCGGGGGAGTCGGACGGCTCCAGCGCCGCCATCCCCAACGACGAGGGCAAGGGCTTCGACCGCATGTGCGACCCGACCTACGGCGGCAACCCGCGCAACGGCAACAACCCCTCGGGCTCACTGCCGAACGCGCCCGTGGCGGGACACTGGTTCTCCGCCCAGTTCCGGCAGCTGATGCAGAACGCCTACCCACCGCTTCCGTAACCTCCTGAAGGGGTGCGTGTCCGCCGGGGGTCGGCCCTTGCTGTGAGCCGGGCCCCGGCGGAGGGGGCGTCACGGCTCCCGTGGCGGATGTCGTCGTGGATCTTCTGGGCTTCGTCGGATATTCCTCGGATTTCCGCACGACTTCTTGTGTCCCGGCCGCTGGGCGGGTTCGGGTCAGCGGGAGATACGCACGGGTTGAGCCGTGGTTCGTGGCGGCCCTGCCCGCGGTGGTGTCCGGCACCACCAACGGGCATCTGGCCACGCAGGGCTTCCATGCCCTGGAGGCCCGCACCGGCACATGGCTCGGTCGGCACGATCGCGGGCGTCGCCACGCTCGGCGGACTGTCCTTCCTGATCTACCGGCGCCGCACCGTCGGCCTGGTCTTCTCCGCCACCACGCGCAACGACAAGGCCATGTACGTCTCGCTGACCGTGACCATCGTGCTCGGCCTGGCCGCCACGGTGGTCGAGGAGCGGGGCTGTCCGCCCATGGACATGCCGACGGGCCCGGCTGCTGAGCCGGGCCGCGCGGGCGCCAGGCTCCGGGGTGGGGTTTTCACCAGTGGCCGAGGACGTTCAGCCACAGGGCGCCCGCGCCCGTCCAGCTGACGGTGCTGGCGCCGGCGGCAATGAGGCCAGTGCGCCACGAAGCGCGCGGGTTCCCGGGATCCTGAGCGTCGGGAAGCCGGGACCTGCATGTCAGCTGATGGTCGTGGTGGTCCCGCGCGCGGGTTCGCCCTGGTTGACGAGATCCGGCTTCCCGAGTGTTCGTCGGCCGGGCCGTGGATGCCACCTTTGAAGGTGACCCGGTACGGGCGGTTCGGCGCGAAACGGCTGGCGAAGGCCAAGCCGACCGCGTCCTCGTTGTGCATGCCGTTGACGACCCGGGCGCGAAGGTGCCAACGCGGACTGTGGTCGGTGCTCAGGTCTGAAGAGGGAATAGGCGGTGAGATCGGCGCGGAACCGAGGCGGTGGATTGCCCGCCCTCGACCTCCTCAGCACTTGCCTGAGGGGCGCTACTTTGCAGGAAGGTGAGCCCGCAGCTATCCTCCTATTCAACAATGCGACTAGGTGTCTAGTTGTTTAGTGATGGCCGTGTGCCACTTCCATCAGCAGCGTTGACGAGAGGCGGTCGGCCCCGTGTCGAGCAGTGGGTATCTGCGCTATGTCGCCCTGGGTGACAGTCACACCGAGGGGCTCGGGGACGGCGACGACGTCCGTGGTCTTCGAGGCTGGGCGGACCGGCTCGCCGAGCAGGTCGCCCGACACTGCCCCGGCCTGCTCTACGCCAACCTCGCGGTGCGCGGCCGTAAGGCCCATCAGGTGCGCGCCGAGCAGCTCGCTCCGGCTCTCGCGATGCGGCCCGACCTCGCCACCGTGGTGGCCGGGGTCAACGATGTGTTGCGGCCGAACTGCGACCTCGACGAGGTGGCCGGCCACGTTGAGGCGATGTTCGCCGCCCTCACCGCGCAGGGCGCCACCGTCGCGACCCTCATGTTTCCCGACGTCGGGCGTATCACGCCGTTGGCCCGCCCGATCGGTCACCGTGTTCTCGCTCTCAACGCGCGTATCCGGGAGGCCGCCGACCGCCACGGAGTGGTGGTGGCGGAGACGGCCGCGCACGCGGCGGCGACCGATCCGCGGTTGTGGTGTGCTGACCGGCTGCACGCCGGCCCGCTGGGGCACGCGCGCATCGCGGCTGCCGTGGCCCATGCGCTCGGTCTGCCGGGCAGCGACGACAAGTGGACCCTTCCCCTTCCGGCGGCCGCGAGGACAGACATCTCTGCCTGGAGGACCGTGGGTGCCGAACTGCGCTGGGCCGGCACCTTCCTCGGCCCTTGGGTCGGCCGCCGCCTGCGTGGCCGCTCCTCCGGCGACGGCCGCCAGGCCAAGCGGCCGACGCTTCTTCCGGTGGCCGCGTCCGCTGGGGACACCGCCCCAGCGGTGTGATGCTCTAGGTGGTGGACGAGAAGGGAATGACGGAGGAGCTCGGCGAAGCAAGCTGTTCGGCGCGCTCGTCGCCCGTGATTTCACCTCCACCGTCGCCGCACTCACCAGCCCCGAGGCGGCGCGCAACGCCGCCCGCCCGACACTCACCGTGTTGGCCAGTCGGCCTATGCACAGGCGGGCAGGGAGCTGACCGCTCAGGCAGAGCTTGCCGTTGCCGTGCTCCTGCTGCTGACCGGCCCGACCGTGGCACAGGTCGGGACGGGCATCCGCTCGACTCGCACAGCGGCCCGGGGCTGAGTGCCCTCTACTACTCGCTCGTCCTCGTCGCCTGCGGCATGCTCGCCACCCATGCCATCAGCGGCCAGGTGGGCAACGCCCTCGGCTGCACCCTCCCCGGCTGCTACCGCGTCTCCGCGTCCGCCCGGAGGGCGGCCGTGCGCTGTTCGAGCCTGCGCAGCGCCATGTCCCCCCACTGGAGGTTCTCCCGCTCGAACGACATGCCGCGCAGCAGAGTCAGATACGGGCCGATGCGCTCGGCCTCAGCGAAGTACGCCTCCTCCGAGCGCCCGTCGAGCAGACGCTGCCGGAGCCTCTCGTAGCGGGCCAGCTTGGCGGTGGCCCACTCCATGCGCTCGGCGATGGCAGTCCGGACCGCTTCCATGTCGCCCGCATCCAGGCACTGCACCTTGACGAGCAACTCGTCCCGGATCACGGCCGGTTTACCCATGGGCTCGGCGGTGTAGTCGTGGACGGCCTTCCGCCCGGCCTCCGTCAGGGAGAACAGCCGCTTGTTAGGGCGGCGCTCCTGCTCGACGACGCGGGCCGTGACGAGTCCTTCGGCCTCCATGCGATCCAGCTCCCGGTAGAGCTGCTGAGGTGTCGACATCCAGAAGTTGGCGACCGTCGCGTCGAACGCCTTCGCGAGGTCGTACCCGGACGCCTCGCCCTCCAGCAGCGCGGCCATCACCGCGTTCCGCAAAGCCATGGATCCACGCTAGCAGACTATTCAACAAGGTGACTAATAGTCGCCCTTTCCCTGTAGACAAGCCTTAACGGGCCCTCTAGGCTCCACCGCACCTATTCACATTTCTGAGTACAGGTAGGCTCATGCATCCCTTCCGTAAGGCCGTCGAGAGTGACGACATGGAGGCCGTGGCCGCTCTGCTTTCCGACGACGTCGTCTTCACCAGTCCCGTCGCCTTCAAGCCGTACCCGGGCAAGGCCATCACCGCCGCGATCCTGCGCGGCGTGTCCCGGGTCTTCGAGGACTTCACCTACATCCGTGAGATCGCCAACCCCGACGGCCGCGACCACGCCTTCGTCTTCACCGCCACCGTCGCCGGCAAGAAGCTCCAAGGGTGCGACTTCCTGCACTTCGACGACGAGGGGAAGATCGACGAGTTCATGGTGATGGTGCGTCCGCTCTCCGCTGCCCAGGCGCTCGCCGAGGCCATGGGCGCCCAGTTCGAACAGATCGCCCGAGAGGCCGCCGAACAGTAGCCACGCGACGACGAACCTCGACTCGGTGGTCATCGGCTCGGGCAACGCCGGACTGACCGCCGCCGTTATTCTCCAACGCGCGGGACTGCGCACTCTCCTGATGGAACGCCACAACCTCCCCGGCGGCTGCGCCACCTCCATCCGGCGATAGCGCTTACTGGCTCCAACAAGCCGCTACCCGGGGACCACCGTGCTCGACGGCAACGAACTGCGTGCGTTGCGAAGCGCTGCTCCGCCAGCAGCGGCACCGTTTGAATCGCTGGGCATCAGCCCCAAACCCTTCGCCCGGACACAGGTCAGGTCGAGTTCATCCCCGCGACCGCGGGAATGGTCCCGCGATCGTGTTCGTGCTCGCGGCCTGAGTCGGCTGCTCCCTCTGCCCGCGGGGAACGATTGTCGGCCCGCCGGGCAGGTCAGGAAGGACGCAGTCACAGTGCCCTGAGGTCCCCCTTCGGTCTGCTCCAGCGATCCGTATGGCGTTGTCCCCGGCGGCTCCCGGTCAGTAGCCGTAGATCATCTTGTAGGCGACCTCCGGGAGGAACTGTCCGGCCGAGGAGCCGCCTCCCACGCCGCAGTTGCCGTCGGACTCGCCCGGCACCTTGATCCACAAGAGCATCTCGGCGCCTCCGCCCAGCTGTGAAGGGGTGCCGATGCGGCGGCCCGAAGGGTTGCACCACTGGCCGTTGGAGCCGTTGCCGTTGCGGCTGGTGTCCACGGCGAACGGCTTGGTGTAGCCGTACCGGGCGCCGAGTTCCCTGTTGACAGCGTTGCCGTACGCGGTGTTCTCGGCCGTGGTCAGGTAGTTGGAGACGTTGAGCGAGAATCCGTGGGCCTGCCGGAGACCCGCTTCGTGAAGGCGTTGGGCCATGGTCGCCGCGCTCGCCCAGGCCGGGTTGCCCGCGTCGAGGTAGACCCAGGTGTTGGGGGCCTGACGGCTGAACTCGGCGAGCGCTCCGGTCAGCATCCGCTCGCGTTCGTCGATCTGGGCCTGGGTCATGCAGCCGTAGTCCCCGAGGGAGTCCGGTTCGAGGACGACGACGGCCGGGCGCGAGGCGATTCCGCCCGCGAACTGGGCGATCCAGTTCGCGTAGGCGGACGGTGAGGAGGCTCCGCCCGCGGAGTGCCCTCCGCAGTAGTCGCGGTTGTAGATGTTGTAGGCGACGAGGAGGGGCAGCTTGTCCCGGGCGTCCGCGGCGCCCACGTACGCGCCGGTGGCGGTGCCGATGGTGCCGCTCCAGGAGCCGAACCAGCGGGCCGTCGGGGTGTTGGCGATGGAGGCGTTGATCGCGGCCGCCCGGCCGTCACCGGGGTTGGCGGCGACCCACCGCTTCGCGCTGGAGTCGGGGTCCACGTAGAACCCGCTGGTCATGGTCGTCGGATCGGCCGCGTGGGCGGACGGCGCGGCGGCGAGCGCCAGCGGCAGCGAGGACAGTGCCGCCACGAGGGCGAGAAGTCTGCGGCGCATGGCATTACCTCGGCTTTCTGTCTGACGGGGATGCGTCCGGAGATCGGCGGTGAGTGCGGGGAGCGCTCCCGTCGGAAGTGCTCCCCGAGGCACGGTCGGTATCAGCAGGTCGAGTTGGTCCGGGGCGGCGGGCCGGTGACGCCACGCCACCACGACCCGAGCGGCGCGGCCGAGGTGAGTGCAGCCACATCACCGACGTCCGGCTTGTCCGCCATGGCGCACCGGGCGGGCCGGTGCGCCCGGACCGCTGGTGGTGCGCCACCGGCGGCACCGCGTTGTGGGCGGGCCTGTGCCCGGTGCGCGCTGTCCGCCCTCACGCCCCGGCGCCGTGCGCGCGTCGGCACCGTGTGTGCGTCGGCGCTGTTGCGTGAGCCTGGCGGGCTCGGCCTTTCCCCGAGCCCGCCACGTCGGCTCCGTGAGGAGCCGGACTCGTGTCATGCCCTCAGCGCTGCATTGTCAGCAGGCCCGGGCGGTAGGGCAGCAGGCCGTAGTCGCCGCCGGAGTCGGGACTGCGCCCCTGGTAGAGCAACTGCAGGCGGCACGGGTCGACGGTCATGGTCTGATCGGCGCTGGTGCGGATCAGTTCGCCATGGCTGATGTCGTTGGTCCATGTGGCGCCGCTGTTGGCCTTGCCGGCGAAGGGGTTGCTCTCGGTCGCGGCCTGGGGTGTCCATGAGCCGTTGAGGCTGGTGGCCGTGAACGAGCGGAAGTAGCGGTGGCCCTGCGCGCCGATCGCCTCGACGATCATGAGGTAGCGGTTCTGGCCTTGGAGCTTGTACACCTGCGGGGCTTCGAAAAGGTTGTTCCTCGTGTCGCTCATGACCACGGTCGACGTCGCGCCGAAGCTGCCCGGGAAGTTCCCGATCGGCATACTGGCCCGGTAGATCTTGCCGTTGTCACCGGCGAAGAACAGGTACATGTTCGTCCCGTCACCGATGAGTGTCTGGTCGATCGGTCCCGTTCCGGAGTCGGAGATGCTGCCGGAGAAGAGCGTCTGCGGGGAGGACCAGCCGTTCGGGTTGGTGGGGTCGCTGGAGGTCCGGTAGGAGAAGGCGGGCCCGCCCCACTGGTAGGCGAGCACCCAGATGTTCTTCGGTGCGAAGTAGAAGAGCGTGGGCGCGACGGTCGAGGCCGACATCTTGTTCTGGCTCGCCGAGGCCATCTCCGACCAGTTGGTGAACAGGCCGAAGTTCATCGAACCCCAACTCGTCCCCGTGTCGTGCGTCGTCGCGTAGACGAGCTGCCTGCCGTTGTAGGGGGCGACGGTGAAGTCCTTGAGCGAGGCCCACCCCGCCTTGGGCTGGGCCAGCGCGCCCGTCGAGGTCCAGCGGTATGCCGACGGGAGATCGCACGAGCCGGGGCCGTCGGCGCCGACCTTGACGAGCTGCCACTGCTGGTTGCTGCCGCCCCAGTCGTCGTACTGGACGACGTTCGCGTTGTCGGCGGTGGATGCGCCCTGGACTTCGAGGGCCTTGTTGCTGTGGCGCGAGACGAGCCTCACGTAGCCGTCCGAGCTGTCGGCCAGTCGCCACTGCTGGTTGGTGGCGTTCAGGTCGGTCCACTGGACGATCGAGCCGCCGTTCGCGGTGGACCGGTTGTGGACGTCCAGGACCTTGCCCGAGTGGCGGGACTCGATGCGGTAGTAGCCGCCCCCGGAGTCCACGAACCGCCACTGCTGCTGCTTCTGGTCGTTCCTGGTCCACTGGGTGATGCGGGCGCCGTCGCCGGTCGCCATGTTGTAGACGTCCAGCGCCTTGCCGCTGTTGCGGTTGACCAGCACGTACGAGGCGTTGGGGTCAATGGTCGCCGCGTCTGCGGGCTGGGCACCGAGGAAGGTGACCATGAGCAGCAAGGGCGCGAGAACGGCGATTAATCGTCTCGGGCGGACCGGGGACAGGTGACGCAACCACATGTGGGGGCCTCATTTCTCGAAACATTCGAGCGATTCCCGGAAGCTTGAGGGCACAAGTTAGGAACGTGAGGCTCTCTGGTCAAGGCCTGTCGCCGATCTGTCCACATACAGCGGGCGCACCCTGGAGCGGGGGCTCCGCAAGTTTCGGACGCGAGTCGGAAACTTCTTCCGTTCGGAGTGTTGACGATGCATCGTCAATCCCGCACGCTCCGTGGCTGAGGGGCCGGTCATAGTTCGATATTCCGAACCACGTGTGCTGCACGGCAGATGTACCGGACGACGCTTCCCCCTGAGCTTCAGTCCTTCCGTGATCTCTACCTTGGAGGCACAGCCATGGGCTCGTACGCCCTTCCCAGACCCGTTCGCCGCCGGAAGGTCCGCGGCCTGCTGCCGGCGCTGTTCATCGGCGTACTCGGTGTCGTCGCCCCACTGGTCGCGACGCCGACCGCGCACGCCGCCGAGAGCACGCTCGGTGCCGCGGCGGCGCAGAGCGGCCGCTACTTCGGCACCGCCATCGCCTCGGGCCGGCTCGGCGACTCGGCGTACACGACGATCGCGAACCGCGAGTTCAACTCGGTGACGGCCGAGAACGAGATGAAGATCGACGCCACCGAACCGCAGCGGGGTCAGTTCAACTTCACCGCCGGTGACCGCGTCTACAACTGGGCGGTGCAGAACGGCAAGCAGGTGCGCGGCCACACCCTGGCCTGGCACTCCCAGCAGCCGGGCTGGATGCAGGCCCTCAGCGGCAGCGCGCTGCGTCAGGCGATGAACGACCACATCAAGGGCGTGATGGCCCACTACAAGGGCAAGATCGCCCAGTGGGACGTCGTGAACGAGGCCTTCGCAGACGGCAGTTCGGGAGCCCGGCGCGACTCCAACCTGCAACGCACCGGGAACGACTGGATCGAGGTCGCCTTCCGCACCGCGCGCGCCGCCGATCCGGCCGCCAAGCTCTGCTACAACGACTACAACGTCGAGAACTGGACGTGGGCGAAGACCCAGGCCATGTACGCCATGGTCCGCGACTTCAAGCAGCGCGGCGTTCCGATCGACTGCGTGGGTTTCCAGTCGCACTTCAACAGCGGCAGCCCCTACAACAGCAACTTCCGCACCACCCTGCAGAACTTCGCCGCCCTCGGCGTCGACGTCGCCATCACCGAACTCGACATCCAGGGCGCCCCGGCCACCACCTACGCCAACGTGACCAACGACTGTCTCGCCGTCCCCCGCTGTCTCGGCATCACCGTCTGGGGCGTGCGCGACAGCGACTCCTGGCGACCGGAGCACACGCCGCTGCTGTTCAACCGCGACGGCAGCAAGAAGCCGGCCTACACCGCGGTCCTCAACGCGCTCAACGGCGGCACCTCCACGCCCTCTCCGGGCGGCGGAACGATCAAGGGGGTCGGTTCGGGCCGCTGCCTGGACGTGCCCGGCACCAGTACGGCCGACGGCACCCAGCTGCACCTGTGGGACTGCCACACCGGCACCAACCAGCAGTGGACGTATACCGCCGCCGGCGAACTCAGGGTCTACGGCGACAAGTGCCTGGACGCCGCCGGCACCGGCAACGGGTCCAAAGTCCAGATCTACAGCTGCTGGGGCGGTGACAACCAGAAATGGCGCCTCGGCTCCGACGGAACCATCGTCGGCGTCCAGTCCGGCCTCTGCCTCGACGCCGTCGGGAGCGGCACCGCCAACGGCACCCTGATCCAGCTCTACTCGTGCTCCAACGGCAGTAACCAACGCTGGACGCGCACCTGAGGGGACCTGTCACCGACGAAAGGGTGAATCGATGAAGACCGACGGTGCGGATCCTCCCGCCCCTCCTCGTACACAGCGCTGGTGGTCCCGGGTCGCCGCCGTGATGGCCGCCACCCTCGCGATCGGAATGCTCGCCGCGGTGGATCCGGTGCCCGCGGAGGCGGCGACGGTGGACACCAACGCCTGGTACGTCCTGGTCAATCGCAACAGCGGCAAGGCCCTGGAGGTCTCCGGCTCGTCCACCGCCGACGGCGCGCGGGTCGGCCAGTGGACGCGCAACGACGCAGCCGGCCAGCAGTGGCAGTTCGTGGACTCCGGCGGTGGCTTCTACCGTCTCAAGGCCCGGCATTCGGGCAAGGTCCTCGACGTGGCCGGCGCCTCGAACGCGGACGGCGCCGCGGTCCAGCAATGGGCCGACCACAACGGGGCCAACCAGCAGTTCCGCCTGGCGGACTCCGACGCGGGCCACGTCCGGCTGATCAATCGCGGCAGCAGCAAGGCGGTGGAGGTTCAGGGCGCCTCCACGGCCGACGGCGGCAGCGTCGTCCAGTACAGCGACTGGGGTGGCGCCAACCAGCAATGGCAGTTGGTCAAGCTGTCGTCCGGAGGCGGCGGCGGATGCGGCAGCGCCCCGACCCTGACGAGCGGTACGCACACGATTCAGAGCGGCGGCAAGAGCCGCAGCTTCATCCTCAGGATTCCCGCCGGCTACGACAGCAGCCACCGCTACCGCCTGATCTTCGCGTTCCACTGGCGGGGCGGAACCGCCGGCGACGTCGCCTCGGGCGGCACGAGCGGGAACGCCTGGTCCTACTACGGCCAACAGCAACAGGCGAACAACACCGCGATCCTCGTCGCTCCCCAGGGCCTCGGCAACGGCTGGGCCAATACGGGTGGTGAGGACGTCACCTTCGTCGACGACATGATCCGGCGCATCGAGGGCGGCCTCTGTGTCAACCCGGCACAGCGATTCGCCACGGGATTCAGCTGGGGCGGCGGCATGAGCTACGCACTCGCATGCAGCCGGGCGAACGTCTTCAGGGCCGTCGCGGTCATCTCCGGCGCTCAGATCAGCGGGTGCAGCGGCGGCACCCAGCCCATCGCCTACTTCGGGATCCACGGCATCAGCGACAACGTCCTCAACATCGCGCAGGGACGGTCCCTGCGCGACAGATTCGTCAGCAACAA
This sequence comes from Streptomyces sp. NPDC008137, assembly GCF_042957035.1. Classification (NCBI taxonomy): domain Bacteria; kingdom Bacillati; phylum Actinomycetota; class Actinomycetes; order Kitasatosporales; family Streptomycetaceae; genus Streptomyces; species Streptomyces sp. NPDC008137. The sequence continues at coordinate 265,778 of NZ_JBIBHN010000004.1, read as the reverse complement.
CGGCTGCACCCCCCAGGGCCCGCGCGAACCCGCGCCGGGCAGCCGGACGCACATCACCACCACCTACTCGGGCTGCCGTGCCGGATACCCGGTCCAGTGGGCCGCGTTCGACGGAGGCCACATACCCGGTCCGGTCGACGGCTCCGGCGGCGAAAGCGGCGTCACCACCTGGACCAAGACAGAGATCTGGAGGTTCTTCGCACAGTTCCAGTGACACGCCCGCACCGCGGAGTGGAGCGAGGAGGATCCTGGCTCCACTCCGTCGGGGCAGGCCGTGGGGGAGCGGGATTCGGTTGAGGCCCCGTGTTCCGCCGATCTCAGTGCGGCTCAGGCCCAGGGAGGTTCTGCGCGCACCAGATCGTCTTGCCGTGGGTGGTGTGCCGGGTGCCCCACCCCTGGGTGAGCTGGGCGACGAGCAACAGGCCCCGGCCGCCCTCGTCGAACGCGCGGGCCCGGCGCATGTGCGGGGCGGTGTTGCTGGCGTCGGAGACCTCGCAGATCAGGGAGGTGTCGCGGATCAGCCGCAGCCTGATGGGCGGCTCGCCGTATCTGATGGCGTTGGTCACCAGCTCGCTGACCACCAGCTCGGTGACGAACGCCGCCTCCTCCAGGTCCCAGGCGTCCACCTGGTCGACGGCGAGCTTCCTGGCGCGCGGCACCTGCGCGGTGTCGGGCTCGACGTCCCAGTCGGCGACGTGCTGGGGATCCAGCGCGTGGGTGCGCACGAGCAGCAGCGCGGCGTCGTCGGTGCGGCGTTGGGGAAGCATGGCGTCCATCACCGTGTCGCACAGGGTCTCCAGCGAGGTGGTCGGGTGGTTCAGGGTTCGCTGCAGTTCGGCGGTCCGCTGGTCGACGTCGAACTCGCGGCTTCGCACGAGTCCGTCGGTGTAGAGGGCGAGCAGGCTGCCTTCCGGCAGTTCGAGCTCGGTGGCTTCGAAAGGCAGCCCACCGATGCCGAGCGGCGGTCCCGGCTGGACGGGCACCGGGGTCCGGGTGCCGTCCCGGGAGATGATCAGCGGCAGGGGATGACCGGCGCTCGCCAGCGTGAGGTGCCGGGAGACCGGGTCGTAGACGGTGTAGAGGCAGGTGGCCCCGGACTCGCCGGTCGGCTGGAAGTCGCCGGTGGGCCGGAGGTCGCTGGCGAGGTGGAGGACCAGGTCGTCCAGGTGAGTCAGCAGTTCGTCCGGTGGCAGATCGACGTCGGCAAGGGTGCGTACCGCTGTACGCAGTCTGCCCATGCCGGCCGAGGCGTGCAGGCCGTGCCCGACGACGTCGCCGACGACCAGGGCGACCCGGGCGCCGGACAGCGGAATGACGTCGAACCAGTCACCGCCCACTTCCGTCCCCGTCCCTCCGGGCAGGTAGCGGGAGGCCACCTCGACCGCCTCCTGGACCGGCAGCGCTTGCGGCAGCAGGGAGCGTTGCAGGGTCAGCGCGGTGGTGCGCTCGCGCGAGTACCGGCGGGCGTTGTCGATGGCGACGGCTGCCTTGGCCGCCAGTTCCTCGGCGAGGATCAGGTCGTCGGCGGTGAACGCCTCGGGCCGGTCGACGCGGGAGAAGGCGACGACGCCGAGCAGCGCGCCGCGCGCCCGGAGCGGCACGGTGATCCGGCCGGTCAGCCCGTCTGCGGTGATGGACTCGTCGAATACCGGATTGCCCGGTGGCCAGTGCGCTGGGTCGGCGGCGAGTCCGGGCCCGAAGGCCCATTCGCCGCCCTGGCCGGGCCCGGCGGAGAGCTCGACCAGGGACGTGCCGGCGGCCATGCAGCGGGCGGCGACGGAACCGGGGGCGTGTGTGACCGGTGTCGGAGCCTCCCCGGCGTCCTCCTTCGTGCTGTGCCGGGCGGCACGGGTGAGCGTGATGGTCTCGCCGGGCGCGAAGGGGAATCCTGAGGGCGGTTCCTCTCCGCTCAGCACCTCGTCGAAGAGGTCCACGCTGACGAGGTCGACGAATCCCGGCACCGGAGTGGTGGCCAGTTCCCGGGCGGTGCCGATCACGTCGAGGGTCCGGCCGATGCCGCCGCTTGCCTCGTTGAGGATCAGCAGGCGCTGCCGGGCCCAGTACTCGGCGCTCATGTCGAATCCCCAGTTGGCGATCGCCCGGACCCTGCCCTCGGCGTCCCGGACGGGCCAGATGCTGGTGGCCCAGGCGTTGGCGTAGTCGCTGCCGCGTGGGCGGAAGACGGTAATGAGACGCGTGGGCTCGCCCGTCCTCGCCACCTGGGCGAGCGCGTCGGTGTAGGGCTTGTCGTCCCGCTCGGGAAACAGGGTGCGGTCGAATTCGGGGAGCACCTCACGGTACTTCCTGCCGAGCACCTGCTCCTCGGAGTGCGCGATCACCCGGCCCGAGGAGGCGTTGATCCACAGGAACCGCAGTTCGGGGTCGTAGACGCCCAGAGCGAAGGGGGACTGCTCGAACGCCCGGTCGGCGATCACCGGGCGACGTCCCCAACACTGGACGGTTATGACGTGGCCCAATGCCTGCCCATCGGGCCCGGACAGCGGGTGAGCCGTCACCACGGCGTCCACCGTGGAACCGTCCCGGTGGCGCAGGAGGACCAACCCCGACGGGTCGTCGCCGAGGCCCTCCGGGAAGGCGGGTGGCGGGGGATCGACCAGCAGGTCCGCCACGGGGCGCCCGACGGTGTCCTCCGGGGTCCAGCCCAGCAGCAGCCGGCCCCCCTCACTCCAGCCGCACACGATGCCGTCCGGCCCCACCACTACAGCGGCAGTGGGGGCATCCTGCTTGTCGGCCATCTCCACGTGCCACGCCTCCGTCCGGATTCCCGTGCCCGTGAGGGCTGGCTACCAGCGGTTGCTTCCAGCGTAGATCGGCCCCTGCACCACGGCGCTCCGGCCGGTGCGCGTTCGGCGGCGAGAGCCGGGAACCCGATGGCCAGGAGGCCGAGCGAGGCGGTGCCGACCGCGATGGTCGCGCGGCGCGGCCGTGAGCCGTGTCGGCGCCGCCATCGGCATCCCCGTGCTGCTCGTCGGGCTGGACCGCATCGGCGTCGGTCCCAGGATCCTGATCATGACCGTGGTCACCCTGCCGGGCTTCACGGTCTGCTGCACGCCGGATCCCCTCTGCGGAGCCGGACCCTGGCCGGCCGGTGGCCGGGCCGCGGCCCGGCCACCGGTGATGGACTCGGCGCGCCTACGGGGCCATCTCGTACGAGCCGGACAGCGCCTCGACCCGCTGCCAGACGCGTTCCGTGCGCGCCTCGTCGACGACCGGCCGCCGGACCGAGGCCAGCGCCCACTCCTGCTGCTGTTCGGTCGCCGAGTCCTTGCCGTGCAGTTCGACGGCGTGGCCGGAGAAGTCCCGTACGAGGACGGCGAAGAGTTCGTCGAGCACGTCCTCGTCGAGTCCGGTCAGGCCGGCCTGCTCCAGGACGAGCTGCCCGTGCACGACGAGCGCGAAGAGCTGGCCGATCGAGAGGACGAGGTCGAGGTCGCGGCTCTGCTCCGCGTCGGGGGCGGCCGCGGCGACGAACTCGCAGAGTGCGTCGGCCTGTTCGCGCAGTCGAGCGACGTTGGGCAGATGCGCGTACGCCTCGAAGGCCGGGCGCCAGTCGTGGAAGCGCACCGAACCGAGGCCGCGGGCCGGCCCCTGCCGGAACAGGAAGTCGTCGTCGGCCGCGTCGAGACGGGTCGGCACATTCGGGTAGTCGGCGGGGTCGAGGAGATGGTTGCGCATGAACTTCAGGATCAGCGCCAGGTTGACGTGGACCGTGCCCTCCAGCTTCGGCAGGCCGCGGATCTCCACGGCCGCCTGGCTGAAGTAGTTGTCCTTCTCGAAGCCCTTGGCGGCGATGACGTCCCACATCAGGTCGATGACCTTCTCGCCCTCCGTGGTCACCTTCATCTTCGTCATGGGGTTGAAGAGCAGGTAGCGGCGGTCGTCGGGTCCGGCGGAGCGGAAGTAGTCGACGGCGCGGTCGCTGAACAGCTTCATGCCGACGAGCCTGACGTAGGCGTCGGTCAGCTCGCGCCGCACGTGCGGGAAGGCGGTGACGGGGCGGCCGTACAGGACGCGGTTGTGGGCGTGGGTGACGGCCTCGTACATCGCGTGTTCGCAGATGCCGATCGAGGCGGTGCACAGGTTGAACTTGCCGACGTTGACCGTGTTGAGGGCGGCGTCGAAGGCCGCGCGGCCGGTGTGCAGGACGTCGTCGGACGTGACGGGGTAGTCCTCCAGGCGGAACTCGCTGACGAACTTGGACGAGTCGACGACGTTCTTGACCAGGTGGTAGGCCGGATGACGGCTGTCGGCGGCGAAGAACACGTAGCCGTCGGGGCCTTCGACGTCGGTACGGCGGCCGAAGACGGAGACGAGTCCGGCGGCGTTGCCGTTGCCGATGTAGTACTTGGAGCCGGTGGCGCGGAAGTCGCCGTCGCCGTCGGGCTCGAGCAGCATGTCGGTGGAGTAGATGTCGGCGCCGTGGGCCTTCTCGGACAGGCCGAACGCGAACACCTCTCCCTGTGAGAGGAGTTCGGCGGCGCGGGCGCGGGCGGCGGCGTTGTCGCTCTGCCAGACCGGGCCGAGGCCGAGGATGGTGACCTGCCAGGCGTACCAGTAGTCCAGGCCGTAGAAGCCGAGGATCTCGTTGAGCGCCGCTATCCGGGCGGTGTCCCACCGCTTGTCCGGCTCCCCCTCCCCAGCGGCGGACGACGGCGTCAGGAAGGCGGCGAACAGGCCCTCCTTCGCGGCGAAGGCGAGGAAGTCACCGAGCCAGGCGCGGGTCCGGTAGTCCTCGATCAGCTGCCGCTTCCCGCGCTCCTCGAACCAGTCGACGGTGGCACGCAGCAAGCGGCGTGTCTCGGGGTCGAAGTGCGCGGGGTCGTAGGTGCGCGGGTTGAAGAGCAGGTGGTCAGCCATGGTGAGGGCCCCTTTCGGCTGGTGGACGGATGGGAATGGAGAGGTGCGGCGGCCGGAGCGGCGGAACAGTCGCGGCCGGTGCGGTGGAGCGCGGTCAACGGGCCGGGCCGAAGCGGGCCAGCGTGGCGAGCACGTCGTCCAGCCAGCCGATCATCATCCGCTCGTACGCGATGCCGCCGCGCAGGACGATGTGCTGGAGCTCCCGCTCCGCGTCCAGCGGCGCCTGCGGAGCGGCCGCGCCCGCTTCGGGCCTTGTGAAGTCCCGCTCCTCGCCTGCCAGATAGTGCGCCAGCCGGTCCCGGTGCGCCTGCCGGTGCCGCTCCACCTCGCGGATCAGTGCGGCCGGGTCGTCGAAGGCGGCACCCCGGATCTTCACCGCCAGGTCGTGGCGGACACTCTCCGGCTCGATCGGATCGCGCAGCCACGAGGACAGCGCGGCCCGGCCGAGGTCGGCGACGGAGTACTCCTTCTTGTCCGGCCGTCCCTGCTGCGGGACGTCCCGGGATTCGACCCAGCCGTCGTTCTCCATGCGCTTCAGTACGCGATAGATCTGCTGGTGGGTCGCGGTCCAGAAGTAGCCGATCGACCGTTCGAAACGCCGGGCCAGCTCATAGCCGGATCCCGGCTTCTCCAGGAGCGACACCAGGATCGCGTGTTCGAGCGCCATGACGGCGATCGTGCTATGCAACTCGTTGCATAGCAAGTCCCACCCCGGGCGATGCGACGCGGCTCACGCCCGAACGACCTGCCTCAGGGGTCGGCTGTCTCGCCGTCCAGGGGTGTCTTCGCGTCGGCCGCCCCGGGGGCGGGCTGCTGCATGACCTCGGGCAGGGCCTGTTCGGCCCAGATGACCTTGCCCTGCGGGGTGTACCGGGTGCCCCAGCGCTCGGCCATCTGCGACACCAGGAACAGACCCCGGCCTCCTTCATCGGTCGTCGCGGCGTACCGCAGATGCGGTGAGGTGCTGCTGCCGTCGGCCACTTCGCAGATCAGCGCACGGTCGCGGATCAGCCGGACGTGGATCGGCCCTGCGCCGTAGCGGATGGCGTTGGTGATGAGCTCGCTCAGGATGAGTTCCATCGCGAAGCCGAACTCCTCCAGGCCCCACTCCTCGAGCTTGTGCGACACGGCCTCGCGCATGCCGGAGACGGCGGCCGGGTCCGCCGGCACGTCCCAGTCGGCGACCCGGTCGGTCGGCAGTTGCCGCGTGCGGGCGACGAGCAGGGCGACGTCGTCCTTGGGACGCCCGGGGAGCAGGTTGTCCAGCAAGTCCTTGCAGGTCTCCTCGGGCGGCCGGCCGGGGTGGCCCGTCAGCGCGTCACGCAGCAACTCCATCCCGACGTCCAGGTCGCGCCTGCGGTCCTCGATGAGGCCGTCGGTGTACAGGACCAGCTGAGTCCCCTCCTCGAGGCACAGCTCCGCGGTCTGGAACGGCATGCCGCCGAGGCCCAGAGGCGGACCGGCCGGCACGTCCGGGAAGGTGACGGATCCGTCGGGGTTGACCAGCGCGGGCACCAGATGCCCCGCACGCGCCACGACGTAGCGACGCGTCACGGGGTCGTAGATCCCGTACAGACACGTGGCGCCCACGACACCCGCCGCGGTCTCCGCCGTCTCGTTCTGGTCGATGTTCCCGACCAGGTCATCCAGATGGCTCAGCAGCTCGTCGGGTGGCAGATCCAGGGCGGAGAAGTTGTGGACCGCGGTGCGCAGTCGTCCCATCGTGGCGGCGGCGTGCAGGCCGTGGCCGACCACATCGCCGACGGCCAGCGCCACCCGGCTGCCCGGCATGGGAATCACGTCGAACCAGTCCCCGCCCACGCCTGCCTGGGCGGGGAGGTAGCGGTAGGCGATGTCGAGGGCGTTCTGCTCGGGCATCGCCTGCGGCAGCAGGCTCTGCTGGAGGGTGACGGCGAGGGCGTGCTCGCGGGTGTAGCGGCGGGCGTTGTCGATGCTGATCGCGGCCCGGGCCACCAGCTCCTCCGCCAGTGACAGGTCCTCCTCGTTGAAGCGCTCGTGCCCCTGCCCGCGCCAGAAGCTGGCCATGCCCAGCACGACGCCACGGGCCTGGATGGGGGCGGTGATGAGGGAATGAATGCCGTAGTCGATGACCGCCTGGGCGCGCTCCGGGTCCTGCAGGCGCCAGCCCGTGGCCCTCGGCAGATCGCTCTCCAGCTGGGAGTGGCCGCTGCCGTAGCCGCGTGCCTGGGGAGTGGAGGGAAGGTAGTCGAACAGCCGGCCCGGTTCGGAGAGCGGGTGGTCGTCCCGGATGCCGCACACGGCCGCGCGTCGCATGTCCGTCCCCGTGGCGGACGGCTCATCGCCGTGCAGGACGGTGTCGGCCAGGTCCACGGTGACGAAGTCCGCGAAGCGAGGAACGGGGACCCGCGCCAGCTCGTCGGCGGTGCGCAGCACGTCCAGGGTGGTGCCGATGTGGAGCCCGGCGTCGTAGAGCAGCCTGAGCCGTTCCCGTGCCACCTCCGCCCTGCCGGTCACCGCCTGCAGCTCGGTGGAGTCGCGCAGCGTCACCACCGTTCCCTTGGTGCCTCCCCTGTGATTGGTGGGCCGCTGGTTGATCGCGAGCAGCCGCTCTCCCGCGAGGTGTACCTCGTCGGTGGCCTCGCGCCCCGAGGCGAGCAGCGCCCTTGTCTCGGGATCGAGGCCCGGCAGTCCCGAAACGGGTCGTCCCTCCACGTGCGGGGGCAGCTCCAGCAGCCGTCTGGCCTCATCGTTCGCCAGCATGATCCGCCCGTCGTCGGCCATGATCAGGACGCCTTCCCGGACGGAGTGGAGCACCGTGTCGTGGTGCTCGTACATCAGGGTCATCTCGTCCGGGGCCAGGCTGTGCGTCTGCCGTCGCAGCCGCCTGCCCACCAGTGCCGTCACACCGGTCGACAACGCGAGCGCTCCGGCCCCCGCGCCCAGGATGATCGGTAGTTGCCGGTTCAACTGGCTTTCGACGTTCTTGACTTTCATCCCCGCCGAGACCAGGCCCACCACCTTGTCGCCGGCGTCCTCGATCGGGACCGTGGCCTGCACTTCGCGACCGAGCGGGCCGTCGACGCTCTCCACGAAGACCTCACCCGCCAGCGACGGTCCGATCTCGCCCACGAACTGCTTTCCGATACGGTCCGGCAAAGGGTGCGTGTACCGGATGCCCTTGGTGTCCATGACCACGATGAAGTCGACACCGGCGGTCCGGCGCGCCTCCTCGGTGAGCGGCTGGAGAATCCTGCTCGGGTCCGGGGTCCGCAAAGCCGCCAGTACGCCCGGTGAGTGCGCGAAGGTCTGTGCCACGGCTGTGGAACGGCGCCTGGCCTCGGCGGCGGAGTCCCGCTCCGACTGCAGAATGAGAGCGAAAACGCCGCAGGCCACGAGCAGCACCACGAGAGTCACCTGGAAGATCAACACCTGACCGGCCACGCTCCGCGTGGTCTTGCTGATCACGTGCTTGACCGACAGGTGCTGGACACGGGCGAAGCGATTCGCCATGCGACCTTTTTAACACTGGTGATCCCGAGCGGCCAGAGCCCGCATGATCCACGCGGCGCATGATTCCCTGCGCGCCCGATGTCCGATTAGGTCGATATCATGCATTTGTGATCACGTCTGCACGGCTGAGGCGCCATCGCCCCGCCTACAGCGGTCGATGGGACGCGGCACGGCTGTCACCCGTGGTCCTGACCGTCCTCATCGCCGTCCTCGCGTTCTCCACTCCCCGGGAGATCGCCATCAGCCGCCTCCTGCCCGCCGCGCCCGCCCTTGCCGCCGCGATGTGGCCCGTGCTTCCCACGATGCTGCTGGGGGCGTTCTGTCTGCTGCTCATGACGGTCCTCAGCCTCTTCCACACCGATCTGGGGACGCAGTACACGTCGGCCGCCATCGTCGCCGTCACCTTGGCGGCCGCGTACGGAAGCCATGTCCGGCTTCAGCGAGAGGAAGTACTCTTCCAGGTCCGGCTCGTCGCCGACGCGGCCCAGAAGGTTCTGCTGCGCCCGCTGCCACGCCGTATCGAGGACCTCGAGATCGAGTCGCTGTATCTGGCGGCCCAGGAACAGGCCCGGATCGGCGGCGACTTCTATGAAGCGATCGGTACACCGCACGGGGTCCGGCTGCTCATAGGCGACGTACGGGGCAAGGGTCTGTCAGCGGTGGGGGTGGCCTCGGCGGTGATCAGTTGCTTCAGGGAGGCCGCGTACGACGAGCCCGACCTGCGGGGCATCGTCCATCGCCTGGAGACCACCGTCACGCGCCACAGTGCCGTCTTTCCCGCCCAGGACCAGCCCGAGCACTTCGCCACCGCTCTCCTCGCCGAGATCCCGCCCGACGGCGACCGCATACGACTTCTCAACTGCGGACATCCCCCGCCACTGATCGCGCATCGCGGGAAGGCCCGGGTCCTGGAGCCCACCATCTCCTCCCCGCCCCTCAACCTCGCAGCGCTCATCGGTGACCGCTACTGGGTCGACAGCGTCGCCTTTGCCCCGGGTGACCAGCTGCTTCTCTACACGGACGGCGTATCGGAGGCCCGCGACCACGCCGGCCGGTTCTTTCCGCTGCCGGACTGGATGCAGCGGCAGGGCCTGGAGCAGCCCCGCGAGCTGCTCGATCAGCTGCACCGGGATCTGCTGGGGCACAGCGGAGGAAGGCTCGACGACGACATCGCGGCCCTCGCGCTGAGGCGCTCCGACGTGGGGGATCGGGGAGTCGTCGGCCCATGAACCACTGAGTGCCGGCGAACAGATCGAGTCGACGGCGGTCGGCGCGCCGGCCAGTGTGTTCTGCCGGTGTCTATTCCGGACCATATGTCGCAACCGGCCCCCGCGGCAGGGGAGCATGGGCATGCTTGCCGAATGGCCCCAGACGAAAGTGCAGAGAGCCCGTCGGAGTCCGAGGGGACGGCGAGGACCTCCGCCGGTCCGCCCGCCGGCCTCGCGCATGCCTCCGGGACCGGTGACGGCGGCAGCGCGCCGGAGAACGTGTCTCCACCCGGGACGAGAACTGGCACGGAACAGACCTCACCCCCGCATGAGGCGTCCGCGCCGGCCGCGGACGCGGATGCCCCCTCCGAGGACTCCGGTACCGGCCCGTACCGCGTCACCGTGCTGGATCTCGGACGGTTCGCGGTCGGCGCCGTCACGGTGGCAGCGGCACTGGTCGGGCTGATCCTCGGTATTCGGGCCGAGCTGTACGCCGGCAGGGAGGACCAGCGCGCGGCCGCGGAGGAGCGCCGGTCAAAGGAGGACCGGGAGAAGGCGTACGCGAACCTCGTCGACTTCTACCGCATGGGCTCGGAGGTGATCGTGGTGAACGGAAGCTCCCGCGTCATGGCGATGCGGCTCACGCTCCCGGCGAACAAGGTGAGATGGGACCTGGACCTCCTCCAACCCTGCAAGCAGATCGCCGTCCCGAACAAGGCACTGCTCGACTCCATGGCCGTGGAGCAGCCGCCGGTGAGTCTGACGGAATGGGACCTGGCCCAGCTCCGGCTGGAGTTCATGGACCCGATGGGCAAGGCCTGGATCCGCAACAGTGGCGGGGTCCTGGCGCGTAGGGACGCGTGGGCGGCGTCAGGGCGGCCCACCATGGTGAGCTCGGAGGCGTGGAACATCTCGGCGCAGGACGCACCCCCATGCGACGGGTCCTGACCCGCCGTCGTGTCAACCGAGGCTGATCGCGCCGGTCCAGATGTCCGGGGCACGGCAAACGGCGACGCCTGAGGTCATTACGATGGTCCGTCGGCACCCGATGGCACCGGGTCGGTCAGGGGTGACCGACTCCGACAAAGGTCAGGAGCGGCACAGCACGATGACAGGTCTCCGCGACGTCGTCGCACTCGACGACCCGGTGGGGGAATCGCTCCGCGGCCGCCACGGGCATCTCGCTCGCAGCCTCGGCAGGGCTGTCACATACCTGCCGGAAGTCGCGACCTTTTCCGCGGTGTCGGCGGAGGCGGACCCGGAGGAGTGGGGCGACCTCGCCAGACTGCTGGGGCGTGGCGAGTTCGCTGACATGTTCAGTTGCCCGGCGATGCCGCCGTCGGACTGGGAGCCGGTCTTCGTCCTCGAGGGCCGTCAGATGATCTGGACCGGCGACGGCCGTCCTGATGTCTCGCGTGGCGAGTTCGATCCCGCCGTGGTCCAGCTGGGCGCTGGGAGCGTGCCCGGGATGCTCGGTCTCGTCGAGCGGACCCGGCCGGGGCCGTTCTGGCCACGCACCCATGAACTCGGCACCTATCTCGGCATCCACGACGGCGACACGCTGGTGGCGATGGCGGGGGAGCGGCTCCGGCCTCCTGGATGGACCGAGATCAGCGCTGTCTGCACAGCTCCCGAGGCACGCGGTCGGGGCCACGCCGAACGTCTGGTGCGTGCGCTCGTCGCGCGCATTGCGGGTCGGGGTGAACGTCCCTTCCTGCACGTGGCCGAGGCGAACACCGGAGCGATCGCGCTCTACGAGCGGCTCGGGTTCGAGACCCGGAAGCACGTGACGTTTCGCGGGTTCCGCACTCCGTGAGGCATCTATCCCTCAGGCATCCGTGTTCGGTCCAGCAGCTCGTCGGCCGACGCCCCGTCGGGATCGGTGAACTGGGCGACAAGGAACAGCCCTCGTCCGCCTTCGTCGGTTGTCGCGGCCCGGCGCAGGTGCCGGGAGGTGCTGCTGCCGTCGGCGACCTCGCAGATCAGGCTGTCGCGGTCGTGCACCGGCCGTAGCCGGATCGGTTCCGTGCCGCACTCACCCATGTGGGAGGGGTCCAGCAGGCGGGTGAGGGCCACGAGCAGGGCGATGTCGTCGCTCTGCCGGGCGGGCAGCACCGCGTCGAGGACGTCCTGGCAGGTCTCCTCGGGGGCCGGGCCGGGTGTGCCAGGGCTTGGCGCAGTGCTGCGAGGCCGGTGTCGGGGCCGTGTTCCCGGTCCTCGATCAGGCCGTTCGCCATAAGAGCCGCCGAAAACTCGGACCATGAGCAGCTTGCTGCTCTTGGCGCTCTTGGTGGAGCTGTTCCGTGACGGAGGCTGATACCTGGCCGGTCTTGCTCAGGGCTTTCAAACAGTTCCCGCGCCTCCGGGGCAGCGGTGCCGGAGCCTCCGACGCGCGTGGGAGCCTTACTCAGTCGTCGCCGCGCGGTCGGACTCGCTGCGGAGAACGCAGAATTCATTGCCCTCGGGGTCCGCGAGGACAGCCCAGCCGGGGCCGTCGGGTTCGCGGCGGTCTTCGACGAGGGTGGCGCCGAGTTTGAAGAGTCGTTCGACCTCCTCCTCGCGCGTGGTATTCGGACGCAGGCACAGGTGGAGCCTGTTCTTGACGGTCTTCGGTTCCGGCACCTGGTTGAAGTGCAGCAGCGGGCCCTCCGGCAGCATCACCCTGGTCTCCGGGGAGCCTGGTTCGTCGTCCTGGTGCAGCGGACAATCGAGCACCTCGCTCCAGAACCGGGCCAGTTCATAGGCATTCGCACAGTCGATCGCCACATTCCGCAATACCGAGACCATGCACGAGAGCCTGCCTGAAGCTCCGCCCGGAGGAAAGACCAGACGGCGGATGCACCCCACTCGCCGAAACCGCGTCCTTCCGGGTGGCCGCCCGATCCTGATCATCCGAGAGGACATCCATGTCGCACAGCCCGTCCTCAGGCGCGCGCCGCACCGTCTCCGCTCTCGCCACCGCTCTGCTGGCCCTGGCCGCTCCTCTGGCGGCCCCGGTCGTACCCGTGGCGGCCGCGGCCGGCAACGGTGAGGTCAGTACGGTCGGCTACACGGCGGCGGAGCGGGCCGCCGCCCTCTCGCACTGGGCGCCGGCGCGCATGAAGCAGGTGGGCCGCGCCGTCGACCTGGCGCCGACCGGACCGATCGGCAAGCCCTGGACCGGCAAGGGCATTCAGGCGCTGACGCCAGGGGAACGCCCGCATGACTGCGCGAATCGCGCAAGAGTTCCCGCGCGCTTCGCGCATCGCGTGTCATGATCCGGGCCGGTCGCCCCCTGCCGGGCGGTGGCTGCTGAACGATGAGAAGCGTGTGTCGCCGACAGCCTCGTCCCATAACCTCGTGCTTGGACATGGAGACGCCGGACGCCACATGTCTTCACACGGAGGAGGCGATGGTGCTCGTCAGGGGTACGCGGTTGCTCGCGGGCGCCGTTGTCGTGGCCTGCATGGTGCTGGTCGGGCCCAGCGCACCCAGCGGTGCCCTCTTCGGCAGGTCGGTGCCCGTCGAAGCCGTCAGGGATGTCGTACCGAACCGGGTCATGACGTGGAACATCTGCAACCCCTGCGATGCGAGCAACGTCGGCCGGGCGGCGGAGATCGCCACGTACGCGCCTCAGGTCATCGGCCTGCAAGAAGCCTGTGTGCGTGATGTCGAGAGGATCCGGGAGTATCTGAGGAGCCTTCACGGGCTGGAGTACCACGTCGAGTACGGGACCGTTCTCCAGGACTGGGGCCGCTGTGGGGGAGCGCCGTGGAATCCGGGAGCCTTCGGCCAGGCGGTCCTCTCGGCCGCACCGATGACGGACACCGTCGAAGTGGAATACCCCGACGGCGGATCCGAGGACCGTGGGTACATGTCCGTCACCACCATGGTGGGCGGCCAGCCCGTCCGGGTCTTCAACACCCACCTCGCCCAACGACGTCAGGAAGCGGTCCGGGCGGACCAGACCCGCGTACTCGCCGCGGACGTCGCCCGGCACGACCGTGCGATCGTTCTCGGCGACTTCAACGCCGTGCCGGGCGCCCCCGAACTCGCCCCCATCTGGGCCCTGGCCGCGGACACGGACTCCGAGTGCCGTCCCTCGTCCGCCGGCACCTGCGAGCCGACCACGGACTGGCGCAGCAAGTTCGACTATGTCTTCCTGCGAGGCATCGCCCCGCTCAGGCACCGAGTGCAGACCACCCCGTACTCGGACCACGACCTGCTGTACACCGACGTGGATCCAGCGTTCAGCGAGGGCCCGGCTCAGCCGGTGTGAAGGATCCGAAAGCGATCCGGATCCGCGGGATCCCGGTCGACTACCTGGATGGGCGGCCCGGCCCCTTGCCAGACGCTGATGCCCGGCGTGCGGGTGAACCGGATCTGCCCGCGGGTGCCTTCGACCGCGACACGCGGCCAGGATTCGGCGACGCGTCGTCGTTCCGTGCCGTGCGAACGCAGGACGTCGGCCAGGACGGCGATCGTGTCGTAGCCTTCGAAGGCGACGAAGGAGGGCGCTTCGGCCAGTCGCTCGCGGAGGGCCGCCCCCACTCGCGCACCGAGGGGGCTGAGGCGCTCGGGCAGGTAGCGCAGAAACGGAACCCCGGCGCCGTCGTCGCCCAGCAGCTCCGCCCATGAGGTGAACTCCGGTTGCCCGGCCGGAGCACCGATCATGATCTCGGCGAGGCGCTGGTCGCGCCGGACGGACCGGACGATCGGCACGGCCGGCTCCGGGTGGCCGACCAGCAGCAGGAGGGCGGTCGCGCGAAGGCCGGCGAGTGCGTCGCACACGGCTGCGGGAGTGAGCGCGCTCATGTCGAGTTCGATGACCGTGCCGCCGCGTGGGGCGAGAGAGTCCCGCAGCACGCGGGTCCCGGATGCCCAGTAGACACTCGGCTGGGTCGCCACGGCGATACGGGTGTGGCCCGCGCCGAGGAGGAAGTCCGCGTAGGCCCGCCAGCCGCGGGACTGCGGAGGGGGCAGGCGCGCGACCCATTCCGTCGGCTGTTCGGTGAGCGCGTCGAGAACCGCCGACGAGCAGAGGAACGGCAGGCCGACGGCATCGGCCCTGGTGGCGGCGGCGCGGGCGGCGACGCTGTGGTACTCCCCGGACAAGGCGGCCACACCCAGGGCGGACAGCTCGTCCACGGCCGCCGTGGCCCTCCCGGGATCGGCCGCGGTGTCCCGGACCACCAGCTCGAGCGGTCTCCCGGCGATCCCCCCGGCGTCATTGACCTCGGCTACGGCCAGCTCCAGCCCGGCGAGCAGGTGCCGGCCCGCTTCGGTCCAGCCGGGCCTGGTCAGCGGAACGAGTGCGCCGATCCGTACGGGTAGCCTCATGCGCCCTTCCTCCAAATGTCCGTGAACCGGTCGAGCAGTGCGGCCGCCGCCGTCACATCGTCCGTGAGCGGCCGGTCTGCATGGTTCTCGTCGAGCGCCGATCCGGTGAGTTCCAGCGCGTGGGCCACCGGAAGTCCCGGCTCGGGCCTCAGGCCGTGCTGACGCAACGCCCGTACGGCGGCGACGAGTTCACAGCCGACGACGAGCCGGTACGCGCCGCAGGCACGCAGCGTCTGACGTGCGGCCAGGCAGGCGAAGCCGGCCTGTTCCTCGACGCCGCGTGACAGCACGGCGTGGCCGAGCGACGCGGGCGCGGAGAACGCCCGCAGATCGGCGAGCGCGGCCCCGGCGGCGTACTCCAGGATCATCACGCCGGAGGAGGCGGGCACCTGGTCGGAGAGGAACGGGCGCAGCCGGGTGTAGGCGGGCTCGTTCAGGGTCGCGAGGCGGGAGGTCGACAGCCGTGCCACCTGGGTCAGGGACAGCCGGAAATGGTCCAGGGCGAGGCCGAGTCGGGCCTGGTAGAAGCCGCCGTGGTGGTAGGCCGCCATGTCCTCGGGAAAGATCAGCGGGTTCTCGGCGGCCGCGTTGATCTCGACGGCGACGACCTCCTCCAAGGCGTCCGCCGCGTCATGGGCCGGGCCGTGGATCTGGGGCAGACAACGGAAGCCGTACGGATCCTGGAGACGGTCCAGCGGCGGGGTCGGACGATCGGCCGCGCCGATCAGCTCTCGCATACGGCGGGCGACATCGGCGCATCCGCGGTGCGGGCGGGCGGCGTGCACGGGAGCGGCGTAGGCCTCGTGCGAACCGTCCGTGGCCAGCAGCGACAGCGCGGCGACGACCTGGGTGGCCTCCAGCAGCCCGCGCAACTCGTGCAGGGCGAGGGCCGACTGACCGAGGGTGAGGGCGTTGCTGCTGATGAAGGCCAGCGCGTCGTTGTTGTCGAGCGGCAGGGGCCGCGGCGGCGTGCCTCCGCGCCAGGGATGCTCCCCTGCCAGGGCCAGCCCCGCCTGCGCCAGGGCCGCGATGTCGCCGGTGCCGACGGACCCGAACTCGTTGACGACCGGGTACGCCCCGCTCTCCAGCGCCTCGCACAGCGCCGTCACGACGGTGGGCCGCAGCCCCGCGCCCCCGGCCAGCAGTTGGTTGGCCCGTACCGCGAGCATCGCGCGTACCTGACGGGCGGGGAGCTCCTCACCGATGGCGCCGGCGTGGCTGCGCAGCAGCCGCAGACCGTGCTCGGTGTCCGCCCCGGTGGGTACGTCCTCGTTCCGTTTGGCGCCGACACCGGTGGAGCGGCCGTAGACGCGGCCGGTCGCGGCGATCTGCCGGGCGGCGTTCCAGGACTCCTCCATGCGCAGCATCGCCTCGCTCCGGGGAGTCGGCCGCGCGGTCCCGAGGGCGAGCCGCGCGACGTCCGCCACACCGAGACCCGTGCCGTCGAGAGCGACGAGAGTCGAGCCCTGGCGGGCACCCCCGGGGATGTCCGGAGTGTCCGCAACCAGAGACGAGATCAAGCCCAAACACCCCTCGATCCAGGCAGTTGACCGCTATTCATGCACAGTCCTACCGCTCAGGGGCGACCCAGGACAGCCCGTCCTCCGACGCGACCAGTCCGCCCGGCCGCAGCGGTACCTCGTCCTCCAGCGGGCCGCCGAACAACCCGCGTTCCTGGAGGACGGTCCCTTCCTGGAACACCTGCCGGAAGGTCTCGGACTCGTAGAGCGGATTGCGCAGGTCGTCGGCGTCGGGAAGGCGGCGCACGGCTCGCTCGAAGTCGCCGGCTGCCGCCGTCAGCCGCTCGCCGGCCGGTCCGGCCCCGGTGAGCGACGCGTCGCCGGACGCCAGACCGCCCACCAGCTCGACGAACGCCTCCAGTTCCGTCGTGCCGATACTGGTGACCTTGCGCGCCTTCCAGAAGTACGACCGCTCGTCCTGGTGCATGTCGTAGAAGGAGACCAGGAACTCGTGGAACAGGCCGTACTCGTGCCGGTAGCGGGCGTCGAACTCGGCGAACAACCGGCCCTCGTCCAGGGTTCCGGCGAGGCAGCCGTTGAGGGACCGGGCGGCGAGCAGTCCGCCGTAGGTCGCGAGATGCACCCCGCTGGAGAGCACCGGGTCGACGAAGCACGCCGCGTCTCCGACGAGTGCCATGCCGGGCCGCCACAGCCGTGACTTCCAGTACGACCAGTCCTTGCGGACGCGGACCTGGTCGTAGGGCGCCTCCGTGGCCTGCGGGACGCCGTCGAGGAGGTCGCGTATCTCCGGGCAGGCGTCGATCAGCCGGCGCCAGGCGGCCGCCGGGTCCCCCTGGACGGCCTCGGCGTTCTCGCGGGCGACCACGGCACCGACGCTGGTCAGGTCGTCCCGGAGCGGGATGTACCAGATCCAGCCCTCGTCGAAGGCGGCGCAGAAGATGTTGCCGTCGTTCGGCGCCGGGAGCCGCGCGCCGCCGGCGAAGTAGCCGAACACCGCGATGTTGCGGAAGAAGTCGGAGTGGATCCGCTTTCCGCCGACGTGCGGGTGGATCCTGCTGCCGTTGCCGGAGGCGTCCACGACGTACCGGGCACCGGCCTCGCGGATCTCGCCGTCGGGGCCGGTCCAGCGCACCCCGCGGACCCGCTCCTCGTCGTCGAGTACGCCGGTCACACGGCAGCCCTCCCGTACGTCGACCCCGACCCGGCGGGCGTTGTCCAGGAGGATCGCGTCGAACCGGGACCGCTCGACCTGGTAGGCGAACGAGGTCGGGTCGGCCAGCCGCGGCGACAGTGCGAAGGAGAACTGCCAGGGGTCCCGGTTGCGGCCCCAGCGGAACGTGCCGCCGCGCTTCGGCTTGAAGCCCGCCCGCGCCATCTCGTCCTCGACACCGAGGATTTGGCACACGCCGTGCACGGTGGAGGGGAGCAGGGACTCGCCGATCTGATACCGAGGGAAGGTCTCCTTCTCGAGCAGGAGCACGCGATGGCCGTGCAGGGCGACGGCCGCCGAGACGGTGGACCCGGCAGGGCCGCCACCCACCACGATGACGTCGAAGTCCTGCGGAGGATGGGCCTGACTCACTGGTCTCCCTTCGTCGCGCGCCCGTCGATCCAGGTGCGGACCGTCGCCGCGGTGGTCTCCGCGTGCTCCCGCATCATCGTCAGATGGTCGCCGGGGACGTCCGCGACCTCGTGTGCCGCCGGCCAGGACGTCCGCCAGTGGTCCGTGTCGGCGGAGGCCGCCATGGCGGGCGTGGGTCGCAGCGCGCGCACCAGCAGCGTGGGCGTGGCGACCGGCTCCGGGTCCCAGTCGAGGAAGATCCGGTTGTAGGCACCGACCGCCGCCAGGGCCCTGTCGTCGTCCTCGGTGAAGAGGGGCTGTTCGGTGTCCTGCGGCGGTGGGGCGCCCAGGGACAGCAGCCAGTCCTCGCCGCTGTTCCGCGGCGTGATGTGGTACGTGTCCAGCAGCACCAGACCGGTCGGTGCCCGGCCCATGGTTTCCAGCCGGTGGGCCACCAGATGGGCCACATTGCCGCCCGCCGAGCGTCCTACGAGCACGAAGGGTTCGTCCCCGACGTGCCGCAGCACGTTCTCGGCCTGCGTACGCGCCAGCGCGGCCCGGTCCTCCGGTACGGCGGCGCCGGCGCCGATCCCGGGGTGCGGGAACTCCAGAACGCCCAGCTCGTCCTGGAGCGCGCGGTGGAACCGGGGGAAGTCTCCGCCGCCCGACGCGAGCGAGGGATGGTAGGCCGGGAAGTAGACGACCGTCGGCCTCCCGGGGCCGGAGCCGGAGCCGGACCGGCCGTGGGAGCGGCGGATCGGGGGCAGCGCGTGCTCGCGGCCCTGCGCGGCCGGGAAGGTGGGCAGCGCCCAGGACGCGGTGACGAGCAGGTGCATCGCCGCCACCGGCCGGCCGGCGGTGCTGACCGTCCGGAACAGGGAGGAGAGGGTGTACGCCTGTCGCTCGGGCCCCGTGGTCTCGGTGGCCGTCGCCGCCGCCGGTTCGCCGTCCAGCAGGCCGAGCAGATGGCGTGCCAGATCCTCGGCCGTACGGTGCTCGAACACGACCGCGGCCGACACCCGGAGCTTCAGCGCGATGCTGAGCCGGTTTCGGATCTGCACGGCGGTGAGGGAGTCGAACCCCAGGTCGGCGAGGGACTTGCCGGCCGGGAGCGCGTCGGCGTGCGGATAGCCGAGCACGGCGGCCACGTCGGCCCGCAGCAGCTCCACGAGCGCCGCCTCCCGCTCACCCGGGGGTACGAGGGCCAGCCGCTTCCGCCAGGCTCCCGGCTCCAGCATCTGCTCGGAGGGCCCGGAGGAGCCGGAGGACCCGGCATGCCCGGAAGACCCGGAGGGCGCCTTCGCGACGGCCGGCCGGTTCCGGCGGACGAGCCCGCGCAACGGCGGCGGCAGCTGCCCCACCCCCGACCGAAGCGCCGCCCGGTCCAGCAGGATCGGCGCCAGCACCGGCTCCGTCGAACGCAGCGCGGCGTCGAAGAGGGCCAAGCCCTGCTGTGTCGACAGCGGCAGCAGCACGTCGTGTGGGTGCTGTGGGTGCGGGTGGTGCTGTGGGTGCTGCCCCGCCGCCATGCCCTCGGCGTGCTCCCACGGGCCCCACGCCAGCGACACCCCCGGGAGCCCCTCGGCGGCGCGGCGCCGGACGAGGGCGTCCAGGAAGGCGTTCGCGGCCGCGTAGTTGCCCTGGCCCGCCCGGCCCAGCAGACCGGAGACGGAGGAGAACACGACGAACGCCGAAAGGTCCATGCCCCGGGTCAGTTCGTGCAGATGCCAGGCCGCGTCGGCCTTCGGCCGCAGCACGGCAGCCATCCGCTCAGGGGTCAGCGAGTCCAGCACGCCGTCGTCGAGGACCCCGGCGGCGTGCACGACCGCGGTCAGCGGCGGCTCGCAGCGCCCGACCACCTCGGCCAGGGCGGCACGGTCGGCCGCGTCGCAGGCGACGAGGGCGACCCGCGCTCCCAACTCCGCCAGTTCGGTGCGCAGTTCCCGGGCCCCGGGTGCCTGTGGCCCACGGCGCCCGGTCAGCAGCAGATGGCGTACGCCGTACTCGGCCACCAGGTGACGCGCCAGTTCCGCGCCGAGCGCGCCGGTGCCTCCGGTGATCAAAACCGTGCCGTCCGCGTCGAAGGGAGGCGCCTCGCCGGAGGCGGCACCGGCCGCGGCCAGTCGCGGAACCGTCACCTGCCCCTCCCACAACCGGAGTTGCGTCTCACCGGTGGCGACCGCCGACGGCAGCGTCCGCAGCGATTCGGGCCGCCCGTCCGTATCCACCAGGACCACACGACCGGGCAGCTCCGACTGCGCCGCACGCACCAGCCCCCAGACCGTCGCACCCGCCAGGTCCGGCACCGGCCCGGTGGCATCCCGCGTCACCACCACCAGCCGGGAACCCGCCGTACCCGGATCGTCCTGCCAGTCCTGGAGCGCCTTGAGCACGCGGCCGGTCAGCTCGTGTACGGCGGAGAGAGGATTGCTGCCGGCGGCACGGGCGATGGCGGTGACCGCGACGAATTCGGCGTCCACGGCACCGGGCAGGAACCCGGCGAGGTTCAGCTCGTCGGGCCCGCGTACCGCCCAGGTGTGCCCGTCGGTGTCGCCGGAGACGTCGACTGTGGCCCACCCGGGACGCAGCAGAGCCCTTCGTACGACGTCGGCGGCCGTGTCGTCCGCCATGCCGGCCTGGTCGGGCGGGAGTTCCCTGGTGGTCAGCGCATCCACGTGTGCCACGACTCGGCCGGACGGGTCCGCCAGGGTCAGGGAGACCGTGTCCGGGCTCGTCGGTGTCACCCTGACCCGTAGCTCCGTGGCTCCCGAGGCGTGCAGGCTCACGCCGCTCCAGGCGAACGGCACTCGGACCGGGCCCGTGCTGGTGGACGCGGCCAGCAGCGGCGCGTGCGACGCGGCGTCGAACAGCGCCGGGTGGAGCCCGAAGCGGTCCGCTTCCGCGGTGTGCTGCGCGGGCAGCCCGACCTCCGCGAAGACGTCGTCGCCACGCCGCCAGAGCGCGCCGACCCCCTGGAAAGCGGGCCCGTAGACGAGCCCGGCGTCGGCGACGGCGGCGTACGCGCCGGTGAGGTCCACCGCCTCGGCGCCCTGGGGCGGCCACCGCGTCAGCTCGTCCCGCGCGGCGCGGCCCCGGCCCAGCCGTCCCGTGACATTCCTGGTCCACGACGCTTCCTCGCCGGACTCCTCCGGCCGGGAGTGTATGTCGACCGTGCGCGATCCCGAGTCGTCTCGCGCGCCCACCACGACCTGGATCCGCACCCCGGCGGAACCGGGCAGCGCGAGCGGCGACAGCAGCACGAGTTCGTCGACCGTGCCGCAGCCCACCTCGTCCCCCGCCCGTACGGCCATCTCCACGAACACCGTCGCCGGCACGACGACCCTCCCGGCGACGACATGATCCGCCAGCCATGGGTGGGTCGCGAGGGACAACAGCCCGGTCAGCACGGTCCGCCCGGTGTCCGGCACCGGGAACGCGGGGCTCAGCAGAGCCGCCCCGTCGTCGGCCGCCGCCGGGCGCGGCGCGTTCAGCCAGTACCGCTGCCGCCGGAAGGCGTACGTCGGCAGATCCACGCGGCGCGCACCGGAACCCGCGTACACCGCCGCCCAGTCGACAGCGACGCCGGCCACATGCAGCCTGGCCACGGCCGACAGCAGCGTTTCCGGCTCGCCCGTACCGCTTCGTGTCGCCGCGGCGAGAACGGAGGAGCCGGTCGTGAGCGCCTCGGACAGACAGTCGGTGGCCGCCGCGGTGAGGACGGGTCCGGGGCCGACTTCCAGGCAGGCGGAGATCCCGTCGTCCGCGAGCCCGCGCACGGCGTCGGCGAAGCGCACGGGCAGCCGGGCGTGCCGGGCCCAGTACTCGGGCGAGCACAGTTCCGCGGGATCGGCCGGCCGGCCCGTCACGGTGGAGACGATCGGGATACGCGGCGGCTGGAAGCTCAACTCGCGTGCGACGTCGAGGAACTCGTCGAGCATGGGCTCGACCAGGGGCGAGTGGAAGGC
The DNA here is from genome assembly GCF_042957035.1 of Streptomyces sp. NPDC008137. NCBI lineage: Bacteria > Bacillati > Actinomycetota > Actinomycetes > Kitasatosporales > Streptomycetaceae > Streptomyces > Streptomyces sp. NPDC008137. The sequence continues at coordinate 243,874 of NZ_JBIBHN010000004.1, read as the reverse complement.
GTGACTCACCCGCAGCCGTACGGCCCTGCGGCCACGCGCCTCGAAGGCGGCCGCGACGGCGAGTACCGCGTCCCGCGCGCCCGAGATCACCACGGAACGGGGCCCGTTGACCGACGCGACGGCCACCCGCGCCCCGAACTCCGCGAGCGATGCCACGGCTTCTTCCTCGGTCGCGTCCAGCGCCACCATCGCGCCGCCGTCGGGCAGTGCCTGCATCAGGCGGCCGCGAGCGGCGACGAGCCTCGCGGCGCCGGGCAGATCGAGCACCCCGGCGACATGGGCGGCCGCCAGCTCGCCGACGGAGTGGCCCACCAGGCGGTCGGCTCGCACGCCCCACGACCCGAGCAGCCGGAACAGTGCCACCTCGAAGGCGAACAGTCCGGCCTGGGCGAAGTCCGTACGGTCCACGAGCGCCGCCTCCGGTGAGCCCGCCTCGGCGGACAGCACCGCGCTGAGCGGCCGGGGGAGACGGTCGTCCAGGTGCCGGCAGACCTCGTCGAAGGCGTCGGCGAAGACGGGGAAGGCGGCGCGCAGTTCGGCACCCATCCGGGGGCGCTGGGCGCCTTGCCCGGTGAACAGGAAGGCCGTACGGATCTCCGGGTCCGCCAGTCCCCTTACCACTCCCGGTGCGTCCCGGCCCCGCGCGAACGCGTTAAGCGCGTCCAGCGTCCGGGTCGGGTCACCGGTCGGCACGAACGCACGATGGGGGAGGGCGGAGCGCGACACCGCCAGCGAGCAGGCGACATCGACGGTCGACAGGCCGGGCCGGTTCGCCACTTCGGCCGCGAGCCGGCCGGCCTGGGCGCGCAGGGCGGGTTCGTCGGCGGCCGAGAGCAACCACGGAACGGCGGCGGACAGCGGCCGCGGCAGGGGCGGCGCCGTCCCTGCTCCCGGTGAGCCCGTGGGTTCCCTCTCCGGCGCCTCCTCCAGGATCACATGCGCGTTGGTCCCGCCGATCCCGAAGGCCGACACCCCCGCACGCCGCGGCCGGTCCGCAGCGGGCCAGGGCCGGGCGTGGGTCAGCAACTCCACGCGTCCGGCGGACCAGTCGACATGCGGCGAAGGCGAGTCGCAGTGCAGCGTCCGGGGCAGTTCGCCGTGCCGCAGGGCCTGCACCATCTTGATGACGCCGGCGACTCCGGCCGCCGCCTGTGTGTGCCCGAGGTTGGACTTGACCGAGCCGAGCCACAGCGGCTGCTCGCGGCCCTGTCCGTACGTGGCCAGCAGGGCCTGTGCCTCGATGGGATCGCCCAGCCTGGTGCCGGTGCCGTGGGCCTCCACCGCGTCCACGTCGCCGGCGCGCAGTCCCGCGTCCGCGAGAGCCTGGATGATCAGCCGCCGCTGCGCCGGCCCGTGGGGCGCGGCGAGCCCGTTGGAGGCGCCGTCGGAGTTCACGGCAGAGCCGCGGAGCACGGCCAGGACCGGATGGCCGTTGCGGCGCGCGTCGGACAGCCGCTCCAGCAGGACGAGGCCGACGCCCTCGCCCCAGGCCGTGCCGTCGGCCGCCGCCGAGAACGACTTGCAGCGCCCGTCCGGCGACAGCCCGCGCTGCCGGCTGAAGGCGAGGAACGGCTTGGGCGTCGCCATCAGCGTGACCCCGCCGGCCAGCGCCATCGAGCATTCGCCCGAGCGCAGCGCCCGCGCCGCCTGGTGCAGCGCCACCAGCGAGGACGAGCACGCGGTGTCGACCGTGATCGCGGGACCGCGCAGACCGTAGACGTACGAGATCCGCCCGGAGGCCACGCTGCCCGCCGAGCCCAGCCCCAGGTGTGCCTCCAACTCGTGGGAGCGGCTGAAGCGGGCGGAGTAGTCGCCGTACATCACGCCCACGAACACGCCGGTGTCGCTCTCACGCACCGAGGCCGGATCGATGCCGGCCCGCTCCCACACCTCCCAGGACGTCTCCAGCAGCAGCCGCTGCTGCGGATCCATCGCGAGCGCCTCGCGCGGCGAGATCCCGAACAGCCTGGCGTCGAACTCCGCCGCCCGGTGCAGGAAACCGCCGTGTCGCGTGTACGACGTGCCGATCCGGTCGGGATCCGGGTCGTACAAGGCATCCAGGTCCCAGCCGCGGTCGGTCGGGAATTCCGAGATGGCGTCCCGCCCCCGCGTCACCAACTCCCACAGTTCGTCGGGTGAGTTGACGTCACCGGGATACCTGCAGCCCATGGCGACGATCACCACGGGATCGTCGTCGGGGGACCGGCCCTCTGTCACGGGCGTACGCGGCTCATCGCCGGGCTCGCCCTCGAACAGCGCCACACGCAGGTAGCGGGCGACCCCGGCCGGTGTCGGGTGGTCGAAGACCAGCGTCGACGGCAGACTCAGGCCGGTCAGCTCACCGAGCCGGTCCACCAGCTCGACGGCGCCGACGGATGTCATGCCGAGATCGGTGAAAGGGCTGTCCGCGTCGGGCGGATCGCCCAGCGTGTACCGGCAGGCCTCGGCCGTCTCGGTGAGCACCGTTTCGCGGAGCGCGCGTTCCTGGTCCTCGGGCGAGAGGGGCAGGAGCCGCTCGCGCAGGGCGGTGGGGGCCGTATCGGCCGCGGGCGGAGCCGGGACGGCCAGCGCGTGCCGGGCGATCTTGCCGGACGCGGTGCGCGGGACCTCGGCGATCTCGTGGATCTCGGCCGGAACCTTGTAGTCGGCCAGCAGGGTCCGGCAGTCGGCGAGCACCCGCCGTGCGTCGATCCCCTCCGGACCCGGTACGACGAAGGCGACCGGCACCTCGCCGAGCACGTCGTGCGGCACACCCACGACGACGGCCTCGGACACGCCCGGACAGTGTGACAAGGCCCGCTCGATCTCCGTGGGGTGGATGTTCTCGCCACCGCGGATGATCAACTCGCTGACCCGGCCGGTGAGCCGGAGACGGCCGTGCTCGATGCGGCGGCCGAGGTCGCCGGTGCGGTACCAGCCGTCCCGCAGCGCGGCGGCCGTCGCCTCGGGCTGCCCGTGGTACCCGGTCATCAGGCCCGGCCCTCGCACCCAGACCTCGCCCTCGGCCCCGTCCGGGACGTCCTCGCCGCTGCGCGGGTCGACCAGGCGTACGTCCATGCCCGGGACGGGGGCACCGCAGGAACCGTCGGCCCTGGGCCCGTCGGGGCGGTTCACCGCGATCATGCCGCAGGTCTCGGTACTGCCGTACGCGTCGAGCAGCGGCGCCCCGAGGCTCTCCTCCACGGCCGCGCGCAGAGCGGGTCCGCTCGGGGCGCCGGCCACGACGCACACCCGTGGCGCCTCGGGGAGTTCGCCCGCCGAGCCGACCAGTCGCTGATACGTCGTCGGCACACCGGCCAGCATGGTGAAGGGCCCGCCGAGACCCTCGTGCGCCGTGAGCAGCTCCTGCCGCAGGCCGCCCGGCGGCAGTGGTTCACCCGCGATCCGTGCGCTCGCGCCCACAGCGGTCACGCCCAGGATCGCCAGGGAGTGGCTGAAGCTGTGGAACAGCGGAAGCGGCCAGAACAGCCGGTCGTCGGGCGAGAGGCCGAAGATCGGGGCGTAGCAGGCGGCCACGGACCACAACGCGGCCCGCTGCGTGGACAGCACGCCCTTGGGCCGGTGTGTGGTGCCCGAGGTGTAGAGCATCCAGGCCGGATCGTCGAGCCCGAGCAGATCGATCTCCGCGGACGTGTCACTCTCGACCGCGCTCCGGAACAGCTCGCCGCCCTCCGGGACCGGGCCGGTCCCGGTGACCAGGACACCCAGGCGGTCGTACGGCGGTCCCAGGCGGCGCAGTTGTGCGAGACGCGCGGCATCGGTGATGACGAACCCGGCACCGCTGTCCCGGAGGAAGTGGGCCAGCTCGGCGTCGGAGGACCGCGGGTCGAGCGGCACCCCGACCATCCCCGCGCGCAGCACGGCGAGGCAACTCTCCACCGCCTCCACGCGGTTGCCGAGGCAGATCGCGACGCGGTCGCCGTCGCGCAGAGCTGTCCGGGCTTTCAGGTACGAGGCCAGCGAGCGGGTGCGGCGCTCCAGCTCGGCGTAGGTGACGCTGCGCGCGGAGTCGGAGTAGGCGATCCGCCGCGGAGCCACCTCGGCGTGCTGCCGCAACAGCTCCGGCACCGGCCGGATCAGCTCGTCACGCCCCATGTCTCCGCCTCCCAAGTCCCCCACGTGGCAACGATGTTGACCATACGGGACCTGGGAGCGGTGCCCCGGTCGGCGCCCCGGATCAGCTGGGGCGCGTCGTGTCGCCGAGGATCTGCTCGCGAAGGATCTCGGCGTGGCCGCAGTGCTGGGCCAGCTCGCGCAGTGTGTGGAGGTAGATCCAGCGCAGGGGCAGCGGGCCCCGGCGGTTGCCGTGGAGCAGGTCGTCCAGCGTCAGCTTCTCCGTGGCCCGGCGGGACGCCGCGCACGCCTGCCGGTGGGCATCCTGGATCGAGGCGACCGTGTCGTCGTCGTGGAGGTCGAACGACTCGTCGGGCGAGTCGGGAATGCCGATCTCACTACGTGACCGGCAGGTGATCGCCTCGTCGAACCAGACCTTCTCGACGAACGTGGCGTGCTTGACCAGGCCGAGCAGGGTGGTCTTGGACGGGACCAGCGACCGGCGTGCCTGCTCCTCGGTCAGCCCGTCGAGACTGTCGTGCAGCGCGGATCGATGCTCATCGAGGAAGACCTCGAACTGGTCGCGGAACGCCGCGTGGAACACGGCGGGCTCTGTCGTTGACTCGAAGACCATGCCCGCAACGATAGGCCGCGCGACCTTTCTCGAAGGCCCCGGGAGAGCATCGTCGACGACCGGCCCGGGGCGTTCCAGGCTCGGCGGTGTCCAGTCGGCGTGGCGCAGGATGGCGTGGACGGACGCGCGGGAGGGGACCAGGCGGAGGGCCGTGTTGCGCAGGGCGACGGCCAAGGGGTGCGTGAGGCGCTGGCCCATCCGGCCGGCCTGACGGGCGGCGTGGGCCACGGACTGGCTGCGCGGGCGGCGCTCGGCGTCGTACCGGGCCAGTGCCGAATCGACCGTGGGCTCGGTGGCGAGGGCGGCGGCCAGGGTGGCCGCGTCCTCCAGTGCCTGGCAGGCGCCCTGCCCGAGGTTGGGGGTCATGGCGTGGGCGGCGTCGCCGAGGAGCACCACCCGGCCTTCGACGAACGTGGGCAGAGGCGTTGCCAGTTCGTGGATGTCGTGGTGCAGGACGGCGTCCGGCCGGGTGGCGTCGAGCAGCGCGGGGATCGGATCGTGCCAGTCGCCGAAGCGCCGGCGCAGCACCGCGAGGGCGTCCGGATGCCGTATGCCCGGCGGCGAGTTGAGCACGGCGTGCCACTCGGCCCGGCCGTCGGGGAAGGCGATGTGGCCGAACTCGGCCCCCTTCCCCCAGGTCAGTTCGAAGTCGGTGCGCAACGACACCGGATGCTCGGTGATGGCACGCAGGACCGTCGATCCGCTGTGGACGGGGCCGGGCATGCCCGGGAACACCTGCGCCCGCAGCCGGCTGTTCACACCGTCGGCGGCCACGACCAGGTCGGCGTCCAGGACGCCGTCGGTGACCGGCACACGGACCCGGCCGGGGCTTGAGCGGTCGACGGCCGAGACCTCGGATCCGATGACCATGGACGAGGGCGGCAGCGCCGCACGCAGCAGGCGGTGCAGTACGGCCCGGGGGATGCCGACGATCGGCGTGCCCAGCTCGCGTTCGAGCACGGCCCCGTCCATGCGCATCAGCCATCTGCCGTCGGGGGTGCGGGTGCCCCCGGTGTACTGGGGCCGGGCGGCCGCGCGTACCGCTCCGCCGACGCCGAGGACGTCCAGGGCGCGGATGCCGTTGGCGTGCAGGGAGATGCCCGCTCCCGCGTCGGCCAGGACGCGAGCGCGTTCGACGACCGTCACGTCCCAGCCGATCCGGCGCAGGCCGATCGCGGCGGCCAGACCGCCGATCCCCGCACCGACCACCACCGCACTGCCGCGCATGCCCGGTCCGCCCCCGCTCACCGTTCTTCTACAGATGTAGAAGGAGTGTACGCCGACATTGCTCCGACCCTCTACAGGTGTAGAACTAGGGGGTGTCCACCGACCGACGCACCCTCCTCGCCGACGCGGCCATCGCCGTGCTCGCCGAGAGCGGGATACGAGGACTGACCCACCGCGCCGTGGACCGGACGGCGAACCTGCCGCCCGGCACCACGTCCGCCTACTACCGCACCCGCCAGGCACTGCTCACCGCACTGGTCCGGCGCCTGGTCGCCCTCGATCAGGCCGAACTCCAGGAGATCGGGGAGCGGACACCGGTGCCGAGGCACGCCGAGGAACTGGTGGCCGGGATCGCCGGCTTCGTGGAGCGGCGGCTCACGGGGGAGGGACGGCGGCGTTCCCTCGCGCGCTACGCGTGCGCCCTCGAGAGCGTGCGCCACCCCGAGTTGCGGGAGATCCTCGTGGCACGCGAGAACGCGGGGCGACAGGTCGTACAGGACTTCCTCACCGCGCAAGGCCTCCCGGACTCCGAGGACCGTACGGTGACGCTGCTGACCTGCGTGGACGGACTGGTCTTCGACCGCCTCGTGAGCGGCGGAAGCGTGTCGGAACGGGAGATCCGCGGACTGGTGATGGCGACGCTGCGATGAAGCGCCGCGTACGGCTACGAGACGGCGACGCCGATCTTCGCCTACGACTCACCCACACCCACACCCACACCCGCACTCGCCGCGCCCCGCCCACCGACGGCACGCACAGCACCCGAGCCGCTCACGCTTTTGGCGGCGCTTCGCGAGAGGTGACTGCCGGGAGCGGTCGAGGATTGACACGACATATGCGGAAGAACAGCTCGCCGCTCCGCCGGAGGAGGCACCTCTATGCGCCGTGCAGGTTTCGTCGTCGCCGCCACGACCGCGCTCACGCTGGGGACCGCCGGCCAGGGCTGGGCGGACACCACCACTGGCGACATCACCACCAGCTGGGGAGACCGGACCCGCGTTCAGCTGACCTGGGCCGACCGCGACTCCTTCCACAACGGTGCCCTCGCCGTCGCCGACCAGACCTGCGACGACCGGTCCGTCCACGCCACCCTCACCGTCCAGACGGGATCCGGCGCGGCCCGCCCTGTGAGCGACCACCACAACACCGGCGGCTGCGGCACGACCGCCGACTTCCAGAACATCGCCGCCACCGACCCGAGCGGCGTCAGAAGCCTCACGATGACCCTGTGCCGCAGCGCGCCCGGAACAGCCGACGAGTGCGAGACGGGATACATCGCGGTGAATCCCTACTACGGCTCCTGACTCGGACCGACGCGCCCCCGGGCGGGACCTCACTCGCGCTTCCCGCCCTCCCTGTGACACCCCGCGGGCCCCTCAGCAGATACAAGATCAGCAGGGCGGTGTGTCGAGGGCGCCGAAGACCTCGGTCTCGGCGTCGCGGTTGGCCACCACGGCTTCGACGACCAGCGGCTGCCGCGTCAGCAGCACGTTCGTGGCGTATCCCGTGGCGGACCCGGCGACAAGTCTCCGCTGACCGGCGCCGTCGGTAACGTGACCGCCGTGATGGTGGGCACCGAAGAGACCCGGCTGGTCGTCCTGCGCGGCAACAGCGCCTCGGGCAAGTCGTCCGTCGCGGCCGCGCTCCGCGAGATGTTCGGCCGCGGGCTGGCCCTGGTCGGCCAGGACAACCTCCGCCGTATCGTCCTGCGTGAGCGGGACCGGCCCGGCGCCGCGAACATCGGCCTGATCGACCTGACGGCCCGCTACGCGCTGGACGCCGGATTCCACGTCGTGGTCGAAGGCATCCTCTACGCCGACCGCTACGGCGACATGCTCGCCCGGCTGCGCGCCGACCACCGCGGCCCGACCCACGGCTACTACCTGGACGTTCCGTTCGCCGAGACCCTCGCCCGGCACGCCGGCAAACCGATCGCCGACGAGGTCAGTGAGGTACAACTGCGCGACTGGCACCGGCCGCTCGATCTGCTGCCGGGCGGGAGCGAGACCGTCATCGGCGCCGGCAGCGCCCTGCACGAGACCGTCGACCGCATCATGCGCGAGACCGGCCTGGACCGCCTTCCCGCACTGGACCGCTGAGCGGTGCGGCTTGACCCGCTCCTGAGCGGATCGAGGTGAACGCCGTGGCGAGATGGTCGAGCAGGGGCGCCGCACAGGGGTGCGGGTCGCGGCGCGGGGTGATCGTGTAGATGCCCCGGGCCGGAGGGTCGACGAGGTCGACCGTGGTGATGTCGCGCGCATGACGTTCCATCAGCGGCACGCCGAGCTGCCGCTCCAGTCCGGCGATCTGCCCGGAGACGGCCGACTGCGTGTGATTCAGCTCGGCGGCAGCGGCCGACAGCGAACCCAGGCGGCACACGGTCACGATGGTTCGGGCACCGCGCTACGCGTGGACGACGCCTGCACCGCCGCCGCGCGCTCAAGCTGATCGCCAACAACAGCCTCGCCGGGGCCGTCCTCGCGCTGCGCGACGCGCTGCGGCAGGCCGACGCCCTCGGCCTGCCCCGCGCCCAAGTGCTGGACGTCCTCGAACTCGGTCGGCTCGGCGGGCTCGTGACCGCCAAGAGACCCTTCCTCGACGGTGAAACAGCCGTCGGCACGGCCGAGTTCACGATCGGTGCGCTGGCCAAGGACATGGCTCTGCTGGCCGCCGCGTCGAACATTCCGCTGCGCTGCGCTGCGCTGCGCGGCCGACCTGGCCGACACCGCTGCCGACCCTGAGGCTGACACCGCCGTTGCCGCCACCGCCCCCGCCGTGCCGGACGCCGTGCTGGAACCGCTGCACGCCTACATGAGCGGGCACGCCACCGGCGAGCCCGCCCACTTCCGTGCTGCCTTCCTGCCGACCGCGCACATCGAGGGAATCCGGGACGGGGTGTTCGTCTCCTGGCGCCTGGACGAGTACTGCGCTCTCTTCCCGGGCCGGCCGGCCCCGGACGAACCGGCCCGCTCCCGCCGTATCGACGCCGTCGACGTCCACGGCACGGTCGCGACCGCCACCATGACGCTGCGCCACGGCACCGACCTCTTCACCGACATCTTCCTTCTGGTCCGTGCCGACGAGGGCTGGCGCATCGCCAACAAGGCCTATCACCGACACTCGTGAGGATCCTTCGCGGAAGCGGACCTCACGAAAGCGGAGACGATGACCACGCAGACGCACCACGTCGACCACGAACTCATCGAGGCGGCGGCGCACATCGCCCGCACCCGCTGCCGCGGCGACCAGCACACCATGGCGGCCGCGGCCCGCGCTCAGGACGGGCGGATCGTCACGGCGGTGAACGTCTACCACTTCACCGGAGGCCCGTGCGCCGAGCTGGCCCTCATCGGCGCGGCAGCCACCCAGGGGATCCACGACCTGGACACGATCGTCGCCGTGGGGGACCGCGACCGGGGGGTCGTCCCGCCGTGCGGCCGGTGCCGTCAGGTCCTTCTCGACTACTTCCCCGCCATCAGGGTCGTCGTCGGCGAGGGCGACCGCCTCCGAACCGTCCGTATCACCGACCTGCTCCCCGAAAGCTATGTCTGGGCCGACCACCTGGACGACACCGAGTAGACCGCCGTTCGGCGGGCCCACCCGGGATGGTCCATCAGCGGATTCCGGTTGCCCTGTACTCGACGGCGGGCGCGGTTTCCTTGAACTGGTTGGTGTCGAAGAGCCGGTTGATGTGGCCGCCGAGCTCCGACCAGTGCTGTCCGGAGAGTTCGGCGGCGGCCCGGGCGTCGCCTCCCGCACAGACGTCGATGAGCTGGTCGTGGTGCTCGATGGTGTTGCGGCCCCCGAGGAGCGTGGAGAACTTGCGGTAGAGGATGCGGTGGATCTGCGGGTGGAGCCGCTCGACGATCCGGCTGAGAACGGGGTTGTCCGCCGCCGTGATGGGGACGGCGTGGAAGCGGTCGTCGGCTGCCAGGGCGGCGTCGGTGTCGTTGGCGGCGACGGCCCGTTCGAAGTCCCGGTTGGCCTCGCGCATGCGCTCCCGGTCCTGCTCGGTCATCACCGGCACGGCCGTCTCGATGGCGAGCTGGTCGAGGGAGCGCAGGACGGCGAGGGTCTTCTCCACGTCGCGGCGGTTGAGGGTGGTGATCCGTGTGTAGACGCCGGGTTTGGACTCGACCAGACCGATGTCCGCGAGCCGGGCGAGCGCCTCGCGCACCGGGGTGCGGCTGAGGCCGAGACGCTCGGCGAGTTCGCCGTCCTTGACCTTTTCCCCGGGGGCGAGTTCGCCGCGCACGATGGAGTCGCGCAGACGGTGGAAGACCTCGTCGCTGAGGAGACGGCGGGAGACAGGGCTGTCGAGTGACATATTGCGTACAGTACATCGGTCGCCGCGCGGCCTTCCCGATCACCCACCCTCCTCCTCATGCCGTGCGTATCCGGCGGACCAGGGCCTGAGCCAGGACGACGGCCGGGTCGACGAGGGGGACCTCGACCGTTCCGGAGGACAGCCCGAGCGGGATCTCCGTGCAGCCCGCGATGATCACTTGCGCCCCCTGGGCCGTGAGTCCGCGCGCGGCACGCGTCAGCGGCTCGGTCGCCGTGGTGTCGTGCCGGCCGGCCTTCACCGCGTGGATGGCGGCCATGACCTCGTCCCGCTGGCTGTCGGGGCCGGGCAGCACGAGGCTGATGCCGAAGCGGTCCAGCCACTCCTGATAGAGGCCCGCACGGACGGTTCCGGTCGTGGCGAGCAGCCCGGCGGTGTGCACAGGGGGCCGTAGGGCGGACAGGTGCCGTGCGACCTCGCCGATCATGTGGACGATGGGCAGGCCCACATGGCCGGCGATGCGGGGGACGAAAGCGTGGGCGGTGTTGCAGGGGATGGCGATGACGGTGGCGCCCGCCTCGCGCAGGACACGCCCGCCGTGGAGGAGCCACGGTGTCGGGTCTGGGCCGTCCCCGATCAGGGCCGCGGTGCGGTCGGGGATGGTGGGGTCTGACCAGATGACTGTCCTGAGGTGGTCCTGGTCGCTGCTGCCCGGGGTCATCGACACCAGCTTGGCGTAGAAGTCGGCGGTGGCGGCCGGGCCCATGCCGCCGAGGATGCCGATGATCTCCGAGGGGGAGGCGGTCACCGGACGGGTTCCTTCTGGAGGTTCGTGGCCTCGGTCCCGGCCGGGGTGCGGGGGAGGTCGTCGGCACCGCGTTTGGCCTCGCGCCGTTTCTCGGAGCTGTCGACGACGGCGGCGGCGAGTGAGTTGCCGATGACGTTCACGCCGGTGCGGGCCATGTCGACGATGAAGTCGACGCCCAGGAGCAGGGCGATGCCTTCGGCGGGCAGGCCGATGGAGTTGCCGGCGGCGATGAGTACGACGATGGAGGCGGAGGCGACACCGGCCATGCCCTTGGAGAGGATCACCAGCACGCCGACCATGAGGAGCAGGGCGGGCAGCGAGGTGTCGGCGCCGTAGGCGTTGGCGAGGAAGACCAGGGCGGCGGCCTGGTACAGGACCGAGCCGTCGGTGTTGAAGGAGTACCCGAGAGGGACGACGAACGAGGTCGTCGACCGGCTGAGGCCGAACGCCTCGAGCCTGCCCATCAGCGGGGCCAGCACCGATTCGGAGCTGCGGGTGACGAAGGCGATTCCGGCCAGCCCGGCGATCGACTTCATCAGTTCGACGTAGCGGATGCGGTAGAACGCGGCGATGAGCGGGAACAGCACGCCGATGACGATGGCCAGTCCGGCGTAGACCACGGCGATGAAGCCCAGCAGGCTGCGCAGGTTGCCGAAGCCGTAGTGGGCGACGTCGTAGGAGATGAAGCCGAGCACGCCCATGGGCGCGATGCGGATGACGTAGCCGACGACTCTGAACATCACCGAGGCGACGGACTCCAGGACGGCGGCGAAAGGCTCGGACTTCTCCCCGATCGCGGCCATGGCGACGCCCACGAGCAGGGCGAAGACGATCGCGCCGAGCAGATTGCCTTCACCGAACGCGGCGAAGATGTTCTTCGGGAAGGCGTGCAGGACCAGTTCGTGGAAGTCGATGCCCTGGCTCATGCCGTCCAGGTCCTTGGCATCGGCCCCTTCGACCGGGGCGCCCTTGCCGATGCCCGTGAACTTCGCCAGGCCCACCGCGATCAGCAGGATGACCGTGGTGACGATCTCGAAGTAGAGGATGGCCTTTCCGGCGATCCGGCCGACCTTCTTGACCGACTCCATGCGGGCGATGCCCAGCACGATGAGCGGGAAGACCAGCGGCAGGACCACGACCTGCACCAGGTTCAGGAACACCTCCCCGAGGATCTTCAGCTGCTCGCCGGCCGAGGGGGTGAGAGATCCGATCAGGGCTCCGAGGCCGACGGCGATGATCGACTGGATTCCGATCGGCATGTTCCGGCAGCGCCGCCAGAACCCTGCGCGCCGGGCCGGTGGGGTGTCTGTGCTGGTGGGACGGGGGTGATCGGTGCCCATGGGACTCCTGCCATATGCAATATATTGCGTTCTGCGTGTTGGCGGGTAACACTGAGGCCGGAAGCGGGGGCCTGTCAAGGGGCCCGCACGGACGAGGAGCATCAGATGGCGCGGAGCACACGCATCGAGCACGACCTGGTGGGAGACAAGGAGGTCCCCGCCGGCGCCTACTACGGCGTACACACCGTGCGGGCCGTGGAGAACTTCGCGATCACCGGCTCGACCATCGCCCGGTTCCCCGACCTGATCGCCGCGCTGGCCGCCGTCAAACAAGCCGCCGCGCAGGCCAACCGTGATCTCGGTCTGCTGCCGCCGGACATCGCCGGGGCGATCATCGGCGCGTGCGACGAGATCCGCGCCGGACGGTTGCACGAGCAGTTCGTCGTCGACCCCGTCCAGGGCGGGGCCGGCACGTCGACGAACATGAACGCCAACGAGGTCATCGCCAACCGCGCCCTGGAGATCCTCGGCCACCCGCGCGGCCGCTACGACGTGATCCACCCACTCGACCACGTCAACGTCGGACAGAGCACCAACGACGTCTATCCCACCGCCGTACGTCTGGCCCTGGTCGCCTCACTGCGTCGGCTCGGCGACTCCCTGGGGGCGCTGGCCACGGCCTTCACCGACAAGGCGACGGACTTCGGCGACGTACTGAAGATGGGCCGCACCCAGCTCCAGGACGCGGTTCCCATGACGCTGGGCCAGGAGTTCACCACCTACGCCGTCATGATCGAGGAGGACCGCCGGCGGCTCACCGAGGCCGCCACCCTGCTGCTGGAGTCCCACCTCGGCGGCACCGCGATCGGCACCGGCATCAACGGCCACCCCCGCTACGCCGGACTCGCCCGCGCGTACCTCGCGGAGATCAGCGGCGAACCCGTCCGGCCCGCGGGCGACTTCATCGAAGCCACCCAGGACTGCGGTGCCTTCGTCCAGCTCTCCGGTGTCCTCAAGCGCGTCGCGGTAAAGCTCTCCAAGACGTGCAACGACCTGCGCCTGATGTCCTCCGGCCCCACCGCCGGGCTCGGCGAGATCAACCTGCCGCCGGTGCAAGCCGGTTCCTCCATCATGCCCGGCAAGGTCAACCCGGTGATCCCCGAGGTCGTCAACCAGGTCGCCTTCGAGGTCATCGGCAACGACCTGACCGTCACCATGGCCGCGGAAGCCGGACAGCTCCAGCTCAACGCGTTCGAACTCGTCATCGCCTACAGCCTGCTGCGCTCCCTGACCCAGCTGCGCGCCGCCTGCGACACGCTCGCCGTTCGCTGCGTCCCCGGCATCACCGCCAATCGCGAGCACCTCCGCGACACGGTCCACCGCTCCATCGGCCTCGTGACCGCCCTCGCCCCGCACGTGGGCTACGCCGCCGCCACCACGCTGGCCCGCCAGGCCCTCGCCACGGGCCGTGGCATCAAGGATCTGGCCGCGGAAGCGGGTCTGCTCACCGCCGAGGAGCTGGAAACGATCCTGCGCCCGGAGAACCTCACCGGGCAGGCGCCCGTGCCGGACGCTCGGGCCGTACTGCCCGCGTAGGAATCAGGTCCGGCTCGCCACCCATCCCGACGTGACCCCGAGCACCGGGCGGCCACGGGTATCACCAGCAGCTGCAGACTCCTCACCCCGCCGCGCAGGACGAGGAGTTCCGGGCCGCACGACTCCCGGTCAGCAGCTTGCCGCTGAGGGGGGCCGCCGTTCCCCCACCCGCGTCGCCTGCTCGAAGGCGTGTCCCGCCCTCAGCACGGCCGCGTCCCCCCGGTGCGGCCCCACCACCTGGAGCCCGACCGGCAGCCCGGCCGGGGTGAAGCCGGCCGGGACCGACAGGGCCGGGCAGCCGGTCATGGTGATCAGGTAGGCCGAGCGCATCCAGTCACTGGCCCAGGGCACGCCCACCAGAACCGCCGCCGCGTCGGCAGACCTCATGCCCGCGTTCGAAGGCGCCGGACTCGCTCGCCCCGACCGCCTCTTGGTGAACATCCTGGCCGAGGACGGGCGGTGCACCTACGACGAACTGGCCCGGGTCTCCGGCGTGTCCGAGGCCACCGCCCGACGCCGGCTGGGCGCCCTGCGCCGGGAGGGGCGCGTCCGCGTCCGGGCCGTGACGGAACCGGTGCTGCTCGGACTGCCGGTGGAGGCCGTGCTGTGGGTGCGTGCCGTCCCGGCGGGGGTCGACAGGGTGGCGGCGGCGCTCTCCGGCTCCCCGCACGTCCGGTACGTCAGCTTCGTCACCGGCGAACGTCAACTGCTCACCCTGACCGCCTTTCCGGACGAGGCCGCCCTCCACGACTTCGTGACCCGCTCTCCGTGGCTGGACGAGGCGGCGTCCGTGGATGTGTCGATGGTCCTCGGATCTCTGAAGCGGGGCGGGATGCTCGCGCCGTGGCTGCCCGGCTGACGTTCCACCCGCCGGCGATACATCGGATGCCGTTCACAGCATCACGTGCTTGACCTGCGTGTAGTCGAGCAGACCGGTGAGCGAGAGGTCGCTGCCGTACCCGGAATGGCGTACGCCGCCGTGCGGCATCTCCGAGACCGTCGTGCCGGTGGGTGTCGACCCAGACGATGCCGGTCCGCAGCGCGCGGCTCGCCCGCATGGCCCGGTCGTGGTCGCGAGTCCAGACGCCGGCCGCGAGCCCCTGGGGCACGCCGTTGGCCAGGCGGAAGGCCTCGGACTCGTCGCTGAGGGGCTGGACGGTGACGACCGGGCCGAACACCCGGCGCTCACCTCCGTATGGCGCCATGTCTCCACCGCACTCGGCCTGCCGGACACCGTCCCGACGGAGTGAATCCCCGGCCGGCTGTCACAGGCCGACACGCGGCAGATCGTCAGAGCGTGATCGGCAGGTCCTCGCGTGCCTGCTCGAGATCGTCCTCCCAGATCCACAGCCGGTGCTGGGGTGGCACCTGGTGGTAGCCGTACAGGCCGACCTCGGTCAGGGTTCGCAGGTCCACGCACACCCGCTGGTAAGCCTGGCCGATGGTCTTGGCCGGATCGTTCACCTCACGGGCACCGAGCTTGATGCAGGCCCGGTATTCGTATCCCAGCAGGAGGTCCTGTCCGAACTGGGCCCAGACACCGAGCTGCTGGGTCCACGCCGACTCCGCCTCCTCAAGCAGGAGGTTCAGGTCGCCGGTGGGCGGGATGGAGGGGTAGATGAGGAAGGTCGCAGCCCAGCCGAGAGCCACCATGTCCAGGTTGAACGTCCGCCGGCGCGGGTCGTCACGTGGCGGCAGGGGGTCGGACGAACCGCCGCTGAACCAGGGCGCGGTGTAGGCGAGGAGGCGTCCGTTGCTCTCGACGAGCTCGCCGGTGGCGATCACGGCCAGCTTGCGCTGGGAGCCGTCGGGGCGGACCAGACGAGTGGCCACCATGTCCGAGTGGGCCTCGGCCGCCGCCTTGCCGGCTGCCTGATGCCGCTGTGCTGCGTCGGGAGTGATCCGGGAGACGAGATAGTCACGCAGGTCTTGCGGCAGTGCGTCATAGGTGCCGTCCAGCAGTCGCTCCTTGGTGCGGTCCAGAGCGGCCTGGGCGGTGGCGGGGGCGCCGCCGAATTCGCTTTCCGGGGTGTCGATGGACACCATGCGAATCGCCATTGCGATATTCGGAGTGTCGCCGTCGGTAACACTCAGGAATCTGTAATCTTTGGCAGGCCGACTGGGGCCCACGAAGCCGAGATCGATCATGGTCTTGTTCCGGTCTCATGTGACTGCGTATGTCAATGCGCGCAAGCTCCGGCGCCCCGGAATTACTTCGGCGTTCAACCGCGACCGGCTTCATCGGCTCTGAGGTGAAAACTGCCGGTCACGCCTGGGCTTTGCGACCTCAAGTCGGTAAGCCCCCGTCACTCCGGCATTTATGAGTGAGATTGCTCTATCCATTATGTGCCGCAAGGGAGGTCAACGCCACCGCTCTGTAACGGTTGGCGATTCAATGAGCGCACATCACAAGATGGCTCCAGCAGCCCGCGCCGCAGGGGGACGGCGCCGTCCCGGGGCCCTCGTATCTTTCGCCGGGCGCTGCCTACTTGAGGGAGGAGCGCGCCACTTCCACGCCGATCTGCCGCCCTTGAGCCGCTGAGTCGTCCGCGTGTCAGAATGTCGCCCGTGACCGGATCGTCTTCCCCGCCCAACTCCGAAGGCCCGTCTGGCAATCACGGCCTGGGTCCCCGTGCCGCTGTCACGCTCGTGTTCGCCTCCTCCGCCGCGGTCCTGGTGGTCGAGATCGTGGCTCTGCGGCTGCTGGCGCCCTACCTCGGGCTCACCCTCGAGACCAGCACCATGGTGATCGGCATCGCCCTCACCGCTATCGCCTTCGGGTCCTGGCTGGGCGGGCGTATCGCCGACCTGGTCGATCCGCGACGGCTTCTGGGTCCTTCGCTCGGAATCTCGGGAGCGGTCGTGGCACTCACACCCGCAGTGCTGCGCACCACCGCGGAGTGGGGGCCGGTGATGCTCCTGCTGGTCGCGTCGCTGACCATCCTCGTGCCGGGCGCGCTGCTCTCCGCGATGACGCCGATCGTCACCAAGTTGCGTCTCACCAGCCTCGCCGAGACCGGAACGGTCGTCGGCCGGCTCTCCGGCGTCGGCACTGTCGGCGCCATCGTCGGCACGGTCCTCACCGGCTTCGTCCTCGTGTCGCGGTTGCCGGTGAGCGGCATACTGATCGGCCTCGGAACACTGCTGGTGGCCGGCTCGGCGCTGGTCGAGTGGCGAACGCGCGGGTGGAGCGGCACCCCCGCCCTGACACTCGTGGTGGTTGCCGGCGGACTCGCCGCCGTGGTCGCGCCCGGTGACTGCGACACGGAGACCAAGTACCACTGCGCACGGGTCGTCGCGGACCCGGACCGAGGCAGCGGTCGCACACTCGTCCTGGACGGCCTGCGGCACTCCTACGTGGACCTGGACGACCCGGCCTTCCTGAAGTTCGCGTATGTTCGCGCCATCGCGTCGGTCGTCGACGCCGGCTTTCCCGCAGGTGAGTCGCTCACTGCCCACCACCTCGGTGGCGGCGGGCTCACCCTTCCCCGTTACCTCGCGGCCACGCGGCCCGGGACGCGCAGCCTCGTATCCGAGATCGACAGCGGGGTCATACGTATCAACCGCGACCGACTCGGTCTGACCCCGGGAGCCGGTGTCGACGTACGCGTCGAGGACGGCAGACTCGGCCTTCGGCGACTGGACGACGGCAGTCGTGACCTGGTCGTCGGCGACGCGTTCGGGGGCGTCAGCGTGCCGTGGCACCTCACCACGGTGGAAGCGATGACTGACGTACGGCGGGTGCTCAGCGAGGACGGCCTGTACGTCGCCAACCTCATCGATCACGGTCGTATGGCGTTCGCGCGTGCCGAAGTGGCCACCCTCGGCTCGGTTTTCCAGCACGTCGCCCTGGTCGGCGAACCCTCGGACATCGGCCTTGACCCGACTGCCACCGCCGAGGGCGGCAATGTGGTGGTGCTCGCCTCCAACCGTCCCGTCGACCTGCCGGCGCTCCAAAAGGCGCTGGACGCCCGGCAAACCGGCTGGAAGATCGCCGCAGGCGACGACCTCACCTCCTGGACCGCCGATGCACGGCCGCTCACCGACGACTACGCACCGGTCGACCAGCTCCTCCAGCCCTCCGGCCCACAGAGCAGCCAGTGACTGACCGTGTGCGGTCCGGGGCTTGCGGGGCGATGGGTGACCCCGCTCCCCGGCACCTTCAGCCCGGAGACGAGCGCGAGGGCGGTCATGTCCGCAGCGGACACCGCCTTCCGCGACTGATCTAGCCTTCGTAACGCGGCGTCCACTGCGCCCGCGCGACCGCCTTGCGCAGCTCCTCCTCCGTGGCCGCCGGGGCCACCCCGTCCTCGACGGCGGCGAGGGCCGCGGCCAGGGCGATCTCGCGGGCGGAGTCCCGCATCCCGGTCAGGGGCGGCAGCAGCGGCACGGGCCCGTCACCGCCGTCCGCCGCCCGGACCGCGCACTCGGCGACGGCACGCGCGGCGGCCACGAGCATGCGGTCGGTGACGCGCGTGGCGCGGCCGGCGGTCACCGCGAGCCCCATGGCCGGGAAGACGTACACGTTGTTGGACTGCGCAACCGGCACCTCGTGCCCGTCCACCGTGAGCGGCGGGAAGGGCGAGCCGGTGGCGATCAGCGCCCGGCCGTCGGTCCAGCGGGTGAGGTCCGCGGGCTCCGCCTCGGAGTGGGAGGTGGGGTTGGAGAGCGGGAAGACGACGGGTCGTTCGCACGTCGAGGCCATCTGCCGCACGATCTCCTCGGTGAACGCGCCGTGCGCCGTCGACAGCCCGATGAGCGCCGTCGGCTCGACGCGGCGGACCACCTCGGCGAGGCCGGTGCCGTCCCAGCCGGTCACCTCGCTGTCGTCGCGTGCGAACACCCGCTGCTGTGGCGTCAGTTCGGAGCGCGAGGTCACCAGCAGGCCGTCGACGTCGAGGATCCAGAACCGCGCCGTGGCCTCGTCCTCCGACAGTCCCTCTTCGACCATCGCCGTGCGGATCATGTCGGCGACCCCGATGGCCGCCGACCCCGCGCCGAGGATCACCACCCGCTGACCGGGCAGCGGAGTGCCCGCCACGTCCGCCGCGGTGGACAGGGCGCCGAGCGCGACGGCCGCGGTGCCCTGGATGTCGTCGTTGAACGTGAGCAGCCGATCGCGGTAGCGAGCGAGGATCGGATGGGCGTGGGCGGTGGCGAAGTCCTCCCACTGGAGGAGCGTCCCGGGCAGCTCCGCCTCGACCGCCGACACGAAGGCCTCGATCATCTCGTCGTACTCGGCGCCGGTCAGCCTGCGGTCACGCCGGCCCAGATAGCGCGGGTTGTCCAGCAGGGCCTCGTTGTCCGTGCCCACGTCCAGCAGGATCGGCAGCGTACGGGCGGGGTGGATGCCGCCGATCGCCGTGTACAGGCTGAGCTTGCCGATCGGGATGCCCATGCCGCCGACGCCCTGGTCGCCCAGCCCCAGGATGCGCTGCCCGTCGGTGACGACGACGACGTCCACGTCGTGGTCCGGGTACGGGCGGTTGCGCAGGATGTCCCGGAAGCGGTGCCGGTCCTCCCAGCTCAGGAACAGCCCGCGCGGCCGCCGGTAGATCTCGCTGAAGCGCTGACAGGCCTCACCCACCGTCGGCGTGTAGACGACGGGCAGCAGCTCCTCCAGGTACTCCGTGACCAGACGGTAGAAGAGCACCTCGTTGGTGTCCTGCAACTGCCGCAGATAGATGTGCCGGTTGAGGGGCTTGTCGTAGCCGCGGAACGCCTCGTAGGCGCGGGCGACCTGCTCGTCCAGGGTCTCCACGGCGGGCGGCAGCAGCCCGTCGAGCCCGAGCTCCGCGCGCTCCCGCCGGCTGAAGGCGGTGCCCTTGTTGACCAGCGGGTCGGCCAGGGTCGTGACGGCGGGGCTCGTGGTCGTGCGGGGGCGGTGATTCATGGGCTGGTCCATGAGGTGACGACTTCCCCGCCCCGAACGGCCCAATCGAACGCTCCGGAGGAGGCGGGAGTGGACGAGCGGTGTGACCGTGGTGGAAGGGATGCGCCTGTGTACACGGACGAGGAGGCACGATGGCGGAGGGACTGGTCGAGGGCGGCAGGGCGTGCGCTGCCACCACGGGTTCGGCGGAACCGCCGCCGGAGCGGTCCCGGGACGCCTTCGGGCAGCTGAGCGCCGTCGCCGACGCCGTCCTCTACGAGGGCTACCTCCTCTACCCCTACCGCCGGTCCTCGGCCAAGAACCGCGTCCGATGGCAGTTCGGGGTGCTGTTCCCCCGGGACTGGGTGGAGTCGGACGGCCCCGTCGTCCCCGGTGTATCGGGCTCCGCCGACTCCTGGTATCAGCAGACCGAGTGTCTGCTGCGGATCCGGCGGCCAGGCGACGCCTCGGTCCGCGTGCGGATCCGCTACCTCCAGACGCAGCGCAAGCAGGTGGAGGACAGCGGGCGGCACCCCGTCGCGTCGCTGCGCACCGACGACGGCACGGTTCATCTGACCTTCGACGAGGCGGTACCGCGCGAGTGCGAGGTCGTGGTCCCCCTCGATGAGCTCCTCGGCACGGGACGCACCGTCCCCGTGGGCGCGGCGGCAGGCCTGGACGTCGAGCCGCTGCCCGCGGGCGCCGGGCGGGTGGTACGGCACCGCGACGAGGTACGGGCCGACACCACCGTCACCGCCGAGCGCCTCACCGACGACCTCTGCCGGCTGCGCGTCCGGACGGCCAACACCGGCACCGCACCGGAGGGACGGGCCGCGCGTGACGAGGCCCTGCGACGCGCTCTCATCGCCACGCACACCCTCATCGGCGGCGACGGAGTGGAATTCGTCTCGCTGATCGACCCGCCGGCGGAGCTGGCGGCACCCGCGCGCGCGTGCCGCAACGAGTTCACCTTCCCCGTCCTCGCCGGCGAAGCCGGGGACGCCGAAGGCACCGGGCACCTCCTGCTGTCCGCGCCGATCATCCTGCCCGACCACCCCCAGGTCGCCCCCGAGAGCCCGGGCGACCTGCACGACGCCGCCGAGATCGACGAGATCCTCACCCTGCGCACGATGCTGCTGACCGACGAGGAGAAGCGCGAAGCGCGGGCCACCGACCCCAGGGCGGCAGCGATCCTCGACCGGGTCGACACCATGCCGCAGGAGGTCTTCGAACGGCTGCACGGCGCCGTCCGCTCCCTGGCACCGGTCGCTCCGGCGACAACCGCTCCGGCAACCGCCGAACGCCCCGCCTGGTGGCAGGAGGGCGCCGACGACGGTCTCTCCCCGACCACCGACACCGTGCTAGTCGGCGGCGTGCCCCTCGGCGGCGGAAGCAGCGTCCGGCTCCGACCCCGCGGACGGGGCGCCGACGCCCAGGACATGTTCCTGGCCGGCCGGACCGCCG
The DNA here is from genome assembly GCF_042957035.1 of Streptomyces sp. NPDC008137. Lineage (NCBI taxonomy): Bacteria > Bacillati > Actinomycetota > Actinomycetes > Kitasatosporales > Streptomycetaceae > Streptomyces > Streptomyces sp. NPDC008137. The sequence goes on along the minus strand of NZ_JBIBHN010000004.1, from coordinate 222,655 downwards.
AGGTCGCCGCCGTCTTCCACGACGTGGACGGCAGCGTGCACCTCGCCGTCACCCTCGACGACGACCCCGCGGCCGAACTGCACACCTGGTACGGCCGCTTCCTCTACTTCCGGCCCGACGAGCTCGAACCGCTCGTGCCCGCCGGAAACCCGGACGAGCCGTCGGCACCGGCTCCCGCCGCGGCACCAGCGCGGCACACGACCGACTCCGAGACCCCCACAGCGGAGGCCGACTGACATGACAACGAACAGCAGTACAGCCGAGGTCAGCAAGGAACCCGACCGCGCCGAGGACCGTCAGGGCTTCGACGAGATCACCATCCTCTGGATCTCCGAGGGCATGAGCTGCGACGGCGACACCGTCTCGCTGACCGCTGCCGACCAGCCCTCCATCGAGGACCTGGTGCTCGGTCTGATCCCGGGCCTGCCGAAGGTGAACCTGGTCAACAAGGTGCTCTCCCCGAGCCTGGGCGGCGAGGACTTCCTCGCTCCCTACCGGGCCGCCGTACGCGGCGACCTCGCCCCGTTCATCCTCGTCATCGAGGGCTCGGTCCCCAACCAGAACATCATCGAGGGCGACGGCTACTGGACGTCCTTCGGCAACGACCCGGAGACCGGCGAGCCGCAGCCCCTGAACTGGTGGATCGACCAACTGGCCCCCAAGGCCTGGGCGGTGGTGGCCGCCGGCACCTGCGCCACCTTCGGCGGCATCCACGCCATGTCCGGCAACCCCACCGGCTGCATGGGCCTCGCCGACTACCTCGGCTGGGACTACACCTCGCAGGGCGGGCTGCCCATCGTCAACGTGCCCGGCTGCCCGATCCAGCCCGAGAACTTCATGGAGACCCTGGTCTGGGTCCTCTACCACGCGGCCGGTTCCGCGCCCCCGCCGCCGCTGGACCACATGCTGCGCCCGCAGTGGCTGTTCGGGAAGACGGTCCACGAGGGCTGCGACCGCGGCTCGTACTACGAGCAGGGCAGCTTCGCCAAGGACTACAACTCGCCCAAGTGCCTGGTCAAGACAGGCTGTTGGGGTCCGGTCGTCAACTGCAACGTGCCCAAGCGCGGCTGGATGGCCGGCATCGGCGGCTGCCCGAACGTCGGCGGCATCTGCATCGGCTGCACGATGCCCGGCTTCCCCGACGCGTTCATGCCGTTCATGGACGAGCCTCCCGGCAGCACCCTGTCGTCGATGGTCGTCAAGCCGTACGGGGCCGTCATTCGCCGGCTGCGCGGCGTGACCAACGAACTGGTCAACCACGAGCCCAGGTGGCGCCACAACAAGCGCAAGCTGACCAGCGGCTACGACCCGCACTGGCGGTCCTCGTGACGCCCGCCGCGCGCACGGGCGCGCACCCCACCACCCACCGGAACACCGACAGCGAGGGGCAGTACCACAGATGACCACCACCGAGGCCCGGCCCACGGAGCGCAAGCCGCCACAACTCGTGGACATGTCCTGGGATCCGATCACCCGGATCATCGGCAACCTGGGCATCTACACGAAGATCGACTTCGCCAACCGGGAAGTCGTCGAATGCCACAGCACCTCGTCGCTCTTCCGCGGCTACTCGGTGTTCATGAAGGGCAAGGACCCGCGCGACGCGGGCTTCATCACGTCCCGGATCTGCGGCATCTGCGGCGACAACCACACCACCTGCTCCGACTACGCCCAGCAGATGGCCTACGGCGTCAAGCCGCCTCCGCTCGCCGAGCACATCGTCAACCTCGGTGAGGCGGCGGAGTACATCTTCGACCACACGATCTTCCAGGACAACCTGGTCTTCGTGGACTTCTGCGAGGCGATGGTCAAGGCCACCACCCCCAGTGTGCTGGCCCGCGCCGAACGCACCGAGGCACCCCGGGGCGAGACCCACGGCTACCGCACGATCGCCGACATCATGCGCGCCTTCAACCCCTTCGAGGGCGAGGTCTACAAGGAGGCCCTGAAGGTCAGCCGGATCACCCGCGAGATGTTCTGCCTCATGGAGGGGCGGCACGTCCACCCCTCCACGCTGTACCCGGGCGGCGTCGGCACGATGCCGCAGCCGACCGCCTTCACCGACTACCTCAGCCGCCTCATGCGGGTCATCGACTTCGTGAAGAAGTCCGTCGCCATGAACGACGACGTCTTCGACTTCTTCTACGAGGCGATGCCCGGCTACGAGGAGGTCGGCCGCCGCCGCACCCTGCTGGGCTGCTGGGGCGCCTTCCAGAACCCCAAGACCGTCGACTACCGCTACGAGACGATGAACTCCTGGGGCAAGGACATGTACGTCACCCCCGGCATCATCGTCGACGGCGAGCTGGTCACCAACAACCTCGTCGACATCAACCTCGGCCTGCGCATCATGCTGGGCAGCTCGTACTACGAGGACTGGGTCAACGAATCGCCCTTCGTCACGCACGACCCGCTCGGCAACCCCGTCGACATGCGCCACCCGTGGAACCAGACCACCGTCCCGGTGCCGCAGAAGCGCGACTTCGACGACAAGTACAGCTGGGTGATGAGCCCGCGCTGGTACGACAAGCGGACCGACGCGCACCTCGCCCTCGACACGGGCGGCGGCCCGCTCGCCCGCCTGTGGTCGACCGCGCTGAGCGGCATCGTCGACACCCCGTACGTCAAGTCCACCGGCCACAGCGTGCGCATCTCCCTGCCCAAGGGCGAGTCGCTGCCGGAGACCACCCTGGAGTGGCGCATCCCCAAGTGGAGCAACACCATCGAACGCGACCGCGCCCGGCCGTACTTCGTCGCGTACGCGGCCGCCATGGCCCTCCAGTTCCTGGAAGAGGCCATGGGGATGGTGCGCGCGGGCGAGACCAAGGTGTTCGAGAACTACGAGGTGCCCGACGAGGCGATCGGCTGCGGCTTCCACGAGGCGGTGCGCGGCGTCCTCTCCCACCACCTGGTGATCAAGGACAAGAAGATCGCCAACTACCACCCGTACCCGCCCACCCCGTGGAACGCCAGCCCCCGCGACATCTACGGCACCCCCGGTCCGTACGAGGACGCCGTCCAGGGCCAGCCCATCTTCGAGGAGAACGGGCCGGACGAGTTCAAGGGCGTCGACATCATGCGCACCGTCCGCAGCTTCGACCCCTGTCTGCCGTGCGGTGTGCACATGTACGTCGGCAAGGGCAAGACGCTGACCACCCTGCACTCGCCGACGTACGGGGCGAACCATGGCTGAGGCCGCCGGAGCGCGGCTGGCCGACCCGGACGTCGAGGCCCGGCTCGCCCGGCTGGATGACCTGCTGGAAGGTCTGGAGTCCGCGCCCGGCCCCACCACCCGCTCCGCCACCGAGGCGGTCGCGCTCCTGACCGAGGTCTACGGCGAGGCACTGGCCCGCGTCATGGACCACGCGGACGGGCAGCTGACCGAGAACCTGGTGGGCGACGAGCTGCTGGGCCACCTGCTGGTCCTGCACGACATCCACCCCGAGCCCGCCGAGCGCCGGGCGGCCCGCGCGGTCGAGCGGCTGCGGCCCGCCGTGCAGGAGCGCGGCGGCGACGTGGAGTGGGCCGGGGTGGAGGGGCAGACCGCCCGGGTGCGCCTGACGGCGGGCGGCGGGTGCGGCTCCGGCTGCGGCGGCGGAGGGTCCGAGGTCACCGACGCGGTCCGCGCGGCGGTCCTCGCCGTGGCTCCCGAGCTGACGGCGGTGGAGCCGCTGCCGAGCACGCCGGCACCCGCGTTCGTACCGCTGACCACCCTGACGACCCGGGACGCACGGTGACCACCGACGGGGCACTGGCCCGCCTCATCCGCTCCTCGGCCGACCGTACGGCGGCGGCCGCGGAGGAGGTGTGCGACCTGTGCGCCGCGCCCCTCGCCGACGAGCACGCCCATCTCCACGACGCCGGGCAGGACGAGGTGCGCTGTGTCTGCCGCCCCTGCTCGGTGCTGTTCGCCGAGTCCGGGGCGGGTGGCGGCCAGTCCCGGCTGGTGCCCCGGCGCCGGGTCCGGCTGCCGCACGTCGACACGGCGGTGCTGGGCGTACCGGTCGGTCTGGTCTTCTTCGTGCCCCGGGCGGACGGCACCGTCACCGCGCAGGGCCCGAGCCCGGCGGGGGCCATGAGGTGGGAGGTGGACGCGGCGGCCTGGCGGGAACTGGCCGGGACGGTTCCGGAGCTCGCCACCGTGGAACCCGAGGTGGAGGCCCTGCTGGTCAACACGGTCCACGGCCTCGACCACCACTGGATCGTGCCGGTCGACGACTGCTACCGGATGGTCGCCGTCGTCCGCCGGGAGTGGCGTGGCCTGTCCGGCGGAGGCCGGGTCTGGCCGGTCGTCGAGCGGTTCTTCGAGGACCTCACCGAGCGGCCGTGAGCACGCACTCCGCAGGTCGGAGTCGAGGAAGGAGAGCACCCCATGGGCAGCATCAGAGTGGGCCGGCCCCAGGCGAAGCCCGACACCCCCGCGCATGTCGCCGGCATGCACCAGGGCAACAGGGGACGGTACGCGGACCAGAAGGGGCACCACGAGGACGGCACCGCCGACGCGCGCCGCTCCACGGGGATCCACTGGAAGCGGCATGACGCCCTCGTGGAGGGCATGCCGAACATCTCGCCGGGATGAGAGCCGTTCTCGGACGGAGCAGGGAGTCGCCGCAATGAAGGTCAAGAGAGCACGCAGACCCGTCGCGCGCAGGCGAGGCGGGATGAGCGGACAGCGGGTGCTGAAGGCCGAGGCCGCCTTGGTGGGCGGTCTGGCCCTGGCACTGGTGTGCTGGGAATGGCCCAGCCTGAGGCGCGAGGCACGGATCTGGCGGATGTCCGGCGGTTTCCGCGCGGGCAACCGGTATCCGTGATCCGGTCGTGCACGAACTGTCGATCGCGACCGCGATCATCGAGCGGGCCGACGAGCTGGCCCGGGCGGACGGGACTGACGCCGTCTCGACCGTGACCGTCCGGGTCGGTGAACTGGCGGGCGTCGTCCCCGACGCCCTCGGTTTCGCCTTCGAGGTCGCCCGCGACGGCACCGCCCTAGCCGGGGCCAGGCTCGTGGTCGAGCAGGTTCCCGGCCAGGCCTGGTGCGGCCCGTGCGCCGAGGAGTTCCCGGTGGGCATGCCCCCGTTCTTCTGGTGCCCGCGCTGCGACCAGCCCTCCAGCGATCTGCGCAGCGGCCGGGAGCTGGAGATCACGGGCATCGAGCCGTCACCGGCCCCCGCATAGCGCGCGTGGGCCCCGCCGGTACGTCCGGCGGGGCCCACGCGCATGCCCGGTCAGCAGATGCGCGGCAACTGCTCACCGAGCGGCAGATCCACCACCCGTGTCCCGCCGAGACCGGTGGCGACCACCACCATCCCGGGGTGCTCGGCGACGCACTCGCCGATCAGGGTGGCCCCGGCGCCCTGCGGATGGGCGCGCATCGCCGCGAGTACCTCGTCCGCCGCCGACGGGGGCACGAAGGCGACCAGCCGGCCCTCGTTGGCGACGTACAGGGGATCGAGCCCGAGGAAGCCGCAGGCGTTCGCCACGGCGTCCGGCACCGGAATCGCCCGCTCCTGGAGCCGCACGCCGGTCCCGGAGGCGCGGGCGATCTCGTTGAGGGACGCCGCCAGGCCACCCCGGGTGGGGTCGCGCAGCACATGGACGTCCGGGGTGACGGCCAGCATCGCCGCCACCAGATCCGCCAGCGGCGCGGTGTCGCTGGCGATCTCGACCCCGAACTCCAGCCCCTCCCGCACACTCATGACCGCCACCCCGTGCAGCCCGATCGGCCCGCTGACGATCACGGCGTCACCGGGCCGCGCGCGCTGCGGCCGGATGTCGACACCATCGGGCACGAGCCCCACCCCGGCGGTGGTGACGTACACCCCGTCGCCGTGCCCGGACTCGACGACCTTGGTGTCACCGGTGGCGATCGTGACCCCGGCGGCCTTCGCCGAAGCCCCCATGGCGCGTGCGATCCGTCCGACGACGGTCAGCTCCACACCTTCCTCCAGTACGAAGGCGGCGGAGAGGTAGGCAGGCCGGGCGCCGCTCATCGCGAGATCGTTGACCGTGCCGTTGACCGCGAGGTCGCCCAGGCTGCCGCCGGGGAAGAACAGCGGCCTGACCACGTACGAGTCGGTGGAGAACGCCAGCCGCGCGCCGCCCAGTTCGAGGACGGCGGAGTCGGCGAGACCGGCGAGGGTGGCGTTGCCGTAGGCGGGGACGAAGACCTGCTCCATCAGCTCCGCCGACAGGGCGCCTCCGCCCCCGTGCCCCATCACCACGACCGGCTGGTCGCGCAGGGGAGCGGGGCAGGTCCAGTTCGCCGGGTCGACGGTGTCCGCGAGTTGTTCAGGCAACGGGGTTCATCTCCTCCCGCGCGGCCCGCTCGGCCTGCGGTGTCGCGGCGTTCATCCGGCGGTACAGGTAGTAGGCCGCGCAGGCGCCCTCGCTGGAGACCATGGTGGCGCCGAGCGGATTGCGCGGGGTGCAGGTGGTGCCGAACGCCTCGCACTCGGTCGGCTTGATCAGCCCCTGGAGCACCTCGCCGCTGCGGCACTCGGCGGGCTCCTCGGTGCGGATGCCGCTGACGTCGAAGCGGTGCTCGGCGTCGAACGACCGGAACGCGTCGGTGAGCCGCCAGCCGCTCAGCGGGATCGGCCCGATGCCGCGCCAGTTCCGGTCGGTGACCTCGAACACCTCCTGGATCATGCGTACGGCGGCCGGATTGCCCTCCTCGCGCACGGCACGCGGATACGCGTTCTCCACCCGGTGCTCACCGCGCTCCAACTGCCGGACCGCGAGGCGGATGCCCTCCAGGATGTCCAGCGGCTCGAAGCCGGTCACCACCATCGGCACCCGGAACCGCTCGGCCAGCTCCGGGTACTCCGCCATGCCCATCACGCTGCACACGTGCCCGGCGGCCAGGAAGGCCTGCACCCGGCAGGCGGGCGCCGTCATGATCGCCTCGACGGCCGGGGGAACCCGCACATGGGACACCAGCAGGCTGAAGTTGGTCAGGCCGAGGCGCCTCGCCTGATGGACGGCCATCGCGTTGGCCGGGGCGGTGGTCTCGAAGCCGATCGCGAAGAACACCACCTCCCGGTCCGGGTGGCGGCGGGCCAGTTCCAGGGCGTCGAGCGGCGAGTAGACCACGCGTACGTCGCCGCCCTCGCCCTTGACCCTGAACAGGTCCCGGTCGGTGCCGGGCACCCGGAGCATGTCGCCGAAGGAGCAGAAGATCACGCCGGGCCGCGAGGCGATCTCCAGCGCCTTGTCGATGACTTCCAGCGGTGTGACGCAGACGGGGCACCCGGGGCCGTGGATCAGCTCCACCTGCTCGGGCAGCAGCTGGTCGATGCCGTGCCGGATGATCGAGTGGGTCTGACCGCCGCACACCTCCATCAGGGCCCATGGCCGGGTGGCGGTGGCGCGGATCTCGTCCAGCAGCCGCCGGGCCAGCTCGGGGTCGTTGAACTCGTCGATGTACTTCACGCCGTTCCCGCCTCCTTCGCCGCCTGCTCCCAGGCGTCCCCGAACTCCTCCTCCAGCAGCCCCAGTTCCTCGAACAGCTTCAGCGAGGCCAGGGCCGACTCCTCGTCCAGACGCTGGAGCGCGAAGCCGACGTGCACGATGACGTACTCACCGACCCGCACATCGGACACGTACTCCAGGCACGCCTTCTTCTGGACTCCGCCGAAATCGATCAGCCCGGTGAGCGGTTCCGCGCTGTCGTCGATGGACACGACCTTGCCGGGCACTGCCAAACACATGGGTCACTCCTCTCGTCGTAGGTGCGCCGCGACCACCAGCTGGCCGAGGGCCAGCCCGCCGTCGTTCGGCGGGACTTCGCCGTGACGGAGCACCGCGAAGCCGTTCTCGGACAGCAGCCGCGCGCACTCCTCCTCCAGCAGCGCGTTGGCGAAGACCCCGCCGCTGAGGGCGACGGTGGCCAGGCCGGTGTCCTGACGCGCGCGCCGGCAGATCTCCGTGACGGCCCTCGCCACCGCACGGTGGAAGCGGGCGGCGAGCACGGGGGCCGGAGTGCCGCGCCGCAGATCGGCGACGAGCGCGTTCAGCACGGGCGCCGGGTCGTACGTACCGGCGGTGAAGCCGAAGTCGTAGGCCGAGGTGCCCTCGCCCCAGGCCGCAGCGGCGGCGGCCTCCAGCTCCAGGGCGGCCTGCGCCTCGTACCCCGCGCGATGGCACACGCCCACCAGGGACGACACTGCGTCGAAGAGCCGGCCCATGCTGGAGGTCGCCACGCAGGCCACCCCGCGCGTCAACTGCTGTCGCAAAACGGCCAGTTCGTCGGCCGCGCAGGCGGTCACACTGGGCAGATCCGCGTCCCACGCCAGCCCCGCCGCCCACAGCCGGGCCAGGGCCAGCCGGCACGGGTTGGCCACGCCCGCGTCTCCGCCGGGCAGCGGGGCGGGGGCCAGGCGGGCGAAGCGCCGGTAGCCGGTGTAGTCGGCGAGCAGGATCTCGCCGCCCCATACGGTCCCGTCGTCGCCGTACCCGGTGCCGTCGAAGGCGACGCCGATCACGGGCGCGGTGCCGTCGAGGCCGTGCTGGGCCATCGCCGAGGCGATGTGCGCGTGGTGGTGCTGGACGAAGACGGGCGCGAGCCGGTGGGCCCGCCGACGGGCCCACCGCGCGGACTGGTACCCCGGATGCCGGTCGGCGGCTACGAGTTCGGGAGTGACGCCGGTCAGCGACCGCATGTGCGCCTCGGCCCGCCGGGCCGCCTCCAGGGTGGCCAGATCGCCCATGTCGCCGATGTGCGGGCCGAACCAGGCGTGGTCGCCCTCGCCGAGACACAGGGCGTTCTTCAGATCCCCGCCCACGGCGAGCGTGGGCCGTACCGCGACGGGCAGCCGCAGCGGACGGGGCACGTACCCCCGGGACCGGCGCAGCACCTGCTCGGTTCCGTCGGCGCGCACCCGCAGCAGCGAGTCGTCGCAGGGCGAGGAGACGGTCCGGTCGTGGGCGAGCCAGGCGTCGGCCAGACCGGCCAGCCGGGTCAGTGCCTCGTCGTCGTCCGTGACGATCGGTTCGCCGGAGCGGTTGCCGCTCGTCATGACCAGCACGCGGGGGCCCGGCGGATCACCGGGCAGGCCGAACAGCAGGGTGTGCACGGGCGTGTAGGGCAGCATCACGCCGAGGTGCGGACTGCCGGGACAGACGCCGGGCGCGAGGCCGGCCGCCTCCGCCCGCCGCCGCAGCAGCACGATAGGGCGCCGCGCGTTGGTGAGGGCGGCCAGTTCAGCCGTGGAGGGGTCGGCGATCCGCCGTACCGCGTCGAGGTCCGCGCACATCACCGCGAACGGCTTGCCGCCGCGCGCCTTGCGGGTGCGCAGCGTCTCGACGGCCCGCGCGTCGGTGGCGTCGCACGCCAGGTGGTAGCCGCCGAGGCCCTTGACGGCGACGATCCGCCCGGCGGCCAGCAATGCCCGCGCCGAAGCCAAGCCGTCGGCGTCCCGCGCCGGGCGCACATCACCGCCGACGGCGGGCACGAGGCGCAGCCGGGGACCGCAGCCGTGGCAGGCCACCGGCTGGGCGTGGAAGCGCCGGTCGCCGGGATCGCCGTACTCCCGGGCGCAGTCGGCACACATCGGGAAGCCCGCCATGGTCGTGGCCCCCCGGTCGTACGGCATGCCCGTGGCGATGGTGAAGCGGGGCCCGCAGTGGGTGCACGTCACGAACGGGTGCCGGTGGCGGCGGTCGGCCGGATCGGCCAGTTCCCGCAGGCAGTCGGGGCAGGTCGCCGTGTCGGGTGGGAGGAGGGTGCGGCCGGGGGAGCGGTCGGTGGAACGGATGCTGAACGCGTCGTCGGCGCCGCTGACCGGCAGGTCCTCGACCCCGACCCCGGTGACCGTGGCCAACGGCGGCGGCTCCTGGGCCAGCCGGTCGCAGAAGTCGGCGATGCCCTGCGGCGGTCCCTCCACCTCGATGAGGACACCGTTCGCCGTGTTGCTCACGAACCCCGCGAGCGCGAGATCGGTGGCCAGGCGGTGCACGAAGGGACGGAACCCCACGCCCTGCACCGTGCCGCGCACGGTGACGCGGCGGCGCACCGCCTGAGCGGCGGGCGCCGTCACGAGACGAGGCCGGCTTCGGTGCCCTCGTGCGAGTGGGAGTCGGAGTGCGAGTGCGGCCGGGGCGCCAGAGGAGGCCGGTGCACCGGGGCCCCGTCCCGTACGGCGAGCACCCGCTCCAGGAGAGCGTCGACACCGTCGTCCGTCCGGGCGCAGGAGAACAGCAGCTCCACCCCGGGGTTGACCCGCTGGACATTGGCGGCGAAGGCGGCCTGGTCGAACCCGGCGGGCCCGGCCAGATCGACCTTGGTGAGCACCACCAGATGGGCGGACCCGAAGGCCGTGGGGTACTTCAGCGGCTTGTCCTCGCCCTCCGTCACCGCCATCAGCACGATCCGCAGGCTCTCGCCGAGGTCGTAGGAGGCCGGGCAGACGAGGTTGCCGACGTTCTCGACGAACAGCAGCGAGGTGTCCTCGGGCAGCCAGCTCTCCACATGGCCGCGCAGCTGCCGCGCCTCCAGATGGCACAGCCCGTCCGTCAGCAGCTGCTTCACCGGGGCTCCCGAGCGGGCGAGCCGGTCGGCGTCGTTCTCGGTGGCCAGGTCGGCGGTGAGCGCGGCCACCGGAAGGCCGCGCTCCACCGCCCTGGCCAGCACCCGCCCGAGCAGCTCCGTCTTACCGCTGCCCGGGCTGGACAGCAGGTTGACCACGCTCACGCCCCGCCGGGCCAGCTCCTCGCGCAGCCCAGCGGCCAGGGAGTCGTTCTTCGCCAGGACGGCCTGGGTGACCTCGTCCACGGAATCGCACATGGAGCCGCTCCTCGCGGTCGGTAAGGCATCGGTAGGGAAATCAGTCCGCTACCGATCCTCCGCGCCGCCGCTCACCGTGCCCGGCAGCCCGGCCGACGACAGGGCGGTGGATTCGTCCGGGCGGCTCAACGGGGGCGTGGCAGTCGGGTCCGCGAGCAGCTCCGGGACCATCGTGTGCAGTGCCGCGACGGCCCGCCCGACCGCCTCGCGCACCGTCGCGCTGATGCCCGGCGCGATGTCCTCGTCGGCGGGTGCCCGCAGCTCGGGCTCGCAGGCGAGGACGAGGACACGCGGCAGCGGCTCGTCGCCCAGGTGGGCGGCGAGGGCGAGGACCTTCGCCGGGTCCATCCCGTGTGCCTCGGGCGGGGCGCCCGCCGAGGCGCCGTCCGGCAGGTCCGGCTCGACCAGCGACAGGGTGCCCGGCTCGTGTCCCCGCACCGCCGCGTCGACCAGGACGGCCGTGTCGTAGCCGTCGAGCAGCTCGTACGCCAGATCCATCCCGCGGATGCCGAAGTCCCGCACCCGCACCTCGGGCGGCAGCGGGTGCCGCTCCAGGGCGCGGATCACCTCGGGGCCGAAGGCGTCGTCCGCGAGGAAGATGTTGCCGACCCCGGCGACGAGCAGCCGGGCCCTCATCGCGCGCCTGCCAGGGGCCTCGGGGAGCCGGCCGGTAGCTTGCGGACGAAGGCGGATCGCAGCGCGTGGTACGGGGCGTTCCGGTCGAAGAGGATCGCGCGCATCCGGGCGAGTTCGGTACGCCGGTATTCGGCGAGGGGGCGCTGCAGCTCGTCCGCGTGACGAGCCGTGGTCTTCGCGGTGATCCGGTCCGCGAGATCCGGGTCGTCGGCGAGCGCGGCGGCCAGTCGCTCGACCTCGGGTGTGAACTCCTCCGGCCGGGCGGGCACCAGACGGTCCACCAGCCCGATCCGCTCAGCTGTCGCGGCGCTCACCGGCAGCGCCTCGGCCGTCAGCCGCTCGGCGGTCTCGGCCCCCACGCGGCGCGGCAGCGAGTACGTCCAGTACTCGGAGCCGTACAGGCCCATGGTGCGGTAGTGCGGGTTGAGCACGCTGCCCGTGCGGCACCAGACCTCGTCCGCGGCCAGGGCGAGCATGACACCGCCGGCCGCCGCGTTGCCGCCGAGCGCCGCCACCACCAGCCGGTCGGTGGTGCGCAGCACGGCCTCGACCAGGTCGTTCATGGCGTTGAGGTTGGACCAGGACTCGCCCGCCGGGTCGCTCGACGCCTCGATGACGTTGAGATGGATGCCGTTGGAGAAGAAGTCGCGGGCGCCGCCGAGCACCAGCACCGAGGTGGGGCGGCTGAGCGCGTACCGGTAGGCGGCGAGCAGCCTGCGGCAGTGGGTGGTGCTCATCGCCCCGCCCGGGAACGAGAAGGTCACGAAGCCGATCTCACCCTGCTGCCGGTAGCGGATGTCGGTCCAGGTGGTGCGGTCCGGGGGCAGTTCGAGCGGGGCGGCGATCTCGGGCAGCCAGTGCGGTCGGTCGCTCGAGATCGGCATGCCGTGGGATCCGGGCGGGGCCGGGAAGCCGGCCAGGACCGAAGCCGCCGGGCGGCGGAACGGCGCCGGATCGCCGGAGCTCTTGCGGGGGCGCAGCTCCGGGATCCACACCGCGCCGTCCCGGGTGGCCCGGCAGACCGCGCCGGACCTGGTCGCGAGCAGCTCCCCGGGCTCCCCCCGCAGCCGGTCCTCGGGGTGCCCCCCGTGCAGGAACACCTCCCGGCCGCAGATCTCGTCCCGGACGCCGGGCTGTGAGTCGGCCCCGCGGAGCTTGCGCAGCACCGTCTCCGTGCCGTCCCGCTCCCAGTCGATCCGCCGCTGCTCCTGGCGGAAGAAGTCCCGCCACACCACGTGGATCCCGGGCTCGCTCTGCGGGCGCGGTTTGTACGAGCCGTCGGCATACCGCCGCACGGCCTGGAGGACCGCGGCCGTCGCGGCGTCGGCGACCTCGCCCCGGTACGTGCTGCTCTTGCCCGCCGGCGGCACGGCGAAGGACTCGTCCGCCCAGATGTCGCCCGCGTCCATCGCCGCCTCGGCCTGAAGCACCGTCACGCCCCACTCGGAGGCCCCCTCGGCGATCGCCCAGTCCAGCGACGACGGGCCCCGGTCGCCCGGCGGCCCCGGGTGCACGATCAGGCAGGTGTGCTCCTGCCAGACGTCCTCCGGCAGGGCCGACTTCAGCATCGGGGCGACGACCAGGTCCGGGCGCACCTCCCGCACGGCGGCCCGGACCGCGTCGGCGCCGTGCGAGGCGAGGACGACGTCGACCCGGTGCCCCTCATCCGACAGTTCCGCGTACACACGCTGGGAGAGGCTGTTGAACGCGCTGACGACGAGCAAGATGTCCATGACATGGCATGCTCGCCGTTCGGACGAGGGCCGAGAAGGACCACCGCGGCGTTTCGCGGCCCTCGCCCGCTTCCGGGCTACTCTCCCGACGGTGCGGTCAGCGGGACGCCCAGGCCCACCGGGGTGCCGAAGTTCGGCGTCCCGTCGGCGTTCCAGGTGAATTTCTGTGCCCGGGTCGAGCGGTTCATGTCGCAGCCCCCGCCCGCGGAACTGTTGGCGTGGTACACCATCCAGTCCTCCGTACCGTCCGGCGACTTGAAGAAGCCGTTGTGGCCGGGGCCGTACACCCCGTTGGCGTTGGACCGCTGGAACACCGGGTTCGGTGACTTGACCCAGGAGGAGGAGCTGAGCGGATCGCCGCCGTTGTACGTGAGCATGCCCAGCTTGTAGTCGGGCGTGGAGCAGTGGCTGGCGGAGTAGACGATGAAGGTCTTCCCGTTCCGCTGGAGGACCTCGGCGCCCTCGTTGACCGCGCCGCCCACCGTCTCCCAGCCGTACGTGGGGGTGGAGAGGATCCGGCGCGTGCCGCTCGCGGTCCACGGGTCGGACAGCGGCCGGATGAACATCGGCTGCGAGCCGTTGTAGAAGGTGCCGAGCAGATACAGCTTCCCGTTCAGCTGGAGGATGCCCGGGTCCAGCTCCCAGGTGTTGTCCTGCGACGGGTCGAGCAGGTCGGCCTTGAAGGTGTACGGGCCCATCGGGTCGAGTCCCGCGCTCTCCAGGACATGGATCCGCTGGGTGCCCAGGTCGAAGGGCTCCCGCCCGGCCGTGTAGTAGAAGTACCACCGCTTGCCGTTCGGGCCGTCGAGCAGATGGAACTCCGGGGCCCACATCGTGCCCGCCCCGTTGGGCCTGGTCAGATTGAAGATCACTTGTTCCGTGGCCGTGGAGAGGCCTCCCAGCGTGCGGGACTCGCGCATGGTGACCGTCGAGTTCCAGGTCGTGGTCGCCAGGTAGTAGTAGCCGTCGTGGTAGGTCAGCCAGGGGTCGGGGCCGCGCTGGGCGATCGGGTTGGTGAAGGTGCCCGGGCTCGTGCCGCCGCCGGTGAAGCCGGACAGCCGCCACACCCTGCCGTTCCCGGCGGAGCACGGCAGCTGCACCAGGCCGGTGTTCGACGCCGACGAACCCCCGCTCGGCGTCACGCACTTGCCCGAGGCCGTGGAGACCAGGTTGAAGGCCTTGTCGTCGCCGCTCGCGGCCGCCAGCCGCCACTGCTGGTTGGTGCCGCCGTGGCAGGGCCACTGGATGACGGTGGCGTTGTCCGCGGTGGACGCGCCGGAGACGTCGACGCACTGCCCGGACTGCGTGGTGATCGTGTACGTGTCACCCGAGCCGGATCCAGGGACCGGCGTGAAGCGGAAGCTCTGGTTCGCGCCGGAACCGCACGTGAACGCACGCAACTGCGTCCCGTTCGCCGACGAACCGCCCGGCAGATCCAGGCAGTTGCCGCCGTGCTGGTTCACCCCCGTCGACGTGAACGCGACGGCGGCGGCAGCGGGCTGCGGCGCCGCCAGGAAGGCGGCCATCATGGTGAGGACGCCGATGAGCGCCGACAGACATCTGAAACGGGTCACGGGCCGTACACCTTCGCTTCGAGGAGGCCGACGGAGTCGGTGCCGTTGCTGGTGAGCTGCACACGCAGCCGCGTGGTGTTCGTCGCGGTGAACGTGACCGCGTTGTACTGGTTCTTCGCCACCGGGTAGCCGCTCGCGCCGGGCACATCGACGTAGGCGCTGCCGTTCCAGTACTGGAGCTTCCAGGAGGCGGGCATGTCGATGCCCTGGTCGTCGTCGAAGAAGTAGACCTCGGCCCGGTTCAGCGTCTTCGCCGACGGCCAGGTCAGCTCGGCCCACTGCTGCCCGCTCTCCGGCCAGGTGCCCCAGCGGGTGTTGACGGTGTCGTTGGACGAGGGAGGGTCGACCCCGTCGTTGATCGCGGTGACGCTCTCCCAGGAGGAGGTGTACGAGGCGGACGCGGTGGCCGACGTCGCCAGGTTGGCGGGTGAGTGGGCGCCGCCCCGGTGGTGGACCTTGATC
This sequence comes from Streptomyces sp. NPDC008137, assembly GCF_042957035.1. Taxonomy (NCBI): domain Bacteria; kingdom Bacillati; phylum Actinomycetota; class Actinomycetes; order Kitasatosporales; family Streptomycetaceae; genus Streptomyces; species Streptomyces sp. NPDC008137. Next base: position 207,467 of record NZ_JBIBHN010000004.1, on the reverse strand, counting down.
TCGGTGAGGCCGGTCTTCGCCCCGGAGGCGTTGGTCGCCAGAACCCGGATGCGCTGGGCGCTGATCGCGGGGAACCGCACCAGGTTGTAGTTGGCACGGGGCACGGCCGGGCTCTTGGTCTGTCCGCCGGCGTCCACCCAGGAAGTGCCGTTGTGGTACTGGATGGTGTACGACGAAGGCGCTCGGTAGGTGCCGCTCGCCGGGCGGCTGTCCTTGAAGTACAGGCGTACCTCGTTGAGCGTCCGAGGTGTACCGAGGTTCAGCTCGTACCAGTCCTGGCTGTTGGAGGAGCCGCCCGCGCCCCAGAACGGCTCGTTGGTGGGGAGCCCGTCGACCGCGCCCGAGACGGCGCCGCCCGACCCGGTGTGGGAGGCGGACGCGGTCGCCCCGGAGGCGAGGTTGGCCGGGTCGCCGGTCAGGTCGACACCGGCCTTGGCGAGCATGTCGACCATGCGGGGACTGTCCTGCACGACCTGGTTGGGGGCCTTGAGCCCGGGGACGGCCGCGCGGTGGGTGACCGTGCCCTTCGTGGTGACCTCGCCGGTGGCCGGGTCCCAGGTGAAGGGCACCAGGGTGCTGACGGTCGCGGCCCGGGTGCCGTTGACGTAGATCGAGTAGCCCTCCGGGATGCCGGGGTAGCGCACCACGCCGTCGGCCGGGTCGTCCCAGACGATCGACAGATCGGCGCCGCGGTAGCGCAGGTTGTTGACCGTGAAGTGGGACCAGCCGATGTCGATGGGGGAGAGCTCCACCTTGGCGTCGCCGCGCGGCCGCAGCCCCGCCACGTCCTCGATCACCGTCCAGTTGCTGCTGCCCAGGATGTTGTGGTGGATCCACGAGCGGTAGTCGATGCTGCTGCCGTTCCAGTCGGCCCAGAACTCGTTCGCGTCCGGCCACTGGGTGTTGCCGCCGACGTACTGCGCCCAGGTGTTCCAGTACAAGAGCTTCTTGTAGTCGGTGGCAGTCATCCAGGAGTTGGAGTAGTTGCGCAGCACTGAGGAGTACAGCCGGAACTGCACGGTGGAGTTGATGGTCGAGAAGTTGTTGGAGCCCGGCTCCCCGGCCTCGGCCGCCGCCTTCTTGTCGACCTGGTTGGCCGTGTAGAAGGGGAAGACCGGATACTGCGCCGGGTCGTCGAACAGCCGCAGCGCCTGCTTGTACGTCGCCGTGTCGGGGACGGCGCCGACCGAGAACGGGTAGTAGTTGTTGATCTCCTTCCAGGGCACCCACTCGTTGGTCGACTTCAGCCGGTGCTCGAACAGCTGCCGGCCCGGGTTCCACAGGACGTTGACGATGGCGTCCTTGATCTGGTTGGCGAGGGTGCGCATCTCGGTCGCCTTCGCCGTGTTGCCGGTCGCCTCGTAGGCCTGTGCGGCGGCGAGGGCGCCGCTGTACTGGTAGGCGGACTCGGCGCGGTCCATGTTGCCCGGCTTCCAGTGGAAGGAGACGGCGTCGGCGTCGTTGCCGGTCAAGGCGCCCCAGTCGTACTCGATGAGCTTGTTGTTGTCCCGGTCGTAGTGCGCGAGCTGGCCCTTGACGTCACCCTCGGCGTAGCGGGCGAGGCTCGCCGCGATCGCCGGCTGGCCCCCGTGGATCTGGTAGCTCTTCCACGCCGCCTCGGCGATGTACTGCGTGTAGCTGTTGGACCAGTTCTCCGGGTCCCCGGGGTTGTCCAGGAACCGGCCGCCCTTGGAGGTCTGGCCGACGCTCAGCCAGTCCCCGTAGGCGTAGGACGGGTCGCGCAGGTACTTCAGATCGTCGATGTGCATCGGCTGGGTGAGCGCGATGGCGTTGTTGTAGCCGAGGACGCCCTCCGTCGAGGTCGGGAACTGGAAGGTCTGCCCGGGGATGTCGGCGTCCAGGTGGTTGAAGCGCATCAGCCACCAGCGGTAGTAGATGTTCTTCTTGATCGCGGGCTCGGGCACGTCGATGTACGGCACGTTCTGCGCCCACCACCGGTTGTAGGCCCGGACATGGGTGGCGAACGCGGTCGCGGCCGAGTAGCCCGCGTAGGCGTCGTACTCGCTCCGCGACTCGGGGATCTCGTCGGTGACGAAGCCCATCACGACCTTCGCGGTCACCGTGGCACCGGCCGCGACCGTCACGGACCGGTTGAGTCCGCCGCTGGACACGGTGAACCCGTCACCGGTCAGCCGGGGGCGGAGTGCCGTCAGGTTGTTGTAGGCGTTGACCTGCCCGGTCAGCTCGCTGCCGCTGCCCGAAGTGGCGTAGGGCGACGTCGCCCGCAACTGGAGCGTGGTGGAGGACGAGCCGTTGTTCTTGATCGACAGGTTGGTCACGGCCACGTTGTTGTCCGTGATGAACTTCGTCTGGTCGACCGTGACCGAGCCGCTGGTGTGCACGCTCTTCCAGTGGCTGGGCGTCTGCCGGCGCTGCGCGACCTGTTCGGTGAAGGTCCCAGGGCTGAGCGCGACGGTGTAGGCGCTGTTGCCGTTGATGTTCTCCCAGTAGGCGACCTTGCCGCCGAAGCCGAACCGGGCGGGGTCGTGCTCCTTCATGAACAGCGCGCGCCCCCGGCTCATCAGCCAGGGCCCGGCCGGGTCGTTGCCCGAGCGGGCGAGCAGACGGTCCATCCAGAAGTCGGTCCCCGAACTCTCCTCGTCGTAGATCGCCCGCATCATGTCGCCCGACGTGTGGGCGACGGGCGGGGCGGGGATCGCGGGACCGCTGAAACTGGGGAAACTGATGGTCTGCGCCGCCGCGGCCGGGGTGGCGGGGACGACGCAGCAGACGGCGAGTACCAGTGCGGCCAGGAGGATCTGCGGTCTTCTCATCGGAGCTCCCTGTCCGGACCTGCAGAGCACGGAAACGACCTGAAAGGTTTTCGCAACGTAGGAGCGAGCTGACGAAGTGTCAATAGTGTCGCGAGCGACTCCAGTTGGAAAACCTTTCAGGCGGACGTTGCTCGCGAACGTATTCGACATTACGGTCCTGCGGTGATCACCCGGCGCACGCCGGAGCGGGCGTCACGAGGGGACATCGCATGCGAAACCGGCCGGCCGGCGTCATCCGCAACCCGGTGCTGCCCGGGTCCCACCCGGACCCGTCGATCCTCCGCGTGGGGCCGGACTTCTACCTGGCCACGTCGACGTTCGAGTGGTACCCGGGCGTACGACTGCACCACTCCACGGACCTGGTGCACTGGCGCCCCCTCGGCGGCGCCCTCGACGGCACCCGCCTGCTCGACCTGACCGGGTGCCCGGACTCCGGTGGCGTGTGGGCGCCCAGCCTCACCCACGCCGACGGCCTGTTCCACCTCGTCTACAGCAACGTCTCCACGTACGCCGGCGGCTTCACCGACTGCCCCAATTACCTGATCACCGCCCCCTCCGTCGAGGGCCCCTGGTCGGATCCGGTACCGCTGCACGCCCGGGGCTTCGACGCCTCCCTCTTCCACGACGGTCCCGACAGCCGACTGCTGAACCTGGTCCACGACTGGCGCCCCGGCCACGGCGGTTCGGCGGGTCTGGAGGCCCGGCGCTACGACCGTGCCGAACGCCGCCTGACCGGCGACGCCGAGCGGATCGAGCTGCCACCGCAGGCCGGCTGGATCGAGGGCCCGAACCTCTACCGCCGTGGCGACTGGTACTACCTGCTCACCGCGGACGGCGGCACGGGCTACGACCACCAGGTCACCGTCTCCCGCTCGCGCACCCTGGCGGGCCCCTACACACGCGACCCCGGCGGCCCCCTCCTCACCGCCCGCGAGCACCCCGACCTGCCCTTGCAGAAGGCCGGGCACGGCAGCCTGGTGGCGACCGGCGACGGCGGCTGGTACCTGGCCTACCTCGTGGCCCGGCCTCTCGGGCGGCGCGGACCGTGCGTCCTGGGCCGGGAGACGGCATTGGCACCCGTGACCTGGACCGCCGACGGCTGGCCGCGCGTCGAGACCGGCCTGCCCGCCCTGGAGGTGCCGGTCGGCGCCGCCTCCTTCGGGAAAGGTCACGAGGACGACACCGACGGATTCGACGGCCCGGCCCTGGGCCCCCAGTGGTCGACACTGCGCCGCCCCGCGACCCCCGACTGGGTCTCGCTCACCGAACGCCCGTCCCACCTGCGGCTTCGCGGCGGCCGGTCGCCGCAGAGCCTGGTCGAACCCAGCCTGGTGGCCCGACGGGTGACTGCGGCCCGCTGCTCGTTCGAGGCGACGATGGAGTACCGGCCCCGGACCTTCCAGCACCTGGCCGGGATCACCGCCTACTACAACACCCGCAACTGGTACTACCTGTACGTCACCGTGGACGACGCCGATCAGACCGTCCTGCGCGTCGCGAGCTGCGACCGGGGTGCGCTCAGCGTCGACGAAGCAGGTGAGGCGCCGCTCGGCGGCACCGCACGACTGCGGCTCGGCCTCGACTTCGACGGGGGAGACCTGCGCTTCCGGTACGACACCGGCCGGGGGTGGAAGCCCTTCGGCCCCGCCCTCGACGCGACGGTCCTGTCCGACGAGCACGCCGAGCACATCGAGGACGGCCAGATCCGATCCCTCGGCTTCACCGGCGCGTTCGTCGGACTGTGGGCCTGGGACCTCACCGGGGGCGGGCATCCCGCCGACTTCGACCAGGTCACGTACCTGGCCGGGGAACCAGCTCCCGTTCGATGAACCGGTTGAGGTGGTGCCGTGCTTCCTGCGTGGTCAGGGGAGGTGCCTGGCGCAGGCGTTGCAGGGCGAGACCGTCGGCGAGGGCGGCGAAGCGGGCCGTGAAGCCGTCGAGGTCGTCACCGGTGAACTCGCCGTCGGCGACGCCCCGTTCGGCCAGGGCGCGGATCTGCCGGTGCCAGGCCGCGTACCGGTCGGCCTGCCCCCGGGCGAAGGTCTCGTCCGTGCTCTGCTCGCCCACGTGCCAGAAGTCGAACCACATCCGCCAGTGCCGGTCGGTGTCCTCAGTGAACAGCGCGTCGACGAGCAGCCTCAGCGCCTCGGCCCCGCTGGTCGCGTGCTCGGCGGCCTCGCTGAGCGCCGCGTAGTACTGCTCGATGTGCAGCACCATGGCCTCGGACAAAACCTCCTGCACGCTGTCGAAGTGGTAGGTGACCGTGCCGACGGACACCCCGGCCGCGGCCGCCACGTCGCGCACGCCGACCGACTTGTAGCCGCGCTCGGCGATCAGCGGGACGGCCGCGTCGACGATGAGACGCCGCCGCACCTCGGTGGGCTGCCGGGTCCGGTCGCGGGCGGCGACGGCACGGCGCGGGCCCTTCGCGCCCTGCCGCGGCTGCTCGGCGGCCGTCATCCCGACGTCCTCGGGGTGGTGCGGTGCCATGCGCGCTCGGCCACTGTCTCTCCGTTCCCCCGTGCCTCGATACGGCTGTCCATGACGAACTCCGCGGCCGTGGCGCGCAGCTCGGTCCGGGCCATGATCTCAGCGTCCCAGTCGTCGCCGCGCCGCAGCCGGACGCGCCACTCGGAGACGCCTCGCGCCGACAGCGGGTCGTCGGTGCGGATGGTGTACGTCTCGCGGGCGCTCTCCTCGTAGCGCAGCCCGTCCGGGTACGTCCTCGACCCGCCGTATCCGGGGTCGACGTCCAGGGTCCACTCGCCCTTGGCGACGTCGTGCGTGACCAGTCGCTCGGGGCGGGGGGCGGCGGGCGTGTCGTAGATGACCGGCATCGGTACGGCCTGCTCCGGTTCCTCGAAGCGGACGGAGGCCTCGTCGGCGGCCTCGCGCACGGGCAGCAGGACCGCGCTGCCGGCCGGGACGACGTGCAGCGCCCCGCGTTCGCCGTGCGGCCACACCCAGGGCCAGTACGCGTCGGAGACGGCGACCCGGACGCGGTGGCCGGGCGGGAAGGCGTAGCCGATGCCGTTGAGGTCGAACTCGACGTCCTCGTACGTCCCCGGAGTCCACTCGACGGCGTGTTCGCGGCCCTTCCTGCTGAGCAGGTTGAGCACGCCCCGGGTGACGAGCGTGGACGAGCCGTCGGGAGCGACGTCGCACACGCGGGCGATGACATGGGCCCGCGGGGTGTCGCTGTCGAGGCGGAGCCGGACCCGCGGCCGGCCGAGGATCTCCACCCGCTGCTCCAGGGGCGCGGAGTCGAAGCAGACGGACCTGCCGTCCTCCTCGCGCTGGTCGGGCGGCAGGTCGGCGGCGTTGCCGAACGGGAAGAAGCGGCCGGCGTCGAGCCCGGTGTGCAGCGGAGAGCGCACCACGACCGGCTCGCGGCTCTCGCCGAGCGGACGGGAGTCCCAGGTGACGTCGGGGCTCGGCCACTCGGCGTCGCTCACCCAGCGGCCGGGCATCTCCTCGTGCGACGGGGAGGGCGGAACCGGGTCGTTGAGCCAGGCGCGCAGCAGCGGCTCCGCCATGACGCCCGTGTCGACGCCCTTGAGGTGCTGGTCCCACCAGCGCAGCGTCTCCTGGAGGAATCCGATGGCCGGGCCGGGCGGCAGCCCGCGGTCGGGGTACTGGTGCGACCAGGGGCCGATGATCCCCCGCACCCGTTCGCCGGGAAGGTGCTCCACGAGCCGCAGCACGGTGTCCCGGTACGGGTCGTTCCAGCCGCCGACCGCGAGGACGGCCGCGTCGATCGCCGTGTAGTCCTCGCAGACGCTGCCGTGCCGCCAGTAGTCGTCCCGCTGCTGGTGCTCCAGCCAGGTGTGCAGGAAGGGCTCGAGGGTGTCGAGACGCTCGCGCCACATGGGCAGCCAGCGGTCCGCGCCCACGTTCGCCGGGTCCGGTGGGCGTGCGGCGAAGGCGAGCATGGTCCCGGCCCACGCGAGCATGTCGATGCCGAGGACGGCACCGCCCGTGTAGTGCACGTCGTTGTCGTAGCGGTCGTCGGTGGAGCACACCGTCACGACCGCCTTGAGCGGCTCGGGGGCGAGAGCGGCGATCTGGAGCGAGTTGAAGCCGCCCCAGGAGATGCCGAACATGCCGACCCTGCCGGTGCACCAGGGCTGTGCGGCGAGCCAGTTGACGACGTCCACGCCGTCCGCGAGTTCCTGGGCGTCGTACTCGTCGCCGGGCGTGCCCTCGCTGTCGCCGTGGCCGCGGACGTCGACCCGGACGGAGGCGTAGCCGTGACCGGCGTACCAGGGGTGGCGCTGGGCGTCGCGCGGGGCGGTCCAGTCGCTCTTGCGGTACGGCAGGTACTCGAGCAGCGCGGGGACGGGGTCCGACTCGGCGTCGGCCGGGCGCCAGATCCGGGCGTGCAGGCGGGTTCTGCCGTCCCGGGTGGGTATCCACACGTCCTCGCGGACGATCTGGCGTTCGAACCGGTCGCGGTACTTCACGAAACTCCTTCTGCGACGGGAGCGGTCGGGTTGTCGTCGGGGGTGCCGGCGGGCCGCCAGCGGCGCACGCGGTGGCCGTCGCCGTGGTCGGTCCACACCTCGCCCTCCCGGGCGGCGTCGGTCCAGTCGGGGGCCGCCTCCACCGGCGGCCGGGCGTCGGGGTCGGGTTCGAGGGCGGCCGCCATCAACTGGCGCGTGTAGGGGTGCCGGGGATCCGAGAAGACGGCTTCCGTCGGGCCCTCCTCGACCACGACACCGCCCCGCAGGACGACGACACGGTCCGCGATGCCCCTGACGACGGCCAGATCGTGGCTGATGAACAGACAGGCCAGGTCGCGTTCCCGGCGCAGGTCGTCGACCAGGTGCAGCACGTCGGCCTGGACGGAGACGTCCAGCGCGGTGGTGATCTCGTCGGCGATGAGGACGTCCGGCTCGCCCGCCAGCGCCCGTGCGATGCCTATGCGCTGTCGTTGGCCGCCGGAGAGCTGGGCGGGCAGCCGGTCGGCGAAGGCCGGGTCCAGGCGTACGTCTGCGATGAGCCGCCGGGCGCGCTCGGCCGACTCCGCCCGGCCGCGGGCCGTGCCGAAGAACCGCAGCGGGCGCCGGATGGCGTCGCCCACCGAGCGCCGGGGGTTGAGCGAGGTGTCCGCGTTCTGGAAGACCAGCTGCACCCGCCGCCGCAGGGACATCGGCCGCCGCTGCGCGGGCCGGCTCAGATCGCCCGACTCGTGGGTCATGGCGCCGCCGGACGGGGTGCGCAGCCCGGCGAGGGTCCAGGCCAGCGTGGACTTGCCGCTGCCCGACTCGCCGACGAGGGCCAGGACCTCACCGCGCCGGACCTCGAAGGAGACGCCGTCCACGGCACGGGAGCTGCCGTAGGCGACGGTGACGTCCCGGGCCGAGACGGCGACCGGCGCGTCCTCGGGCACCACGGCCCGGGGCCGTGTCTCGCGCTCGCCGGTCTCCCGCACGAGGGCGAGACCGGCGTCGTCCAGTCGCGGCACGCTCGCCAGCAGCCGCTTCGTGTACGGCTCCCGGGGCAGCGCGAACAACTGCCGCGTGGGCGCCGACTCCACCACCCGGCCCGACTTGAGCACGCACACCTCGTCGGCCAGGTGCGCGACGACACCCAGATCATGGCTCACCAGCACGGCCGCCAGGCCCAGTTCGTCACGCAGCTCGGCGATCAGGTCCAGCACGCCCCGCTGGGTGACGACGTCCAGGCCGGTCGTCGGCTCGTCGAGGACCAGCACCCTGGGGCGGGCGGCGATGGCCATGGCGAGGGCGACGCGCTGCTGCTGGCCGCCGGACAGCTCGTGCGGATAGCGGCGGGCCAGCTCGGCGGGGCTCGGCAGCCGGACCTGCTCGAGCAGGTCGGTGACGGGAATGTCGCCGCCCGCCTCCGCTATCTGCCGGCCGACGCGCATCGAGGGGGTCAGCGCCTGGCCCGCGTTCTGGGCGACCATGGCGACCGTCCGGCCGCGCAGCCGCCGCAGCTCGGGCGCGGACAGGGCGAAGACGTCCCGGCCGTTCACCGTCACCGAGCCGCCGGTGACCTGGGAGCCGTGCCGCAGATGTCCGAGCAGGGCCGCGGCGAGGGTCGACTTGCCGCTGCCGGACTCGCCGACCAGCGCGAGCGTCCGGCCCGCTGCGGCCTCGACCGACACCTCGTGCACGACGGAGATCCGACGGCCGCCGGAGCGGTACGCCACGGACAGGGAGTCCACGGAGACGAGCGGGGTCATCACAGGCCCTCCCTGATCCGGTCGACGCCCCAGGCCTTGGAGAGGCCGTCGGCCGCGAGGTTGAGTCCGATCACGAGCGTGGCCAGGGCGATGATCGGCGCGACGCTCGCCATCGGCACGACGGTGATGGCGGTGCGGTTCTCGGCGACCATCAGGCCCCAGTCGGGAGTCGGCGGGTCGGCGCCGAAGCCCAGGAAGGACAGCGAGGAGATCAGCAGCACGACCCAGGAGGCACGCATCGCGAACTCGACGCACACCACGTCGACGATGTTCGGCAGGACCTCCCGGCGCAGGATCGACCAGGTGCCCTCCCCGCGGGCCCGGGCGGCGGTGACGTAGTCGGCGGGCACCACAGCCAGGGCGGCCCCGCGCACCACCCGCACCACCTGCGGGACGAACACGACGGCGACGGCGAGGACGATGACCGCCGGTCCGGTGCCGAGGGCGGTCACGACCACGAGCAGCGCCAGCACCGCCGGAACGGCCAGTACGGCGTCCAGCACCCGTCCGATCAGGTCGTCGAACCAGCCGCCGCGCAGCGCCGTGGCGCAGCCGATGACCGTGCCGAGGGCGACGCTCACGACCGTGGCGGCGACGGACACCCCGAGCGCGTACCGGCCGCCGTACAGGACACGCGCGAGGACGTCGCGGCCGTACTGGTCGGTGCCCGCCCAGTGGTCCGCGCCCGGACCGAGCAGGGCCTGCGAGGCGTCGCCCGCGATCGGGTCGTAGGAGGTGAGCAGGGGGGCGAGCAGGGCGATCACGACGTGGACGGCGACGATCGCGAGCCCCACGACGGCCGCGCGCGAGGAGCGCAGGGTGCGCCACGCTCGGGCGGCGCGCGGGGCCGGGGCGTCGGCCCGGACGGTGTCGAGCGTGGTCATCGGGTCCTCCCTCGGGTGCGGAGCCTGGGATCGAGGGCCATGGCGCCGAGGTCGGCGGCGAGGTTGCACGCGACGTAGACGACGGCGCTGATCAGGGCGATGGCCTGGATGACGGGCAGGTCCCGGTTCTGCACCGAGGAGAGCATCAGCTTGCCGATGCCCGGGTAGTTGAAGACGTTCTCGACGACGGCGACGCCGCCCAGCAGCCAGGCCACGTTGAGCGCGATCACGTGCAGGACCGGCAGCAGGGCGCTGGGCAGGGCGTGCCGGGTGACGACCCGCCAGGTGGACAGGCCCTTGAGGCGGGCGGTGGTCACATACTCGCTCGCCATCACGTCGATCACCGAGGTGCGGGCCATGCGGACGATGTAGGCGGCCATCACCACCGCGAGGGCGAGGGCCGGCAGCCACACGGCCGGAAGGAGCTGGCCGACCGTGGCGTCGGGGCCGTAGAGGACGACCGCGGGGAACCACGGCAGCGCGACCGAGAAGCACAGCACGAGGACGGTGGCCACGACGAACTCGGGGACGCTCATGCCGACGAGACTGACCGTCGAGATGAGGTGGTCGGGCCAGCGGTCGCGGTAGAGCCCGGCGAGGATGCCGAGCAGCAGCGAGCCGGTCACGGCGAACAGGATCGTGATGCCGGCGATCAGCGCCGAGTTGCCCAGGTACTGGGCGACCTCACCGCCGACCGCCTGCGTGGAGACGAGGGACGTGCCGAAGTCGCCGTGCAGGGCGCCCCACATCCAGTCGCCGTAGCGTTCGAAGGCGGGCCGGTCGAGGCCGAGGCTGCCGCGCAGTTCCGCCACCGCCTGCGGGGTCGCGTCCTTGCCGAGGACCTGGGTGGCGACGTCCCCGGGCAGGGCCTGGACGGCGAGGAACACCAGCAGCGAGGAGAGCAGGAGCGTGCCGAGCGCGGCCGCGATCCGGCGGGCGACGAAGGAGAGCATGGTCAGACTCCCTTCAGGCCGATGCCGAGGTAGTCGAACTCGAAGCCGTGCTCGGCGTAGCCGCGCACCTTGCGCGAGATGCCCACGAGCCGGTCGGCGAACATCGGGGTGATCGCACCGCCCTTGTCGATCACCCAGCTCTGCGCCTCGCCGTAGAGGTCCCGGCGTCTGGCATCGTCGGTCTCTGCGCGCGCCCGGTCGAGCAGCGCGTCGAAGCCCTTGTCGGACCAGGCGGTCTCGTTGTACGAGGACCCGCTGCGGAAGACCTGGTTGAAGAGCTGGTCGACGGGCCGGCCGGTGTACCAGTAGGTGGCCATCAGCGGCTGCTTCATCCAGATCTGTGTGTAGTACGAGTCCGCCGACGCCGTCTTGACGCGGATCCGGATACCCGCCCGCTTCGCCGACTCCTGGTAGGCGAGCGCCATGGGCGTGAAGAGGGGGTCGTACGCGGAGGTGTACAGGTCGACGGCCAGGTCCTCGTGGCCCGCCTCCCTCAGCAGGTACCGCGCCCGCTCCGGATCGTGCTCGGGGTGCGCGGAGATGTGGGACGGGTCGTCCGGGGGCACCGGGTTGTCCCAGCCGGGCCTGCCCGCGCCCTGCAGTGCCGCCTTCACGACGTGCTCGGGGTCGTAGGCGAGCTTCATGGCCTGGCGGACCCGGACGTCGGTGAAGGGCTTCTCGGTGGTGAGCATCGGCAGCACGTACCACTGGCCGTTCCTCACCCGGGCGATGGTGGCGCGGTCGGAGGCGGCCACGACGCGGGCGGTGGCGAAGTCCAGGTTGGTCTGGGACAGCAGGTCGACCTGCCCGGCGAGCAGGGCGTTCGAGCGGGCCGACATGTCCGCGACCGAGTAGAAGGCGATCGCGTCGAGCACCGGGCGGCCCGCCCAGTGGTCCTTGTACGCGGTGACGCGGCCGGGACCGGCCGGCGCGAAGGACTCCAGCTTGAAGGGCCCGGTGCCGATGCCTGTGCGGCCGATGGACTTGCCGCTGCCCTCGGGGACGACGTAGCAGTTGTAGTGCGTGAGCAGGCTCGGGAACTCGGCGTTCGGCGACTTCAGCGGCACGACGAGGGTGTGCGCGTCGGGTGTGCGCAGCCGCCCGGGGTCGACGAGCGGGGCGAGGACGCCTGCCTGCGGGGACGCCGTCGCCTTGTCCAGGATGTGCCGCAGCGTGTAGGCGGCGTCGGCGGAGGTGAAGACCCGGCCGTCGTGGAAGGTGACGCCCTTGCGGAGCCGGAAGGTCCAGGTGCGCGCCGCGCTGTCCGGCTCCCAGGACTCGGCGAGGTCGGGAGCCACCTCGCCGCCCGTACCGATACGGACCAGCCGGTTGTAGAGGGCGCCCAGGTACTCGTAGGCGGACAGGGAGCTCGCCGGGTCGAGGGTCTCGGCGTCGGAGGCCGGCGGGCGGGCGATCCGCAAGGTCCCGCCGCGGTCGGGCGCGCCGCGCAGGGCGGCGGCCGGCAGGACGGGTGCGGCGGTGGCGCCCGAACAGCCGGACAGCAGCCAGGACGCGCCGAGCGAGGCCGCACAGGCGGTGCCCGCGGCGAGCACCGAGCGGCGCCCCGGGTGGTGCATGCCGGACATGAACCGACCCTCCCTGTCGCTATTCGTTCACTGAACGATTGAGTGAAGTCCGTGAACGATAACGAGCGGGCGGTTTCAAGCCAACCCTTCCGGCTGTGAAGAAGTCGTCACAAACGCAACGGCGGGTCCGGGGTCGAATGCGATCCGGGCCGCGTGACCGGCCGCCTTGCCCCCTTCGTGTGCCTGACGCAGGCTGGTCCTATGGCTGAGCAAGCCGGCCCCACGCTGATCACGTCGGTCCAGCGGGCCATGCGCCTGCTGGAGGCCGTCAGCGCGCACGAGAACGGCGCGCCGGCGAAGCAGCTGGCGCGGGAGACGGGCCTGCCCCTGGCCACCGCCTATCACCTGCTGCGAACACTGGTCCATGACGGTTACGTGCGGAAGCTGGACGACGGCGGGTTCGTCCTCGGTGACAAGCTGCAAACGCTGAAGACCACCGGCCGGGCGCAGGCGCTGCTGAACCGGGTCCGGCCCACGCTCGCCGCGCTGCGGGACGAGCTCACGTCCGCCGCCTACCTCACCTTCTACGAGGACGGCGAGATCCGGGTCGCCGAGATCGTCGACGGTCCCGGGACGCCCCGAGTCGATCTCTGGGTGGGCTTCGAGGACGCGGGACACGCGACCGCGCTCGGCAAGTCCGTGCTGCGGGAACTGGACGTCGAGGCCCGCAAGGACTACCTCTCCCGCCACCAGCTCGCCGACCTCACGCCACGGACGATCACCAGCCTGCCGGAACTGCTCCGGCGGCTGGAAACCGCCCCCATGGCCCCGGCCGTCACGGACCTGGAGGAGTACTCCCTCGGCACGGTCTGCGTCGCCGTCCCGGTCTACAGCGGGGACACCATCGGTTCCCTCGGTGTCTCACTCCCGGTGAACCGGCTCTCCCGGCTGACGGAGGCTCGGGAGCGGCTGCTGCCGACCGCGAGCCGGGTGACCCGGAGCCTCTCGCTCACTATCTGAAAACCGGCTTCTTGCCGGTGCCCCAGGCCACCCCTTTACCTGGATAAAGCAGACATTTCAGGGGTGCGCCTTTCAGACCCGCGCCCCGCGCACAGGTGAGGGACCCGGATACAGACATGAGCCATGCGCGTGACCTTGGTGCCGACCACCGGCCCGCGGGGCCGTCCAGCAGTCGAGTGGCCGGTGCCGGGGATTCGGCCCGCAGGCGCGCCCTCGCGCAGCTGGCCGCCGGTGTGCCCGTCCTGCCCGTACTGGTCGTCACGGCCGTCCTGCTCGCCGACCTCGCCGACGGCGCGGGGATGATCTGGCTGCCCCTGCTCGCCGCCGGCCCCGCCCTCGCGGCCACGACCAACGGGCCGCGAGGCGTCGTCTGTGTGGGTCTCCTCGCCGGGGTGCTCGGCGCGCTGCTCGGGGTCCGGGGCGGCGTCCCGAGCCGTGAACTGGCCGCGGTCCTGGCGGCCCTGATGGCCGTCACGCTCGCGAGCGGCCTCGCCAGTGTCCTGCGCGGGCGCCGCGAACGGGTGCTCGCAGCAGTCCGCTCGGTCGCGGAGACCGCCCAGCACGCGCTGCTCCGGCCCGTACCGGCGAACGTCGGTCCCTTCCAGGTGGCCGTCCGCTACAGCGCCGCGGCCGCCGAGGCCCGCATCGGCGGCGACCTCTACGCCCTGATACCCACCCGGCACGGGGTGCGGCTGATCGTCGGCGATGTGCGCGGCAAGGGCCTGCCCGCCGTGGGGACGGCCGCGCTGGTGCTGGGTGTCTTCCGCGAGGCCGCCCATGACGAGCCCGACCTGCTCGCCGTGGTCGAGAGGATCGAACGCAGCCTGACGCGCAATCTCGGCCACGACGACTTCGTGACCGCCATCGTCGCCGGATACCCGGAGCCCGGACAGCTGGAGGTCGTGAACTGCGGGCACACGCCCCCGCTGCTGGTGAGCGCATCGGGGAGCGTCACACCCGTCGAGCCCGACCTGCCGTCCCCGCCCCTCGGCCTGCGCGCCCTGGCCGGTCACGCGCCCGGCCTCCAGTCGCTCCCGTTCGCCGACGGCGACCAACTGCTGCTCTACACCGACGGCGTCACCGAGGCCCGCGACCACGGCCGGGCCTTCTACCCGCTCGCCGAAGGCCTGGAACGCCATGTCTCCCACGAGCCGGCCCGCACCCTCGGCGCACTCCACGACGAACTGCTGGCCCACGTCGGCGGACGGCTGCACGACGACGCGGCCCTGCTCCTGATCCGCAAGCCCGCCGCCTCCGAGGCAGGCGTCACGGCGGCGATCGAGTCGGGCACGGGCAGCACGGCTCAGGTTCCGGCGTGCGAGGTGGGGTGCCGCTGACGCTCGTCGTGTGACCGCGGGCGGCGGGTGAGCCGGCGGCCCCAGGCCTGGCCGGGCACTTCGACCCGACGGTGGGTCACCAGGCACAGCGGCAGCAGCACGCCGAAGAACGCCACTTCGAGCGCGAGACTGTCCTGCCGCCGTCTGCCCGTCGTGCTGTCGATCACCGCCAGCAGTACGGGGTGCACCAGATAGACCGAATAGCTGATCGTTCCCAGGCCGGTCAGCACCCGGGGTATGCGCCGGCGGCGGGACCACACTCCGGCGCCGAAGGTGAGCACGGCCAGCAGGAACGCGACGATCCAGCCGTGCCGCGTGAAGTGGTCACCGTCGCCGTACCAGCAGGCACTCCCCACGGCGCAGGCGACCACCAGGAGAGCAGTTCCGGCCGCGTCGCGCCAGGTGATCTGACCGTGCTCGGCCCGGTAGACGGCTGTGCCGAGGAACATCACGGCGAGGATCACCAGCCCCTCCCACAGGGGGACGGTGCCGTTGAACGAGACCAGGAGGAGCGCCAGCACGCCCCCCAGCACACCCCCGAACATGCGCAGCGCGGGTGACCCGGCGCTCGCGCAGCCGATGGCGACGACCATGGCGATCGAGGCGAACGCGATCAGCGGGCCGGTGCCCACCAGGCCGGACAGAGCGGAGACCGGCAGCACGGCCCCTGCCGCCACGCTGATGGCGGCGAGCCCGGCCAGGACGACGGACACCGCCGCCGACCGCTGGTGCAGCCGGACCGTGAACAGGGCGACGACCAGCAGGTAGAAGGACATCTCGTACGAGAGCGTCCACAGGACGAGCAGGAGATTGGGTGTCCCCAGTAACTCCTGCAGCATCGTGGCATGGGCGACCGCCACGGTGACGGCGCCCTGCCCACCGAGGTCACGCAGCTCCGCGACGCCTGTGACACCGAGGGCGAGAAGTACGGCGACGACGGCCGCCCACAGCGGATACACGCGGAAGATCCGTCCGATCCAGAACGTCCGGACACAGCCCCGGCGCTCCAGCGAGGCGGGGATGACGTAGCCGCTCACCAGGAAGAACACCATGATGCCGTAGCGGCTGGTGTTGAACTCCGGCATCAGCTCCCGCCGGAACTCCGGCATGAAGGTGTACGACGAGTGGTCGAACACCACGACGAGTGCGGCGATGCCGCGCAACGCGTCCAGCCAGCCCAAGCGCGACAGACGCGTCGGGGAAGCCGGGTCGAGGGGTGGGGATTCCATGCGGCCGAGTTCAGCGGCTTGATCATTGTTCGGCAGTACGGTTCTGGCGGCCTGACAATGGGCGGGCCGGAGGGGGTGCGGGGGTGGCGGGACGTCATGAGGTGCCGGTGGATCCGGCGGCGGGACCGGTGCAGCGGTTCGCGTTCGAGTTACGCAAGCTGAGAGCGGAGGCGGACGGGATCACCTACCGGGCGCTGGCCCGGCGTGCGGGCTACTCGGTGACCACGCTCGCGCAGGCGGCAGGAGGTGAGCGGCTGCCGACGCTGCCGGTGGCCCTCGCCTACGCGGAGGCGTGCGGCGGAGACCCGGCCGAATGGGAGGCCCGGTGGAAGGAGGCGGTGGAGGAGTCCGCCGGTGACGAATCCCGGGACGACGACGGATCCCTCCCGCCGTACCGGGGACTGGCACGGTTCGAGACGGGCGACAGCGGCCTGTTCTTCGGCCGGGAACAGCTCACCGACGACCTGGTCGAGCTGTTGCGCCGACGGCGGTTCGCCGCGGTCTTCGGACCCTCCGGCAGTGGCAAGTCCTCCCTGTTACGGGCCGGCTTGATACCCGTGCTCCGGCACGCCCAGGAGCCGGACCTGCGCCCGGCCGCGATCCGGATCCTGACACCGGGCGAACGCCCCGCGCGCAACCACTCATCCCTGTTGGTCCCCGCGACACCTCACGACGGCAGCGCCGGAGCGGACACCTTCCTGATAGTCGACCAGTTCGAGGAGGTCTTCACGCTCTGCCACGACGCGGCCGAACGCGCCCGCTTCATCGACCTGCTGCTGAGGGCCCGGCAGCCGGAGAGCCGACTGCGGGTGCTGCTGGCGGTACGCGGCGACTTCTACGGCCGTTGCGCCGAGCACCGCGGCCTGGCCGACGCACTGCGTGATGCCAACCTCCTGGCCGGAGCGATGAGCAGGGCGGAATTGCGGGCCGCTGTCGTCAAACCGGCCAAGGCCGCCGGACTGACCGTGGAACGCGCCCTCACCGCCCGGCTGGTCGAGGAGGTCGCCGACGCGCCGGGCGGACTGCCACTGCTGTCCCACGCGTTGCTGGAGACCTGGCGCCGCCGCCGCGGCAAGACACTGACCCTGGCGGGGTACGAGGCGGCCGGCTGCCTGGACGGTGCGATCGCCCGGACCGCGGAGGAGGTCCACGGCCGGTTCACCGACGACCAGGCGGTAGCCGCCCGGCGGGTGTTGCTGCGTCTGGTCGCCCCCGGATGGGGGTCCCCCCGCTCGAGCGAAGCCGAGAGTGGGGGAGGCACCCCCGACACTCGCCGTCCCGTCGACCGCGCGGAACTGTCCGGCACCGGCCGGGACGACACCGCCCGGGTGGTCGACGCCCTCGCCGGGGCGCGGCTGCTCACCCTGGACGGCGACACGGTCGAGATGGCCCACGAGGCCCTGATCACGGCCTGGCCCCGTCTGCGCGGGTGGATCGAGGAAGACCGCGAACGCCTCCGTGTGCACCGGGACCTCACCGAAGCGGCCCACGCCTGGCAGGAACTGGGTCGCGAGGAGGGGGCGTTGTGCCGGGGGATTCGGCTCGCCGCCGCGCAGGAACACTTCGGTGGCGCATCGCGCGAGGAGCTGACCGGCCTGGAGCGTGCCTTCCTCGACGCGAGTGGTGTCCACGAGCGGAAGGGCCGTCGCCGGTACCGGCTGGTGCTCACGGCGGTCACCGCCGCGCTGTGCCTCGCGCTTGTCGCCGCCGGTCTCGCCGTGGGGCAGTGGGAGAGCGCGGTGACGGCCCAGCACGTGGCTCAGTCACGTCAGTTGGCCGCGCAGTCCGGGGCGTTGCTGGAATCTGAACCTGATCTGGCGTCGCTGCTCGCTGTGCATGCGTACCGCATCAGTCCTACGCGCGAGGCCGCCGCCGCGCTGTATGACGCCGGGGCGTTGCCGCTGAGCGAGCGTCTGGTCAGTGGGAAGGAACCCGTGCGTTCCCTCACTGTCAGCACGGACGGACGTACCGTCGCCACCCACAGCAAAGACGGCAAGGTGCGGATCTGGGAACTGCCTGGGGGACGGCTCCGGCACACTTTCACTGTGCCTGGCTCCGGTGATGTCGCGGCGCTCAGCGCCGAGGGACGCACCCTCGCAGTCGCGACCTCCGGTGACGCCGGCGCGGTGATCGGACTTTGGGATCCGGCCACCGGCAGGAGAATCCGTACCGTCACCGTCCCCGAGGGTGCGGTAAGGGCAACGGAGTTCAGCCCCGACGGGCGTACCGTGGCAGCCGCATCCGCGTCGACCGTACGTGTGTGGGACGTGGCCACCGGCCGCACTCGGCTCAACTTCACCAGCGAGGGCTCACGGGCGGTTGCCTTCGGCCCCCACGGAGACACTGTCGTCGCGGCAAGCTACAACGGACAGGTGCGGGTGGGAGACTTGGCCACCGGCCGGACCCGGACCGCCCACGAGACCCCGAGAGATGGCTATGTTGTTGCCATCAGCCCCGACGGCCGGACCTACGCTGTAGTCCCCGCCGACAGGTCGTGGGTGCAATTGCGGGAGGTAGCCACCGGCAAACTCCGGCGCACCATCAGTGACAGACCCATCGGCGTGGACGACGTGGCCTTCGCGCCGGACGGGCGCACCCTCGCAGTCCGGGGCGTTGCGGACACGGTGCGACTGTGGGACACCGCGTCCGGCGCGGCGCGAGGCACCGTGAACGCCGATCATCGTAGTCGGGGACTGACGGACATGGCCCTCTGTCTGGACGGCCGCACCCTGGTGACCAGCAGCAGCCGGGACTCCGCCATCCGTATCCACCGGCTGTCTGCCGATCGCCCGCGACTCAGACTGCCGGGCGATGCCGCCACGTTCATCTCCGACATCGCATTCAGTCCGGAGGGACACACGGCGGCGACGGTTCGCCAAGCACCGCCCGGCCGTGGGGCGGTAGAGCTGTGGGATGCCAGCACCGGCGACCGCGACGACGTACTGACGCTCGACACCGAACCGGCACCCCGGCGAGAGGAAATCCCGTTCACGGTCAGCCGCTTCGGAACGGTGGGGTTCAGCCGGAGCGGACGCGCTCTCGCCGCCCGGGCCACCAAGAACGAGGTGATCGAAGTCCGGGAGGTCACTACGAGCCGCCTTCTTCAACGCCGTGCCCTGCGCAACATCGACACGGCGGTGTTCAGCCCTGACGGGACACGGCTCGCCCTTGTGAGCCACGACGGATCGGTTCGGATCTGGCACCTTTCGAGCGGCGCACTGCACACCGCCTACCCGGGCCACGACGAACCCGCCAGGACGCTGGCGTTCGCCCCGGACGGCCGCACACTCGCCGTCGCACACATCAAAGCGGGCCACGAACAGGTCAGACTGCTCGACGCCGCCACCGGCCGAATCCAGCGCACCATCAAGCCGAGCGCCGGTGACCTGCTGTCTCTCGCCTTCAGCCCGGACGGAGACACCCTGGCCACCGCAAGCAGCGCCAAGGGAGCCGTGAAGACGTGGAACGCGCGCACCGGCCAGCTCCGGGACAGCTTCAACGTCAGCGGTGACGTGGCGGCGCTGGCCTTCAGCTCGGATGGCAGCACTCTTGCCGCGAGCAACGAACGAGGAGTCCACCTGTGGGACCTCGCCACCAGCCAGATCAGAAGAACCCTGCCGATCCGCCCGCAAGCAGGGGCGGTGAGGTTCAGCCCGGACGGCCACACCCTGGCCATCAGCGTGGGCCCCTCCGTCGAGCTGTGGAACATCGAACTGCCCGACCCGGCCCGCGCGATCCGCGACATCTGCGCGGCCATCGACACCACGCTCACCCCACTGGAACAGTCCCGCTATCTGCCCGACCAGTCCACTGAAACCGGCTGCCCGGCAGCCAAGGGCTAGGACGTCACCGCAGGTCCTTCACCCGCCGCAGCTTGCCCACCGACCGTTCCAGCGTCTCCGGTTCCACGATCTCCACGTCGACCGTGACGCCGACGCCGTCCTTGACGCCACCCGCGATCGCGCGGGCCGCGGCCTCGCGCCGGTCGGCGGGCGTGCCCGGGCGGGTCTCGACGTGGACGGTCATGTGGTCCATGCGGCCGCGCCGGGTCAGCTGGATCTGGAAGTGCGGGGCGACGCCGGGCGTGCGCAGGACGATCTCCTCGATCTGGCTCGGGAAGACGTTCACCCCGCGCAGGATGATCATGTCGTCGCAGCGGCCGGTGATCTTCTGGATGCGGCGGAAGGCGGGCCGGGCCGTGCCGGGCAGCAGCCGGGTCAGGTCGCGGGTGCGGTAGCGGACGACCGGCAACGCCTCCTTGGTCAGGGACGTGAAGACCAGCTCGCCCTCCTCGCCCTCGGGCAGCACCTCACCCGTGAGGGGGTCGACGACCTCGGGATAGAAGTGGTCCTCCCAGACGTGCAGGCCGTCCTTGGTCTCCACGCACTCCTGCGCGACCCCCGGGCCGATCACCTCGGACAGGCCGTATATGTCGACGGCGTGGAGGTCCATGCGCTCCTCGATCTCGCGGCGCATCTCCTCCGTCCAGGGCTCGGCGCCGAAGATGCCCACCCGCAGGGACGTGGAGCGCGGGTCGACGCCCTGTCGCTCGAACTCGTCGAGGAGCGTCAGCATGTAGGACGGCGTCACCATGATGATCTCGGGCGCGAAGTCCTGGATGATCTGCACCTGGCGTGCGGTCATGCCCCCGGAGGCAGGGATCACCAGACAGCCGGCGCGCTCCGCGCCGTAGTGCGCGCCGAGGCCTCCGGTGAACAGCCCATAGCCGTAGGAGATGTGGACCTTGTGTCCCCGCCGCCCGCCGGCGGCGCGGATCGAGCGGGCGACGAGGTCCGCCCACATCGAGATGTCGTTCTCCGTGTAGCCGACGACCGTGGGGCGGCCCGTGGTGCCGCTGGAGGCGTGGACGCGGCTGACTCGGTCCATGGGGACGGCGAACATGCCGAACGGGTAGGTGTCGCGCAGATCGGCCTTGGTCGTGAAGGGGAACCGGGACAGGTCCTCCAGCGACCGGCAGTCCTCGGGCGTGACCCCGGCGGCGTCGAACTTCTTCCGGTACGTCTCCACGTTGTCGTAGGCGTGCCGCAGGCTCCGGCGCAGCCGGTCGAGCTGGAGCTCGCGCAGCTGCTCGCGCGTGAGGCGCTCGGCGTCGTCCAGCAGATCGTCGTCCCGCAGATCGCGGGGGAGGGGCTCACCGGTCATCGCGACTCCTTCGACGTCGTGCGCGCGCTCGGGCTCGTCCTCGCGCTCCCGATGGTGCGGCTGCGGCCCCGGAACTCCGCGATCACCTCGTCGCCTCGCAGCACGCTCACGTCGTAGAGGCCGCTGCGGCCGCACCGGGTGCGTTCCTCGGCCCGCGCCACGAGTACGTCGCCCTCGTACGCCGGGGCCACGAAGGTGACGTCGGCCCCGGCCGCGACGGTCACGGGGCCGTGGCTGTTGCAGGCGCAGGCGAAGGCGCTGTCGGCGAGCAGGAAGACGTAGCCCCCGTGGGCGATGCCGTGCCCGTTCACCATCCCCGGGGTCACGGTCATCCGGAGCACGGCGGTTCCCTCGCCCTGCTCGAGCAGCTCGACACCGAGCCCGCGGGAGGCCTGGTCCGCGGCGAACATCGCCTCCGCGGCCGGCGTCGCGTCAGCGGTATGGGCCACCTCTCGCACCACCTTGTCTACCGACCGAACATTCGGTTAGCTTCGGCGCTGCCAAGTAATCCCATCGGCTCCGCGCATGTCAAGGGCCGGGGGCTTACCAAGGCGCCCGGGCCTGTCCTATGATGGACCGAACGAATGGTCGGTTGGGAAGTGGGACGGATGGATACGACACGCTCCAGCCCCGCGGGGACGGACGGCGCCGAGCCGGTTCTCCAGCAGCACTTCGACGCGACGATCGCGCGGGACCAGCGCATCGAGCCGCGCGACTGGATGCCGGAGGGCTACCGGAAGACGCTGATCCGTCAGATCGCGCAGCACGCGCACTCGGAGATCATCGGCATGCAGCCGGAGGGCGAGTGGATCACGCGCGCGCCGTCGCTGCGCCGCAAGGCCATTCTCTTCGCGAAGGTCCAGGACGAGGCCGGGCACGGGCTGTATCTGTACTCGGCGGCGGAGACGCTCGGTGCGGACCGCGCGGATCTCACGGAACGGCTGATCGAGGGCCGCCAGAAGTACTCGTCGATCTTCAACTACCCCACGCTGAGCTTCGCGGACGTCGGGGTGATCGGCTGGTTCGTGGACGGTGCCGCGATCTGCAACCAGGTGCCGCTGTGCAGGTCCTCGTACGGGCCTTACGCCCGCGCGATGGTGCGGATCTGCAAGGAGGAGTCCTTCCACCAGCGGCAGGGCTACGAGCTGCTGATGACGATGATGCGCGGCACCGCGGCGCAGCGGGAGATGGTGCAGGACGCCGTGGACCGCTGGTGGTGGCCGTCGCTGATGATGTTCGGCCCGCCCGACGACGCCTCGCCCAACTCCGCGCAGTCGATGGCCTGGAAGATCAAGCGGCACAGCAACGACGAACTGCGTCAGCGTTTCGTCGACATGACCGTCCCGCAGGCCGTGAAGCTCGGCGTGACGCTCCCGGACCCGGAGCTGCGCTGGAACGACGAGCGGGGGCGCCACGACTTCGGCACCCCCGACTGGGACGAGCTGATGCGGGTCATCAAGGGCGACGGCCCGTGCAACGACCAGCGGATGGAGCGGCGCAGAAGCGCCCACGACGAGGGCGCCTGGGTCCGCGAGGCGGCCACCGCCCACGCGGCCAAGCAGGCCGCCCGTGCGGAGAAGGGAGCGGTGGCATGAGCGCCGAGAAGTCGTCCGACAAGCGGGACTGGCCGCTGTACGAGGTGTTCGTGCGCGGCAAGCGCGGACTGAACCACGTCCACGTGGGCTCGCTGCACGCCGCCGACGACCGCATGGCGCTCACCCACGCCCGCGACCTGTACACGCGGCGCAACGAGGGCGTCAGCATCTGGGTGGTGCGGTCCGAGCACATCACCGCCTCGACCCGCGACGAGAAGGACCCGTTCTTCGAGCCCAGCGCCGACAAGGTCTACCGCCACCCGACCTTCTACGACATCCCCGACGACGTCCCGCACATCTGAAGGAGAGGGCATGAGTGACGACCACGTCTACATGACCCTCACCGAGGGACACGAGGACGACACCCGCTGGGCCTACGGCACCGGCTTCGAGGACCCCCTGCACGGCGTCGACACGGCCGTGCCCGACGGCGTCGACGCCGGTGAACTGGCCGCCCTCTGCGTCACCCTGGCCGACGACGCCCTGGTCTCGGCCCAGCGGCTCGCCGAGTGGACCACCCGGGCCCCCGAGCTGGAGGAGGAGGTGGCCCTGGCCAACATCGGACTCGATCTGCTCGGCCAGGCCCGGCTGCTCTATGCCCGCGCCGGCCAGGTCGACGGCAGTGGCCGCGGTGAGGACGCCTACGCCTACTTCCGGGACGCCGGCGACTTCCGCAACGTACGCCTGGCCGAACTGCCCAACGGCGACTTCGCGTTCTCGACCGTACGGCTGCTGGTGTTCGCGAGCTGGCGCCTCGCGCACTTCGAACGGCTCACCGCCCACCGGGACCCCGTGCTCGCGGCGATCGCCGCCAAGGGCGTGAAGGAGCTGGCCTACCACCGGCAGTACGCGGCCGAGTGGGTGGTGCGCCTCGGCGACGGCACCGAGGAGTCGCACCGCCGGACGCGCAGGGCGCTGGAACAGGTGGCACCTTATCTGGGCGAGTTGTTCACGGCGTACGACGTACGGGACGAGGTCGTCGCCGTTCTGCGCCAGGTCACCGAGGCGGCAGGACTGCCCATGCCCGTCTACCGGCCGCTGCCCGGCTCGGGACGCACCGGGGAGCACACCGAGCATCTCGCCCCGCTGCTGGCCGAGTTGCAGGGCATCGCCCGCGCCCACCCGGAGGCGACATGGTGACGACGCTCCTGGACGCACGGCGGGCCCGGCGCATCGCCGAGCAGGTGCCCGACCCCGAGCTGCCCATGCTCACCCTGGCCGACCTCGGGGTGCTGCGCGACGTGTCTCTGACCCCGGACGGGACGGTGGTCGCCAGCCTGACCCCGACCTACTCGGGCTGTCCGGCGATGGCGGAGATGCGCGCCGGAGTGGCCGCCCGGCTCCGGGACGCGGGCTACGCGCGCGTGGAGATCCGCACCGTCCTCGACCCGCCGTGGACCAGCGACTGGATCACCCCGGACGGCCGGCGCAAGCTCGCCGAGCATGGCATCGCCCCGCCCGGCGCCGCGCCAGCGCGCACCACAGGCCCCGTCCCGCTCGTTCTGTCGCCGGCCCGCCGCTCGGTGCCCTGCCCGCGCTGCGGTTTCCACGACACCGAGGAGACCTCCCGCTTCGCCGCCACGTCCTGCAAGTCCCTGTGGCGCTGCCTCGCCTGCCGCGAGCCGTTCGAGTACGTCAAGGAGATCTGATGGACGACCTGATGGAACCGGCCCCCGTCCCGGCGGCACGCGCGCGGGCTCGCCGGCGTCCGGTCTTCCACCGACTGCGGGTCGCCGCCGTGCAGCCGCTGTGCGAGGACGCGGCGGCCGTCAGCTTCGACATCCCGGCCGAACTGGCCGAGGAGTTCGCCTTCGAGCCCGGCCAGTCGCTCACCCTGCGCCGCGACATCGACGGCCGCGACGAGCGCCGCTCGTACTCGATCTGCTCACCCGCCGGCACCGCCCCGCGCATCGGCGTCCGGGTCGTACCGGGCGGACTGTTCTCCTCCTGGCTGGTGCGCGACGTACGCCCCGGCGACACTGTCGAGGTGATGGCTCCCACCGGCGCCTTCACACCCGACCTCACCACCCCCGGCCACCACGTCCTGATCGCGGCCGGCTCCGGCATCACGCCCATGGTCTCCATCGCCGAGTCCGTCCTGGCCGCCGACTCCCGCTCGACGGTCACCCTCCTCTATGGCAACCGCCGCACCGGCACCGTGATGTTCGCCGACGAGCTCGCCGACCTGAAGGACCTGTATCCGACGCGGTTCCAGGTCGCCCATGTCCTCTCCCGCGAACCCCGCGAGGCCGAGGTGCTCTCCGGCCGCCTCGACGCCGACCGGCTCTCGGCCCTCGTCGACGCGCTGGTGGACGTGGACTCCGCCGACCACTGGTGGCTGTGTGGCCCGCACGGCATGGTCCGCGCCGCCCAGCAGGTCCTGGCCGGCCTCGGCGTGCCCGCCGACCGCGTCCACCAGGAGCTGTTCTACGCCGACGACGAGCCCGTGCGCGAGGTCCACCACGCCGAGACCGGACCGACCGGCCCGGTCAGCCAGGTCACCGTCACCCTCGACGGCCGCTCCACCACCTCCGCCCTCCCCCGGGAACGGAGCATCCTCGAAGGCGCCCAGCAGACCCGCCCGGACCTGCCGTTCGCCTGCAAGGGCGGCGTCTGCGGCACCTGCCGCGCCCTGGTCACCGACGGGAAGGCCGACATGCGGCGCAACTTCGCCCTCGAACCGGCCGAGGTCGACGCGGGCTACGTCCTCACCTGCCAGTCGTTCCCCGTCTCCGACGCGCTGACGGTGGACTTCGACACCTGAGCTCCGCGGCGGCTGTGCCGTGAATTCCGAGGCGGAACGGCTCGGCAAGAAGGTCGTCGTCACCGATGAGACGACCCCGACCAGCTACACCGCGACCCGACGGCACCCTGACCATCGAACTGACCGCCGGACCGGAATGCATCTCAAGGAACGGCGCATGGCAGAAGGCCGACGTCACCTCGCAGAGCCGTCGTGCAACAGGTACCAGGCACGCAGAGCCGGCGGAAGCCGCAGTCCGACCGCTGCCTCGGCGGCGGCGATCTGCCACCAGTTCAAACGACTCCGCACCCGCTACGAACGCCGGGCCGACCTGCGAGCACCATCATCAGCGGGATGATCGGACAGCTGTACGCCACTGTCATCGACTGCCCTGACCCGTCCGAGCTCGCCGACTTCTACGGGAATCTGCTGTCACTCTCACGGCTGCAGGACACTGGGGAGTTCGTCGTGCTCGGCACCACGACAGGCACTGCCCTCGCGGCATTCCAACGAGTCCACGACTTCCGACCGCCACAGTGGTCCGCCCCTGATCACCCTCAGCAGCTGCACGTCGACGTCATGGTCGCGGATCTCGACGTGGCCGAGCCACAAGTGCTCGCATTGGGCGCAACCCTGCTCGACGGGTCAGACAAGCCAGTCGGATACCGGGTGTACGCCGACCCGTCGGCCACCCCTTCTGCTGATTCTGAAACCATCAGTAAGTCGAGGATGTGGGGCTGGACGTCGGGCTGGCAGTGGCTGCATGCCCGGAGTCCGGTGCTGAGGAGCCGGCGGGCTTCGTCGCGGCTGACCGCGAGGCGTCGCGAGCCGGCCATGTGGCAGTCGCCGCCCGGCCCCTGACCCGCATGGCCCCCCGCACCGACAGCTGGTCCAAGAGCTCAAGCCCATCCATTGCGCTCACAGTGGGGCCCCGCCATGGCACGGAGCCTTGACGACGACGCGCTGTGCTTCGCTCATCTCGGGCGGGCGCTCGTAGCCTGATCCAGCGCTGCGGGCACGGGAGACATACGCGGCAGTCAGCCTGAGTCAATCATCCCAACGACCTGTATGAACAGGCGCTTTACCGTCAGAGAGTGCCGGAGTCGGCGATGGTGACGGTGGCCGAGGTGCGGCCGGACCGCGAGCCGTAGCCCTCGATCTTCCGTACGAGTTCCATGCTGCTCTCGTCGGCGACCTCGCCAAACACGACGTGCTTGCCGTCGAGCCACGACGTCACGATCGTGGTGATGAAGAACTGCGAGCCATTGGTGTTCGGGCCGGCGTTGGCCATGGAGAGCTGGCCTGGCTTGGTGTGCTTGAGCGTGAAGTTCTCGTCGGGGAACTTCTCGCCGTAGATGCTCTTGCCGCCCGTGCCGTCGCCGCGGGTGAAGTCACCGCCCTGGAGCATGAACTCCGGGATGACGCGGTGGAAGGACGAGCCCTTGTAGCCGAAGCCCTTCTCGCCGGTCGCCAGCGCGCGGAAGTTCTCCACGGTCTTGGGGGCGACGTCGTCGAACAGGTTCATGTTGATCCGGCCGGCGGGAACGTCGTCGATGGTGATGTCAAAGAAAACCTTGATAGTCATGCCCCCATCCTGACATCTGGCACCCCCGAAGGCCCCTCCGCACCCTCACAAACCCCGCGGCGCCGAGACGCGGGACGTCCCGGGAGTCAGAACCCGGAAGTGGATGAGCCCTGCCAGGGCCGCAGCGCTCACTGCGGCAAGCCCCATGCCCCAGAACAGATCGCGGACGGGATTTCGCGGTGCCTGCCGCCGTAGGTACAGCCAGGCGGCACCTGCGAGTGCCCAGGAGAGGTTGGCCTCGCCCTCGGCACGCCGCCCCAGATGTCAAGGGTTTGGCGACCCACCGGAACGTACTCTCCGGAACAAGTTCCCGAAGACCCCACCCGGCCGCAGAACCGCTTGCGCGTGTACGAGTGCGTCCTGGCTCGCACGTGTGTCCGGATGGTCGGCGCCCAGAACACGAAGGCGGTCGGTGAGGTTTCGCTCGTGGAGGCCAATGGCTTCCACGTATTCCCCAAGTTCCTCGAGCTCGTACGCCAGATTGCTGCGCGCGACAAAGGTGTCGGGATGCTCAGAGCCGAAGACACGCAGGCAAGCGTCGAGACTCTGCCGGCGGAGCGCGATGGCCCCGTCCTGATCGCCCAGCCCATTCAGCGCAGAGGCCAAACCGGACTGACTGGCAAGCGCGTAAGGATGGTCCGCACCGAGAACACGGGTGCACTCATGAAGGTTTTCTCGGAACAGAGCAGCTGCACGCTGGAACTCCCTTCTGTCTACGAACACTCCCGCAAGGCTGTGCCGACTGCGGAGAGTTTGGTCGTGGTCGCGTCCGAACAGCCGGACAGCCGCTTGGTGGTTGTGCTCAAGAAGGGAGCAGGCTTCGTCCAGCTCTCCTGCCGCCCCAAGGGAGACGGCAAGACCATCCCGGCTGGCCAGGGTGTCGGCATGATCAGGCCCTAGGACACGCAGCCGTGTACTGAGGTTCTGCCGGTGCTTCTCGACAGCGTCCTGGTGCTGCGACAGGTATCCGAGGGTGATCGCCACGTTGTGGACAGCAGTAAGGGTGTCCGGGTGATCAGGTCCGATCCCTTCGGCCCAGGCTCCCGCCAACATTCCGCTGAGGATCAGCACGTGCTCGTGATCACGCTCATGATGCAGCACATCCGCCAAGGTGGCCACAGCCTGTGCCAGATTCAGGTTCCCGCGGTTCTCGCCCAGAGCTGCGATCACGAGCAGATGAGGGAACAAGTGCCGCGCGACAGAGCGGTCGCTCAATTCTGCCCCCGCGACGTCCGCGATCGCCTGGTAAATGCGGCGCGCGAGCGCCGCGTGCCAGGCTTGCAGAGCGTCGGTGCGTTGAGTCAGATCAAGGGCCGTAATCTCACGGACCAGCGGGTGCAGGTCGACGAGCCCTGGCACGGGGGCTCCGCTCGCATCAGTGGGCACTTCCAGCAGAGCATAGACGGACAAGCCATTGAAGGCGGCATCCACGCCGGACTGAGTGGCCGACAGGCCGGTCGCCTGGGCGACAAGCTCGGGGGTGACAAATGAGACGGGCACAGGCCCCCAGGCAAGAAGAGACAGCAGTCGGAGCACCGGACGGGCGAGGAGAATGCCGTTGTCTGCGAGATGATCCAGAGACAAATCCCACGTATGCCGGATAACCGCGCGCGCTGTTTCAGGGTCGGACGCCTGCGGGCTTTCAGCTCCGATGAGGGACGCGAGTTCCGTTCCGAGAGCTCGGCGGTAGCCCGCAAAAGTGTGGTGCCGACTGCTCGGCGCTGCGACGTACTTGGCTGCCGCGCGGAGCGCGAGCGGCAGGCCGCCCAAGCGCCGCGCCAGCAGTTCGGCCTCTGCTTGGCTCCCGGCCTGGGGGGCACCGTCGAGGAGGACTTGGGCACCGTCATGGTCGGGCAGGGGCGCCAGTCTCATGACAGTGGTTCCGGCGCCCCATGTCCCCCCGTCAGCCACCCTGCTGGTGATCAGCAGCAGACCCCCCGGCTCGGGGCATCGCACCCAGCCGCGGTGGTCATGCAGCGGACCAGAGCCGGACCTGGCAATGTCGGGATCGTCAAGGTTGTCGAGGACGATGAGCCACCGTTTGGTCTTGGCAAGTTGTTCCCACACGGCGTCCGCCAAGCTGACTCGGCCGGCCCGGGCTGATTCCAGTGCTTCCTCCTGCAGGCCGCATGCCACCGCAACCCTGACCATGTGCTCAGCGAGCTCCGACGCGTTCAGAGCAGGAATCCAGAAGACTGGAGTCCCCTTCTCCTGAGCCTTCTTGGCCAAAGCGGCAGCCACCGTCGTCTTGCCCATACCGCCTGTGCCCGTCACAACTGCGATTCGGTTCGCCACCCGGGAACGCCGAAGAAGCCGCTGCAGGTCGCTGATGGTGGCTTCGCGACCTCGGACCGGCCTGTCGATGCTGGGGGGACGAAGCGACTCAGCCGCATCGCTCACGATCCTGCTCACAGCAACCGGCCGCCCGCCTGACGAACCGCCTTGATCCGTGTCCAAACGCCGCCCCCACAACTGCAGCACGAGTGCGATGACAGCCAGCCCGCCGAAGACACCCCATACCAACCGTGGATCCTCAGCCCAGCCCGGCAGAGATGTGGTGACATAGTTCGTCACCACCGCCAACGCCACCATGACTGCCGCCCCGGCCCCTGCGACGAACGACCCCTGCCGCGCACTCCCGCCCCGCATCAAACCCCCTCCACACGCCTGAACGCACAGCATGCAGCGGCATGCACGGCTGCCGCTATGCGTCCCGAAACCCGGCCACGATGGAAAAGCGTCCCAGGGGGCGCCGCTGATCCTGCGGAACGAGGTCGCGGACGGCTCACAGGAGTGGCGGCCGGTCCGCGGCTGAGGCCCCCTTCACCCCTCGCGCAGGACACGCAACGCCGTGAGCGCCACGTGGAGTTCGGTTCGGCGCTCCCCGGATTCCAGGTCGGAGTCGAGGAGTCGTTCGATGGTGCGCAGGCGCTGGTACATGGTCTCCCTGGACAGACCGCCGCGACGGGCCGCGGTGGTCTTGTTGCCGGCGGCGTCGAGGTAGTGGCCCAGTGTCGTGAGCAGCTCGGTGCCGTGCCGGGTGTCGTGGTCGATGAGCCGGCCGAGGCGGCGCTCGGTGTAGTCCTGGACGCGCGTGTCCTCGCGCAGGGCGTACAGCAGCCGGCGCAGGTCGATGTCCGGCAGCTCGTGGAAGGAACGGTCCGGGGGAGGGACCTGGCCGGGCGGGGTGGCCTCTATGACACGGGCCGCCTCCCGGAAGGAGCGTGCCGTGTCGGCGAGGTCCGCCACCTCCGAGCCGACGCCGACGATCGCCCCCGGGACCAGCCCCAGCACGGTGCGGCACAGCCGTTCCGCCACGGGGCGCCAGGGCCGGTCGGGACGCAGGGCCGGCAGGATCCCGAGGCGGCCGGGGGCGAGCTCGCCGACGAGGGCCGGCACCCCCGCCGATCGCAGCTCGCTGTGCAGCCGGGCCTCCAGCTCGCCTCCCTCGGCACCCGGGCCCAGGTCGGCGAGGATCGCCAGGTAGCGGCTGCCCTCCGTGGGCAGGCCCAGCGCGGCACAGCGGGCGCGGGCGTCCTCGGGGGAGTGGTGGCGCTGTTCCGCCAGCTCCCGCAGGGCGGTGCGGTGGGCCGTGTGCTCCCAGGGCGTGGAGTGGATGAGCCGGGCGACGGTCAGGGCCATCGCCGTCCGCTCCAGGACGGTGATGTGCTCCGGCCCGAAGGCCGGGCCGTCGGCGGGGGCCTGGAGCATGGCCAGACGGCCCCAGCGTTCGCCCTGGTAGGAGACGGGCGCCGTGAGCCAGCCCTCCGGGCCGCCCGCCCCGGTGTGGTCACCGGGCTCGGTGGCCCGCGAGCGCTGTTCCCAGTCGCCGAGCGCCTCCTCCACCGTGCTCCCGGACGGTTCGCAGATCAGCGCCTGGTGCACCAGGTTCTCCAGGACGACCGTGCGGCCGCTCATCTCCGCCGCCGCGCGCACCACGTCCTCAGGGCCCGCGCCGCGCAGCGTCAGGGCGGTGAACGCCTCGTGGATCCGCTGGGTCCGGCGCATCGCGTCAGCCTGGCTGCCGAGGATGAGGGCGTGGACGACCTGCGTGACCTCCAGGAAGTTGACGTCCCGCGCGAGAGTGACCAGGGGCAGACCCCGGGCGTGGCAGGCCTGGACGAGGGCGTCGGGCGGCCGGTGGTAGCGCCGTACCAGCTCGATGACCAGGGCGGCAGCGCCCACCTCGGTGAGTTCGTCGACGTACCGGCGGACACCCGCGGCGTCGTCGGGCAGGGGCATGCCCGTGGTCAGGACCAGCTCGCCGCCCTTGAGGAAGGACGCCGGGTCCGTCAGCTCGGTGATGTGCACCCAGCGCACCGGCCGGTCCAGCTCGGCCAGCCCGGTGACGACCTGGGGCTGCCCGGCGGCCAGGACGGGCAGGGCCAGGACGTCGGCGACGCTCGGCGGGTGTGGGTTCACGGTGGCTCCCTGCATGCCTGGTCACTCTGACAAGCGGCACTGACCTGCGCAAGAGCTGTCCACGGGAAGGACGGGCGGTACCAGGGGGGTCCGGTGGTTGACACAACGTCCGAACAACGCGTTCCGGCTGGACAGATCACGCGTTGTCGCGTCGCGCGGCGGCCCGGATGCTCGGGGTGTCGGACCAGTACCGCGGATCACCGCAAGCAGACCTCGACGTACGGCCGGGAGACCAACATGACCGCACTGTCGCCGCACCTTCGCCAGGCCACGCCCGTGGTGGCCGCCCGGGGCGAGGGCGTCCATCTCTACGGTGAGGACGGCCGCCGCTACCTCGACTTCACCGCCGGCATCGGCGTCACCAGCACCGGGCACTGCCACCCCAAGGTCGTGGCGGCGGCGCAGGAGCAGGTGGGCACGCTGATCCACGGCCAGTACACGACCGTCATGCACCAGCCGCTGCGCCGCCTCGTCGACAAGCTCGGCGAGGTGCTGCCGGCGGGCCTGGACAGCCTGTTCTTCACCAACTCCGGCAGCGAGGCCGTCGAGTCGGCGCTGCGACTGGCCCGCCAGGCCACCGGCCGTCCCAACGTGCTGGTCTGCCACGGCGGCTTCCACGGCCGTACGGTCGCCGCCGCCTCCATGACGACCTCCGGGATCCGCTTCCGGTCCGGTTTCTCCCCGCTGATGAGCGGTGTGGTCGTCACGCCGTTCCCGACGGCCTACCGGTACGGCTGGGACGAGGAGGCCGCCACCCGCTTCGCCCTCCAGGAACTCGACTACACCCTCCAGACGATCTCGTCGCCCGCCGACACGGCCGCCATCATCGTCGAGCCGGTGCTCGGCGAGGGCGGGTACGTGCCCGCGAACCGCGCCTTCCTTGAGGGGCTGCGGGAGCGGGCGGACCGGCACGGCTTCCTGCTGATCCTCGACGAGGTGCAGACCGGCGTCGGCCGCACCGGACGCTTCTGGGGCCACGACCACTTCGGCGTCACCCCGGACATCCTCGTCACCGCCAAGGGAATCGCCAGCGGCTTCCCGATCTCCGGCATCGCCGCCTCCGAGGAACTGATGGCCAAGGCCTGGCCCGGCTCCCAGGGCGGCACGTACGGCGCCAACGCCGTCGCCTGCGCCGCGGCCTGCGCCACCCTCGACGTCGTACGGGACGAGAAGCTCGTCGAGAACGCCGAGGCGATGGGCAAGCGGCTGCGCCAGGGCCTGGAGGCGGTGGCCGACCGCACGCCCGGCATCGGCGACGTCCGCGGCCTCGGCCTCATGCTCGCCAGCGAGTTCGTCACCGAGGACGGCAGCCCCGACCCCGAGACCGCCGCCCGCGTCCAGCGCGCCGCCGTCGACGAGGGACTGCTCCTGCTGCTGTGCGGCGCCTGGAACCAGGTGGTCCGGATGATCCCGGCGCTCGTCATCGACGAGGCCGGAGTGGACGACGGCCTGCGGGCCTGGGCGAAGGCGGTCGAGGCCGGCACGTCGGGAGCCGGAGACCGATGACCACCGCCGCCCGCGACCTGGCGGGTCTGACGGCCCGTATCGCCGAGATCGCGCCCGGCCTGCGGGTGGAGACCGGCCCGGGGGCGACGGGCCCGTACGCCTACGACGCCTCCAACTACCGGGTGCTGCCGTGGGCCGTGGCCTTCCCGCGCACCGCCGACGACGTGGTCGCGGTGCTGCGGGCCTGCCGGGAGGCGGGCGTGCCGGTCACGGCACGGGGCGGCGGCACCAGCATGGCGGGCAACGCCGTCGGACTCGGAGTCGTCCTGGACTTCTCCCGGCACCTGAACCGGATCCTGGACATCGACCCCGAGGCCCGCACCGCGCGGGTCGAGACCGGTGTCGTCCTGGACGCGCTGCGCGGCGCGACCGCGTTGCACGGGCTCGACTTCGGTCCCGACCCGTCCTCGCACAGCCGCTGCACCCTCGGCGGCATGATCGGCAACGACGCGTGCGGCAACCGGTCGGTGCGCGACGGGCGGACCAGCGGCCATGTCGAGGCCCTGGAGATCGTGACGGCGGACGGCGTGCGGGCCGTCGCCGACCGCTCCGGGCTGCACCCGGTCGATCCCAGCGACGCCGGAATCATCGCCCGGCTCGAATCCGACCTCCGGAAGCTGATCGAGGACAACCTGGAGCCGATCCGCACCGAACTGGGCCGGATCCCGCGCCAGGTCTCCGGCTACCAGCTGCACCGCCTGCTCCCGGAGAACGGCTTCGACATGGCCCGCGCGCTCGTGGGCACCGAAGGCACCTGTGCGGTCGTCACCGCAGCGACGGTCCGCCTGGTGGCGACCGCACAGGCATCGGCGCTGCTGACGCTCGGCTACGAGGATGTGGTCGAGGCGGCCGAGGACGTGCCGGAGATCCTGCGCTTCTCGCCGAGCGCGGTGGAGGGCATGGACGAGGCGATCGTGGCCACCATGCGCGTCCGGCGCGGCCCGGACTCCGTCACCGGCCTGCCCGAGGGACGCGCCTGGCTCTACGTCGAACTCGAGGGCGAGGACCAGGCCGCGGTCGACGCCCGCGCCGCCGAACTGCTCGACGTGCTGAAGGCACAGGGCAGGCTGACCGGCGGACGGGTCGTCGAGAGCCCGGCCGAGCGACGCTCGCTGTGGCGGGTCCGCGAGGACGGGGCCGGACTCGCCGCCCGCCTCGTCGACGGCGGGGAGTCCTGGCCCGGCTGGGAGGACGCGGCCGTCGCCCCCGAGAACCTCGCCGCCTATCTGCGCGACTTCCGCACACTGCTGGCCTCGCACGGGCTGACCGGTGTGCTGTACGGGCACTTCGGCGCGGGCTGCGTCCACGTACGGGTCGACTTCGACCCGGCCACGGACACCGGCCGGGCCGTCATGCGGCGGTTCCTCTCCGAGGCGGCCACGCTGGTCGTCTCGCACGGCGGCACCCTGTCGGGCGAGCACGGTGACGGACGGGCCCGCAGCGAACTGCTGGAGGTCATGTACAGCCACCGCATGATCCGCGCGTTCGCCGCGTTCAAGCGGATCTTCGACCCGGACGGGCTGCTCAACCCCGGAGTCATCGTCGAGCCGGCTCCTCTGGACGCCGACCTCGCGCTGCGTGAACTCCCGTTCCTCGACACGTCGTTCACCTTCCCGCACGACACGGACGGCTTCACGGGCGCCGTGCGCCGCTGTGTCGGCATCGGCCGCTGCCGCAGCGACTCCGGCGGCGTCATGTGCCCGAGCTACCGGGCCACGGGGGAGGAGAACGACTCCACCCGCGGCCGGGCCCGCATGCTCCAGGAGATGGTGCGCGGCGAGGCCGTCCAGGACGGCTGGCGCTCGACCGAGGTCAAGGACGCCCTCGATCTGTGCCTGTCCTGCAAGGCCTGCTCCAGCGACTGCCCGGTCGGCGTCGACATGGCGACGTACAAGGCGGAGTTCCTGCACCAGCACTACAAGGGCAGGCTCAGGCCCCGCTCCCACTACTCGCTCGGCTGGCTGCCCAGGACCTCCGCCCTCGCCGGATACGCGGCCCGACCGGTCAATCTGCTGCTGCGCGGACCGTTCGGCAGGCTCCTCGCCCGCCTCGGCGGCGTGACCACGAAGCGCAGGATCCCCGCCTTCGCCTCCCGGCGCGCCCTGCGGAAAACCCTGCGTGCGGCGAAAACCGGAGAACCGGCGAAGGCCCTGCTGTTCATCGACAGTTTCACCCGGGCCTTCCGCCCCCAGGTCGCGGGAGCGGCGAGCCGGGTCCTCGCCGACGCCGGTGTTCCCTGCACACCGCAAGACGGCCTGTGCTGCGGACTGACCTGGGTCAGCACCGGGCAGCTGTCCGTGGCCCGCAGGATCATGGCCCGTACGGTCGCCCACCTCGACGACGGCGACGACCGGCCGATCATCGTGGCCGAGCCCAGCTGCGCCGCCGCCCTCAAACGCGACGTGCCCGAACTGCTCGGCACCGAGGCCGCCCAGCGCGTCGCCGACCGCGTCCACACCTTCACCGGGGCTCTCACCGACCTCGCCGACCATGGCTGGACCCCGCCGCCGTTGCCCCGGGACGTCGTCCTGCAGACCCACTGCCACGAGTACGCCACCTTCAAGGGCCGCCGCCCCGCCGACCTGCTGCGCCGCCTCGGTGTACGCACGGTCGACGAGGCCGAGGGCTGCTGCGGACTCGCCGGGAACTTCGGCTTCGAGGCGGAGCACTACGACACCTCGATGGCGGTCGCGGACCTGGCTCTCAAGCCCCGCCTCGACGCCCTCGACGGGCGGAGCGTCGTGGCCGACGGCTTCAGCTGCGCCACCCAGATCGACCACCTCGCCGGTGACCGGGGCATCCGCGCCCTGCACCTCGCGGAACTCCTCGACCCCTCCGCCGACCGACCAGGAGAGACATCATGACCGAGGTTCTGAACCAGTTGTTCATCGGCGGTGCCTGGGTGGACGCCGCGGACGGCGCCACCATGCCCGTCGACGACCCCGCCACCGGCGAGATCCTCAGCCATGTCGCCGACGCGGGTGCCAAGGACGCCAGGCTCGCGGAGGAGGCGGCCGTCCAGGCCCAGGCCGCATGGGCCCGTACGGCACCCCGGGCGCGCAGCGAGATCCTGCGCCGCGCGCACGAGATCATCCTGGAGCGCACCGACGAACTCGCCCGCCTGATGACATCCGAGATGGGCAAGCCGCTCGCCGAGGCCAGGGGAGAGGTGGCGTACGCCGCCGAGTTCTTCCGCTGGTTCTCCGAGGAGGCCGTGCGGATCGACGGGGGGTGCGGCACGCTGCCCGACGGCCGCAACCGCATGTTCCTCTCCCGCCGCCCGGTCGGCCCCTGCCTGCTGATCACGCCGTGGAACTTCCCGCTGGCCATGGGCACCCGCAAGATCGGCCCGGCGATCGCCGCGGGCTGCACGATGATCCTCAAGCCGGCCCCGCAGACCCCGCTGTCCAGCCTCGCCCTCGCCGGGATCCTGAAGGAGGCCGGGCTGCCGGACGGTGTGCTGAACGTCGTCACCACCTCCCGCGCCGGAGAGGTCTGCGAACCGCTGCTGCGCGGCGGCCGGATCCGCAAGCTGTCCTTCACCGGCTCCACGGCCGTCGGCCGGCTGCTGCTCGCGCAGTGCGCCGACACCGTCGTACGGACGTCGATGGAGCTGGGCGGCAACGCGCCGTTCATCGTCTTCGACGACGCCGACCTGGACGTGGCCGTCGACGGCGCGATGGTCGCCAAGATGCGCAACATGGGCGAGGCCTGCACCGCCGCGAACCGCTTCTTCGTCCACCGGCCGGTCGCCGAGGAGTTCGGGCGGCGGCTCGCCGAGCGGATGGGCGCGCTCGTGGTGGGCCCCGGCACCCGGGACGGCGTGGACGTCGGCCCGCTGATCGACACCGTCGGGCGTGCCAAGGTCGAGGAGCTGGTCGCCGACGCGGTGGAGCGCGGCGCCCAGGTGCTGGTCGGCGGCCGGACGCCGGAGGGGCCGGGCTGCTTCTACCCGCCGACCGTGCTCGCGGATGTCTCCCCCGAGAGCCGTCTCATGGACACGGAGATCTTCGGCCCGGTCGCCGCGATCCTCACCTTCGACGACGAGGACGAGGTCCTGCGCCGGGCCAACGACACGCCCTGGGGTCTCGTCGGCTATGTCTTCACCGAGGGGCTCGACCGCGGCCTGCGCGTCAGTGAGGGCCTGGAGGTGGGCATGGTGGGCCTGAACACCGGCCTGGTCTCCAACCCGGCCGCGCCCTTCGGCGGGGTCAAGCAGTCCGGGCTCGGCCGTGAGGGCGGCCGGGTCGGCATCGACGAGTTCCTGGAGTACCAGTACGTCGCGGTGCCCGTGCGGTGAGGGCGTATCCGACCGACGCGTCCGGGCGCCTGACTCCGTGACGTGCCACGCCCCCTGGTGCCGGTCGTCACCAGGGGGCCTGTCACGCGTCCCGGGCCGTTACGCGCCCAGGCGGCGGTTGGTGATCTCCGTCGCCGTGTCGGCGACCAGACGGCCCCACTCGGGCAGCCGTGCCTCGTCGTAGCGCGAGTCGGGCAGGGAGACGGCCACGGAGGCGAGCGGTGTGCCGTCCTCGTCGAGGACGGGCGCGGCGATCGCGCAGACGTCCGGGCGGTACTGGTTGCGGTTGAGCGCGTAGCCGTCGGTGCGCACCCGCTTCAGCTCGGCGCGCAGCTCGGCCGGATCGACGAGCGTCGCGTCGCTGTAGCTCTCCAGCCCCCGCTCCACCAGTTCCTCGACGTCGGCGGGCGGCAGGTGGGCCAGGACCGTACGTCCCGTGGCGGTGGCGTGCAGCGGCGAGGTGTCGCCGATCGCGTGGAACGTCCGCACCGCGTGGTGGCAGTCCACCCGGTCCACGACCACCATGCACTGCAGCGCGTCCGGCACCGACAGGTGGATCGTCTCGTTCAGCGCGTCCCGCAGCCGGATCATGGGCTCCCGCGCGGCCGCGAAGAGACTCGATCCCTGAAGCGCCGCCGGCCGCACCGCGAGCACGCGGGCGCCGATCTCCCAGCGCGTGGTGTCCTTGCGGTTCGCCCGCAGCCACCCGGCCTCGTTCAGAGTGACCAGCGTGCGCTGCACGGTCGACTTGGGCAGCCCGAAGAGCTTGGTCAGTTCCCCCACCGTCACTGGCTGGTGCTGCGCGACCGCTTCCAGGATTCGCAAAGACCTGGTCACGCTCTTCATTTCCATCTGATTTCCCCCGTTAACTCGCGGAATCCCTTGCGTACACCCCTTGACTCCCCTCCTCGCCACTGCCATTCTCGTGCCAGATTCTAGCACACCGTTCCACAATGTGGCACAGCAGGTTGGCGAAGAAGCAACCTGAAGCCCCCTCCCCCCGGACAGTGCGAGCCATGGCCCTTGGGCCCATCGCCTAACGCCGTCCCTTCCGGAATTCCAGAGTCCGTATACCGGGCGTACAGCATCCGCGCCCCGGGAGACGAAAGGAACCCCCTCGTGTCTGCCAAGAAGCGCGTCGCCGTCGTCGGCGTCGGAACGATGGGCGCTCAGGCCGCCTGGCGCCTGGCCGCCCGCGGAGCCGAGGTCGTCGGCTTCGACCGTTTCGCCCCGGGCCACGACCGCAGTGCCGCCGGCGGCGAGACCCGGATCTTCCGCAGCGCCCACTTCGAGGACTCCCGCTACGTGCCGCTGCTCCAGCACGCCGACGCCCTGTGGGAGACGCTCCAGCGGGAGACCGGCCGCGAGCTGCGCCGTCTGACCGGATGCCTGCTGATGGGGCCCACCGCGCACCAGCAGATGGCCACCGTCCTGCAGTCGATCGCCGAGCACGGCCTCGACCACGAGGTGCTCGACGCCGACGCGCTCGCCAAGCGCTTCGGGCAGTTCCGGATCGAGGACGGCGACGCCGCCGTGCTCGACCGGCGCGCGGGCTTCATCCGGCCCGAGCTGACCGTCCAGACCGCCGCCCGCCGCGCGGAGGAGCTGGGCGCCCGCATCCACCGCTACACCACCGTCCGCGAGATCGTGCCCACCGGCAACGGGGTGGAGGTCCGCACCGACGCCGGCCACGAGCGGTTCGACGCGGCCGTGGTCAGCCCCGGCCCGTGGGTGAACGACCTGCTGCCCGACCTGCCGTGGGAGGTGGACGTCCGCCGGCTGCTCAGCGCCTGGTACGTGCCCACCACCGACGCCTGGTTCGGCGAGGAGCGCCCGGCGTTCATCCGCACCGCCCCCACCCACTGCTACGGACTGCCCTCCCCGGACGGCGTCTCCGTGAAGCTGGGCCTGTCCCGCGCCCTGCACCGCCCGGCCGGCGACCCGAACCGCCTCGACCGCACGGTGGCGCCCGAAGAGCTGGAGATCTTCACGGAGCTGATGGGCCGCTACATGCCGGACCTGAATCCCGACCCGGTCCGTCTCTCCGTCTACATGGAGGGCTACACCGAGAGCAGCCGCCCGCTCGTAGGCCCCCTGCCCGGCGCGGAGAACCTGGTCCTGCTCGCCGGCTTCTCCGGCCACGGCTTCAAGCTCTCGCCCGCCTTCGGCGACATCGCGGCGGACCTGGCGCTGGACGGCACCTCGTCCCGGCCCATCGACTTCATCTCCACCCAGGACCGCACGGAGGCCTGACGACCATGACCGAGCAACTGACCGTCGGCTCCCTGAGTGCCGAGCCCGGCACCAAGACCCGCGGCACCGTCCCCGCCGACCTCGGCACTCTCACCGTCGACATCCCGCTGACCCTGGTCAACGGTGCCCGGCCCGGCCCCCGCGTCGTCATCACGGCGGGCGTGCACGGCGGCGAGTTCACCGGCATCGACGCCGCCACCCGGCTCGCGGCCCTGCTGGAGCCCGGCCAGGTGCGCGGCCAGATCGTCCTCTGCCCGGTCGCCAACCCCCCGGCCGTGTACCAGGGCCGGCTCGGCGTCTCCCCGGTCGACGGCGTCAACATCAACCGCGTCTTCCCCGGCGATCCCGAGGGCAGCCCAACGGAGCGGCTCGCCGCCTGGATCTTCGCGCAGCTGCTGGACGGCGCGGAAGCGTACATCGACCTGCACTCCGGCGGCATCGACGAGGTCCTGCGCGACTTCGTCGGCTACCGCCTCACCGGGACCCCCGAACTCGACGCCAGGACCGCCGACATGGCCCGCTCGGCCGGCATCGAGGACGTCATCCTCGGGCTGAACGCCGAGGGCGGCAACAGCCACGCGGCCGCCGCCCGCCAGGGCATCCCGGCGATCCTCGTCGAGACGGGCAAGCTCGGCGAACGGGACCAGGCCGTCGCCCGGCGCCTGGTCGACGGCCTGTACGGAGTGCTGGCCCGGCTCGGCGCCCTGGAGACCGAGGGCCGGAACGGCACCGCCGTCCGCGAATGGGTCTGGGTCGCGGGCATCACGTCCGACGCCACCGGCCTCTGGTACCCCGAGTTCTCCCTCGGCGACGACGTGACCGAGGGCCAGGTCATCGGCCACGTCATCGACCCGGCCGACGGCCGGGAGCACAAGATCCACACCCCCGCCTCCGGACGCGTCTTCTACGCGATGCACGGACTGACCGTCGCCCCCGGCGCCGAACTCGCCGCCATCGCCGCGCCCGCTCCCCGGGACCCGGCCCCCTGATCCCACCCCCTGACGTACGCCCGCACCCCACAGGACGAGACCCCAGAGCACGCCACACCCCCACGCTCCCCATCCCGAACAGCACCCCCAGGAGGCCCCCGTGCCGAATCGACTTGCGGCTCAGCCGCGTGGCGCCCGGATCGACCGCAGAGCGTTCCTGCGCGGCGTCGGCGGAGCCGCCGCAGGCATCGCGGCCGCCGGCACCCTCAGCGCCTGCGGCACCGGCACCAGCCGTTCCGTCGGCAGCGGCGGCAAGAGCTCCAAGACGCTCGTCGTCCGCAACAGCGGCGGTTCCTACGGCGACGCCAACCAGCAGGCGATCTACGAGCCGTTCACCAAGGAGACCGGCATCCAGGTCAAGGTGGTGAACATCGAGTACGCCCAGATGCTCGCCCAGATCAAGCAGGGCCGCCCCGAGTTCGACGTCATCGACGACTCGATGGCCGACTTCGTGCTCTTCCAGCAGGAGGGCGGCACCCAGGCCCTGGACTACGACCGGCTGAAGAACTTCAAGAAGGCCGGCGTCGCGAAGAACCTCGTCACCCCCAACGCGGTCGGCAAGAACTACTGGGCCAGCGTGATGGCGTACCGCACGGACGCCTTCGGAGGGAAGAAACCTTCCTCCTGGGTCGACTTCTGGGACACCGAGGCGTTCCCCGGCAACCGCGCCCTCCAGGCCCTCGACGCCGACCTGCCCGAGCTGGAATTCGCCCTCCTCGCCGACGGCGTGCCCCTCGACAAGCTCTACCCCCTCGACGTCGACCGTGCCTTCAAGGTCCTCGGCGAGATCAAGTCCCACGTCCGGAAGTTCTGGGACACCGGCGCCCTGCCCGGCGTGCTGCTGGGCCGCAAGGAGGTCGACGCCTCCAGCGTCTGGCACGGCCGCCTGGACGCCCTGATCAAGGGCGGCGCACCCCTCGCCTACCAGTGGAACGGCGCCCGCCGCCAGAGCAACGGGCTCGGCATCCCCAAGGGAGCCGCCAACCTGGACGCCGCCTACCGGCTCATCGACTTCTCGCTGCGCCCCGAGGTGCAGGCCGCCTACGCCGAGATCTACCCCATGGCCCCCTCGGTGCCCGCCGCCTACAAGAAGCTCAAGCCCGCCACGGCCGCCAACCTGGGCAGCTCGCCCGAGCACCTGAAGAGCGGCTTCGACCTGGACGTCGAGTGGTGGATCAAGAACCAGGACGCCGTGTCCAAGCGCTGGCAGGAGTGGACGCATGCCTGACCTGAACGTGATGCCCGAACCCTCGCTCGCCGCCCCGTCGATGCCGACCGGCACCGGAAAGCCCCTGTCCGTCACGCGACTTCGCAAGACCTACGGTGGCGTCACCGCTGTCGACGAGGTCTCCATGGAGATCGCGGCGGGGGAGTTCGTCACCTTCCTGGGAGCGTCCGGCTCCGGCAAGACCACCACCCTGATGATGATCGCCGGGTTCTGCGAGCCCGACTCCGGCAGCATCGTCGTCGGCGGCCGTGACGTCACCCGCCTTGCCCCGCAGAAACGCGGACTGGGCTTCGTCTTCCAGCAGTACCTGCTCTTCCCGCACATGACGGTGTGGGACAACGTCGCCTTCCCGCTGACCCTGCGCGGCGTGTCCAAGGCGGACCAGCGCCGCCGGGTCGGCGAGACCCTGGAGATGGCCGGCCTGTCGGCCATGGCCCGCCGCCGGCCGCGCGAACTGTCCGGCGGCCAGCAACAGCGCGTCGCGCTGTGCCGGGCCCTGGTCTACCGGCCCCCGGTCATCCTGATGGACGAACCGCTGGGCGCCCTCGACAAGAAACTGCGCGACCAGCTCCAGACCGAGATCAAACGCATCCAGCAGGAACTAGGCCTGACCGTCATCTACGTGACGCACGATCAGGAAGAGGCCCTGGTCCTCTCCGACCGCATCGCGGTCATGCGGGACGGACGGATCGACCAGTTCGACACCCCGCGGGAACTCTTCGAACGCCCGCGCACCCCGTTCGTCGCCGACTTCCTCGGCGCCGCCAACTTCCTCCCGGGCCACCTGGAGGCGCGGACGGGGGAGCGCGTCACCGTCCGGCTCGACTCGGGCGGCCTGATCACGGCCCGGCCGCAGGCCGTCCCGGACGGAGCGCGGGTGCGCGCGGCGGTCCAGCCCGGCCGGCTCGTCCTGTGCCCGCCCGACCAGGGGTTCTGTACCGGGACCGTCGAGACGGTCACCTATGTCGGGACGCTCGTACGCGTCACCGTCCGTCCCATGGGCGGCGCCGACACCGAACTCGTACGGCTCGAACTGCCCGCCGGACGCGCTCCCTCATTCGGCGAGCGCGTCGGCCTCACCGCGGACCCCGCGAACGTCAGCGTCTTCCCCGACACGGAAAGCGGGGGGTGAAGACCGTGGCCGTACTCGCTCCCGCATCCCGCCCCGCGGCCCCGGTGCCCCGTAAGAAACGACCGGCCCGCGTGCTGTCCGACCGCCGCACCCGTTTCGGACTGCTCAACGCCGCGCCCGTCGTCCTCTACCTGCTGATCCTCTTCGTCTATCCGATCTTCAGCACCCTGATGCTGAGCATCGAGGATCAGGCCGGCGGCTTCACCCTCCACTGGTACGCCGACGCCTTCCGCGGCGCCAACCTGGAGATCCTGCTCACCACCCTGCGGATCTCCGCCGAGACCTCACTGATCAGCCTGGTCGTCGGCTTCGTGCTGGCCTCCGCGATCTGCCGGCTCAAGCCCCTGTGGGCGGGCCTCGCGATGCTCGTGGTGGTCGTCCCGCACTTCATCAGTGCCTTGGTGCGCACCTACGGCTGGATCATCCTGCTCGGTGACAACGGCGTGGTGAACAACGCCCTGACCGACACGCACTTCCCCGGCGCCCCCTTCCAGTTGCTCTACAACGAGATCGGCGTCGTCATCGGCACCACCGCCGTGATGCTGCCGTACACCGTGCTGCTGCTGTACGCCGTCATGAAGGGCATCGACCGCCGGCTGCTGGCCGCCGCGGCCAGCATGGGCGCCGGAAAGATCACCATCTTCCGCCGCGTCTACGTGCCCCTGGTGGCACCCGGCCTGGTCAACGCCGGCGTCCTGTGCTTCATCCTCTGCCTCGGCTACTACCTCACGCCCGCCCTGATGGGCGGCGAGAAGCAGACCATGGTCGCCTCGCTCATCGACGAGCAGGTCATGAAGCAGAACCAGTGGAACGGCGCCTCGGCGCTCGGCATCATCCTGCTGCTCTTCACCTTCGCCGGGCTGATCCTGCTGCGGCTGCTGAAGTCGGCGGGCGAGGCCTACCGGAACCGGGGGACGGCGTCATGATCGAACTGCGTGCCACCCTCGCCGGACGCATCGCCCTGGCCGTCCTGTCCACACTGATCCTGCTGTTCCTGGCCATGCCGATCATCGTCATCGTCGTCACCTCCTTCGGGAAGGACGCCTTCGGCTCCTTCCCGCCGGAGGCCTGGACCCTCGGCTGGTACGAGCAGTTGTTCGCCGACGGCAGCAAATGGCCGGCCGCGCTCTCGCTGAGCGTCCTGGTCGCCTCCCTGACGACCGTTTTCTCCCTCGTCCTCGGCATCACGGCGGCCACCGCCCTGGTCCGCAGCGACCTGCCGCTGCGCTCCGCGGTCTACGGCCTGGTCCTCGCCCCGCTGGTGATCCCCCAGGTGGTCATCGCCCTCGGCCTGTTCCTGCTCTTCGAGCCGGCCGCGATGCTCGGCAGCCCGATCGCCATCGCCTTCGGCCACACCGTGCTGGCCTCGCCCATCGCGGTGATGATCCTCATGGCCA
Organism: Streptomyces sp. NPDC008137; assembly: GCF_042957035.1. Classification (NCBI taxonomy): domain Bacteria; kingdom Bacillati; phylum Actinomycetota; class Actinomycetes; order Kitasatosporales; family Streptomycetaceae; genus Streptomyces; species Streptomyces sp. NPDC008137. Next base: position 163,202 of record NZ_JBIBHN010000004.1, on the reverse strand, counting down.
CGCTGAAGGGCATCGACGAACGCCTGGAGGACGCGGCCGCCAGCATGGGCGCGAGCCGGCTGACCGTCTGGCGCCGCATCACCCTCCCGCTCGCCGCGCCGGGCATGATCGCCGCCGCGATCTTCTCCTTCATCACCAGTTTCGACGAGTTCTTCATCTCGCAGTTCCTGTCCTCCGTGGACACCGTGACGCTGCCCGTCCAGGTGTTCAACGTCCTCCAGTACAACGTCGACCCGTCGGTGACCGCCATCAGCGCGATCCTCATCGCGGTCGCCGTCGTCGCCCTCGCCCTGGTCGCCGCCGTGCGACGGCTGGGCGGCCCGGGCAAGCAGGCGGGCCTGCTGCCCACGGAATCCGCCGTGAGCCTCCCCGCCGGAAGTGAGACCCGATGACCACCAGCACCCAGGCCCCGGCCGGCGACCTCTCCGCCACCGCGGCCAGACACCTGCTCCTCAACATGACCCCCAACGGCTCGCTCGGCCGCTCCGGCGAGAACCTCTTCGTCGTCCGGCGCGGCGAGGGCCCCTACGTCGACGACGCGGACGGCAAGCGCTACATCGACGGCCTCTCCGGCCTGTACTGCTGCCAGCTCGGCTACTCCTACGCCCCCGAGTTCGCCGAGGCCGCCGACCGTCAACTGCGCGAGCTGTGCTTCAGCCCCCTGTGGTCCTCCTCCGCGCACCCCACGGCCATCGAGCTGTCCGAGCGCCTGGCGCGCATCGCCCCCGTCGACATCGAGCACACCTTCTTCTCCGGCGGCGGCGCCGAAGCCGTCGAGACCGCCTGGAAGATCGCCCGCCGCTACCACGCCCTGCGCGGCGAAGCGGGCCGCACCAAGGCCATCGCCCGCCGCGGCGCCTACCACGGCCTGACCCTCGGGGCCCTGTCGCTCACCGACGACCCCGGTCTGCGGGAACCGTACGGGCCGGGCGCGATCGAGACCCGGTTCGTGTCCAACACCAACCGCTCCGGCCTCGCGCCCGTGGCCCCCGAGCGCACGGACGACGAGACGTTCACCTCCCGCCTGCTCGCCGAGCTCGAGGCCGCGATCCTGGCCGAGGGCCCGGACAGCATCGCCATGCTGATCGCCGAGCCCGTGCAGAACCGGGGCGGCTGCATCACCCCGCCCGAGGGCTACTGGCCGGGCCTGCGCGCCCTGGCCGACCGGTACGGGTTCCTGCTCGTCGCCGACGAGGTCATCACGGCCTTCGGACGGCTGGGCGAGTGGTTCGGCGGCGACCTGTACGGGGCCCGCCCCGACATCGTCACCGTCGCCAAGGGCATCACCGCCGGCTACGCCCCGATGGGAGCGACGCTCGTCAGCGACCGTGTCACCGAGGTCATCAACCGGCCCGGCGCGGTCCTCAACCACGGCTACACCTTCGCCGGCCACCCGCTGAGCGCGGCCATCGCCCTGCGCAGCCTGGAGATCATGGAGCGGGACCGGATCCTGGACAACGTCCGCGGCCACCAGGCGCGTCTGGCCCGGCGCATGGAATCCCTGGCCGGGCTGCCGATCGTCGGCGACGTCCGCGGTGCCGGCTTCTTCTACGCCGTCGAACTCACCGGCGACCTCGACGAAGGCCGCTTCAGCGACACCGCCCGCACCGCACTCGTCGCCGACCTGATCCCGCGCCGGCTGCGCGAGGCCGGGCTGCTCGCCCGCGTCTACAACCGCGCCGCCCCACTGGTCCAGATCGCGCCCCCGCTGATCAGCGACCGCGAACTCCTGGACCGTGTCGCCGACATCATCGCGGCCACCCTCGACGAGGCCTCCGCCCGCCTCTGACGCATGTTCTGGATCTGACACACGTTCTGGAAAGGAACCACATGTACTCCATCGGCCCCCTGACCGTCGCCCCCGGCGAGCGCGCCCAGGGTCTGATCCCCGTCGGCACCAGCACCTACGGCGTGGAGCTCGGCATCCCGCTGATCGTCGTCAACGGCACCGAGGACGGCCCGGTCCTGTGCGTGGACGCCGGTGTGCACGGCGACGAGTACGACGGCCAGGAGGCCATCCGCCGCGTCCTCGCCGAGGTCGACCCGGTGGGCCTGCGCGGCACGCTCGTCGGCATCCCCTGCATGAACACCCCCGCCTTCGAGGCGGCGGCCCGCACCAGCGGCCTCGACCACCTCAACCTCAACCGCATCTTCCCCGGCGACGCGGACGGCTCCTACTCACTGCGCCTGGCCGCCACCTTCGTCGAGCAGGTCGTCCCGGCCATCGACGCCCTGGTCGACCTGCACACCGGCGGCACCTTCGGCGAGATCGCCCCGCTCACCATCGTCCAGGGCGGCTACGAGGAACTGGCCACCGGCATCGGCCTGGCCGCCGGGCACCGGCTGATCTGGAAGGGCGGCAAGTGGGGCGGCACGGTCCGCCATCCCACCCTCGCGGCGGGCAAGCCGGCCATCACCATCGAGGCGGGCGGCGGCACCTACCGCGAGGAGAACGTCCAGCTGCACATCGACTCCGTCCTCAACATCATGCGGCAGCTGAACATGACCGACGGCGGGGCCGAGCTGCGGGACGACTACCTCGCCGTCTCCGGCACCTTCGCCCGCTCCGCCGCCGGCGGCTTCTTCCTCGGCCACGCCGCACCCGGCGAGACGTGCAAGGAAGGCGACCTGATCGCCCACATCGTCGACCACTACGGCAACACGCTGGAGGAGGTCCGCGCCCCGCAGGACGGCATCGTGCTCTGGGTGCGCCGGATCCGCACCGTCCGGCCCGGCGACGAGGTCGTCATCTTCGGCGAGGTGCAGGGAGAGATCAGGCCATGAGCGGCGATCCCCAGTTGCTGCTGGTCGACGGCAAGCGGATCCCCGCCGCCGACGGGCGCGCCTTCACCGTCCTCGACCCGGCGGACGGCACGGCCCTCACCCAGGTGGCGCTGGCCGGAGCGGCGGATGTGGACCAGGCCGTGGCGGCGGCCCGCGCGGCCTTCTCCGCACCCGAGTGGGCCCGGATGCGGGCCGCGGACCGGGGCAGGCTGCTGACCCGGATCGCGGACGCGATACGCGGAGAGGGCGAGCGGCTGGCGCGCCTGGAGTGCCAGGACGTCGGCAAGCCCCTCCGCCAGGCCAGGGCGGACGTCGAGTCCGCCGCCCGCTACTTCGAGTTCTACGCGGGCATCGCCGACAAGCTCGGCGGCTCCACGATCCCCCTCGGACCCGGCCTGATCGACTACACCGTCCGCGAGCCCATCGGAGTCTCCGGCCAGATCATCCCGTTCAACTACCCCCTCCAGAACACGGCCCGCGGTTCCGCCCCGGCTCTCGCGGCAGGCTGCACCGTGGTGCTCAAGCCCTCCCCGGAGGCGCCGCTCACCCCGCTGGAGGTGGGGCGCATCGCGCTGGAGTGCGGGCTGCCGCCGGGCGTGCTGAACGTCGTACCCGGCGACGCCGAGACCGGCGCGGCCCTCGCCGGGCACCCCGGCATCGACCAGGTCACCTTCACCGGCTCGGTGCCCACCGGCATCAAGGTCGCCCAGGCCGCCGCCGCCAACGTGGTGCCCTCCGTCACCGAACTGGGCGGCAAGTCGCCGTTCGTCGTCTTCGCCGACGCCGACTTCGACCTGGCGCTGAGCGCGATCCTGGGCTGGTCGTTCAGCAACGCCGGCCAGATGTGCTCGGCCGGCACCCGGCTGCTGCTCCAGCGCGGCGCCGAGGAGTTCCTGGACCGGCTGGTCGAGAAGATCGCCGGCCTGCGCGTCGGACCGGGCCTCACGGACCCGGACATCGGCCCGCTGGTCGCCGCCCGGCAGCGCGACCGCGTCCTGGGCTACCTGGAACTGGCCCGGCGGGAAGGTGCCGTGGCCCGGGTCGGCGGCGGAGCACCTGCCGCCCCCGAACTCGCCGACGGCTACTACATCGAGCCGACCGTCCTCACCGGCCTGACCAACCAGGCCCGGTGCGCCCGCGAGGAGATCTTCGGCCCCGTCGTCACCGTCATCGACTTCGACGACGCCGACGAGGCCCTGCGGATCGCCAACGACAGCCCGTACGGCCTGTCCTCCTATGTCTGGAGCCGCGACCTGGACCAGGCGATGCGCCTGGCCGAGGGCATCCGGGCCGGTCAGGTCTACGTCAACGTCACCAGTGCCGGCAGCGGCATCGAGCTGCCCTTCGGCGGCTACAAGCACAGCGGCTGGGGCCGGGAGAAGGGCCTGGAGGCGCTGGCGAGCTACACCCAGACGAAGAACGTCTGCATCGGATTCGGGGACCGGTCATGAGGTATCGCACGCTCGGTGAACAGGGCCCGGTCGTCTCGGTGGTGGGCGTCGGCGGCAACAACTTCGGCTCCCGCCTCGACGAGGAGGGCACGAACGCCGTCGTCCACGCCGCCCTCGACGCCGGGATCACCCTGTTCGACACCGCCGACATGTACGGCGGGTTCGGTGAGCGGGGCGGCGAACGCGGCGACGGCGAACGCCTGCTCGGCGCCGCCCTCAAGGGCCGCCGCGACGACGTCGTCCTCGCCACCAAGTTCGGCATGGAGATGGGCCCCGACGCCGACCTGTACGGCCGGCGGGGCGCCCGCCCCTACATCCGGTACGCCGTCGAGTCCTCGCTCCGGCGGCTCGGCACCGACCGGATCGACCTGTACCAGTACCACGAGCCCGACGGCCTCACTCCGCTGGAGGAGACCGTCGCCGCCCTGCGCGAACTCGTGGACGAGGGCAAGATCCGGTACCTCGGCTGCTCCAACCTCCAGGCCGAGGAACTCACCGCCGCGTTCGTGTCGACGCAGGCCCGCTACCACCTGCTCGACCGGAGCGCGGAGGCCGATCTGATCCCCGCCTGCCTGCGCCACGGCCTGGGGCTGCTGCCCTACTACCCGCTGGCCAACGGCCTGCTCAGCGGCAAGTACCGGCGCGGCGAGGAGCCCCCGCCCGGCAGCCGGCTGTCCTGGCGGCAGGGCTGGCTCACCGGCGCGGCCCTGGACAAGGTCGAGGCACTCACCGCGTACGGCGCCGAACGCGGCCTGACCCTGCTCCAGGTCGCCGTGGGCGGACTGGCCGCGCTGCCCGCGGTCGGCTCGGTCATCTGCGGCGCCATGACCCCCGCGCAGGTCACCGCCAACGCGGCGGCGGCCGACTGGATCCCCGGTGCCGCCGACCTGGCCGCACTCGACGCGATCGTCACGCCCGGCGAACGCGTCGTCTGACGCCCCTCCCACCTACCGAACCCGCGAAACGAGGCTGAACACCATGCGAGAGATCGTCACCTTCGACGCCTACGGCACCCTGGTCGACTTCCAGCTCGGCCCCACCACCCTGAAGGTCCTTCAGGACCGGCTGGACCTGGACAACCTGGACGTCGACGAGTTCCTCGACGACTTCCGCGTCATGCGCTTCCAGGCCGTCCTGGAGGCCTACCGCCCCTACCACGAGGTCCTGCACTCCAGTCTGCGCAACGCCATGCGGCTGCACGGCCTGGAGTACCGCACCTCCGACGGTGACGCCCTCGTGGAGGCCGTCCCCACCTTCGGCCCGTTCCCGGAGGTCCCGGACGCCCTGCGCGCCCTGAAGACCAGGTACGAGATCGCGATCATCTCCAACACCGACGACGACCTGATCGCGCGGAACGTCGAGAACATCGGCGTCGAGTTCGACCACGTCATCACCGCCCAGCAGGCCGGCGCGTACAAGCCGGACCGGCAGACCTTCGAGCACGCCTTCAAGACCATGGGCGTCGAGCCCTCCCAGGTCATCCACACCGCCCAGGGCTGGGAGTACGACCACATCCCGACCCGCGACCTCGGCCTGAAGCGCCGGGTATGGATCAACCGCTTCGGCCGCCCCGGCAGCGCCGACTACCAGCCCTACGACGAGCTGCCCGACATGACGGGCCTGCCGAAGCTGCTCGGCTGCTGACCCGACCAACGGATGTGAGGACGCACGCCATGAAGCAGATCCCCTACTGGCTCGACACCGCCCCCGCCCTGCCCGACCGCTCCGGAAAGGACCTGCCCGACGAGGCGGACGTGGTGGTGATCGGCGGCGGCCTCACCGGCCTGTCCACCGCCTACCACGCCGCCCGCAAGGGCGCCCGGGTCGTCCTCGTCGAGAGGGACAAGATCGGCTCGGGCGCCTCCGGACGCAACGGCAGCATGTGCACCCAGGGCCTCACCATCGGCGTCGGTGAGGCCCGCAAACGCTACGGCCAGGAGCGCGCCCGCGAGCTGTACGACGCCTTCCGCGAGGCGGTCGACGTGGTCGAGGAGATCACGAAGGCCGAGCGGATCGACTGCGACTTCCACCGCGCCGGCCGCCTCGGAGTCGCCTTCAAACCGCAGCACTTCGACTCCATGCGGGCCACCCAGCGCGACCTGGCCGACAACTTCGGCCACGAGACCCGGCTCCTGACCCCCGCCGAGCTGAAGTCGGAGCTCAACTCGGACTACTACCACGGCGCCCTGCTCGACCCGCTGAGCGCCGCCCTGCACGTCGGCAAGTACGTCCACGGACTCGCCGAGGCCGCCGAACGGGCCGGCGCGGAGATCCACGAACGCAACGCCGCCACCGGCCTCACCCGCCTCCCAGGCGGCGGCTTCGTGGTCGAGACGCTGCACGGCACCATCCGGGCCAAGCAGGTGATGGCCGCGACCGACGCCTACACCGACAAGGCGATGCCGTGGTTCCGCAAACGGCTCATCAACGTCGGCAGCTTCATCATCGTCACCGAGCCGCTCGGCGAGGAGCGCGCCAAGTCGCTCATCCCGAACGGCCGTCTGGTGGTCGACTCCAAGAACATCGGCCACTACATCCGCCTCACACCGGACCACCGACTCGCCTTCGGCGGCCGGGCCCGCTTCGCCCCCTCCAACCCGGCCTCCGACGTCAAGAGCGGAGACATCCTGAAGCGGGAGATGACCGAGATCTTCCCGCAGCTAGCGGGGGTGCGGATCGACTATGTCTGGGGCGGCATGGTCGGCTTCTCCTGGGACCGCCTCCCGCACGCGGGCGAGACCGACGGCCTGTACTACTCGATGGGGTACTGCGGCCACGGGGTCCAGATGGCGACCTACATGGGCCGCGCGGTCGCCGAGATGATGGACGGCCGCCCGGAGGCCAACCCGCTGCGCGGCCTCGGCTTCCCGAAGGTCCCGGTGCCCTTCTACAACGGCACCGCCTGGTTCCTGCCGTTCGGCGGCGCCTACTACAAGGCCAAGGACAAGCTGCGCTGACGCGCGTTCGCGGCTGCCGTTTCGATGCACATGAAGGCATGAAGGGGTCTTCATGTATTCCTGTATGGTGAGGGGCCCAAGCGTCCCCGCCAGAAGGACCCCTGTTGACTTCCACCCTCACGCCGCGACCGGTCCAGGAGGCGGAACCCGCACATACCGGGACCGTGCCACGGCGCCGCACCCGTGTCCTCGCGCTCCCCGAGGCGCGCTGGGCCGCGGCGGCCACCGCCTTCTTCCTGCTCGCGCTGCCGCTCCAGCTGACCGGCGCCCCCGCCTGGGCCTGGGGCCCGCTGTACGCGGCGGCGTACGTCACGGGCGGCTGGGAGCCGGGCTGGGAGGGGCTGAAGGCGCTCAAGGACCGCACCCTCGACGTCGACCTGCTGATGGTGGTCGCCGCACTGGGCGCGGCCGCGATCGGGCAGGTCATGGACGGCGCCCTGCTCATCGTCATCTTCGCCACCTCCGGCGCCCTGGAGGCGCTGGCCACCGCCCGCACCGCCGACTCCGTCCGCGGCCTGCTCGACCTGGCCCCCGCCACGGCCACCCGGCTCCCTTCCGATTGCGGCGAAGAGGTCGTCCCCGTCGAGGAGCTGACGGTCGGCGACACCGTTCTCGTCCGCCCCGGAGAGCGCGTCGGCGCCGACGGCCGGGTGCTGGACGGGGCGAGCGAGGTGGACCAGGCGACCATCACCGGCGAGCCGCTCCCCGTGCCGAAGGAACCGGGCGACGAGGTCTTCGCGGGCACCCTCAACGGCACCGGCGCCCTGCGGGTCCGGGTCGGGCGCGACGCGTCCGACTCGGTGATCGCCAGGATCGTCCGGATGGTGCAGGAGGCGTCCGAGACCAAGGCGCCCACGCAGCTGTTCATCGAGAAGGTCGAGCAGCGCTATTCGCTGGGCATGGTGGCCGCGACCCTGGCCGTCTTCCTGGTGCCGCTCGCCTTCGGCGAGCCGCTCACCGACGCGCTGCTGCGCGCCATGACGTTCATGATCGTGGCCTCGCCGTGCGCGGTCGTGCTGGCCACCATGCCGCCCCTGCTGTCGGCCATCGCCAACGCCGGCCGGCACGGTGTGCTGGTGAAGTCGGCCGTGGTGATGGAGCGGATCGGCCAGGTGGACGCGGTCGCGCTGGACAAGACCGGCACCCTGACCGAAGGCAGCCCGCGCGTCACCGACGTCCTGCCGCTGCCGGGATCCGGCTTGGACGAGGACGGGTTGCTGACCCTCGCGGCGGCCGCCGAGCGGCCCAGCGAGCATCCGCTGGCCCGGGCGGTCGTCGACGCGGCCCGAGAGCGCGGCCTCGACCTGCCCGAAGCGGAGGACTTCAGCTCCGCGCCGGGCGTGGGAGTGACCGCCGTCGTCGACGGCCGTACGGTCGCGGTCGGTGCTCCGTCCCGGCTGACGGACGACTCCTCCGAAGGTATCGCCGAACTGGAGGAGTCCGGCCGTACCGCCGTCCTGCTGGTCGTGGACGGCACCCCCGCCGGACTGCTCGGCATCGCCGACCGGCCGCGTCCGGACGCCGCCGCCACGGTCGCCGCCCTCACCACGCTCACCGGCACCGCCCCGGCACTCCTCACCGGCGACAACCCCCGGGCCGCCGCGCGCCTCGCCGCCGAGACCGGCATCGACGACGTGCGAGCCGGGCTGCTGCCACAGGACAAGCTGGCCGCCGTCCAGGAGATGGAGAACGCGGGCCGCAAGGTGCTGGTCGTCGGGGACGGCGTCAACGACGCACCCGCCCTGGCCGCCGCCCACACCGGGGTCGCCATGGGCAGGGCGGGCTCCGACCTCGCGCTGGAGACCGCCGACGCCGTGATCGTGCGCGACGAACTCGCCGCCGTCCCCGCCACCGTCGCCCTCTCCCGCCGCGCCCGCAGGCTGGTCGTCCAGAACCTCGTGATCGCCGGGGTGTTCATCGCCGGCCTCGTCGTCTGGGACCTGGCAGGCGACCTGCCGCTGCCTCTGGGTGTCGCGGGCCACGAGGGCTCCACGGTTCTCGTCGGACTGAACGGCCTGCGGCTGCTGAGGGAGTCGGCCTGGCGGAAGGCCGCCGCCGAGGGGAGTGCCTGAGCCCGTCAGCGCACCGGGGGCGGGCCGCTGCTCGCGCGCACGACGAGGTCCACGGGGACGAGGCTGTCCACGCGGGGCCGCTCGCCCGGGCCGTCGATGCGGTCCAGGAGCAGACGCAGGGACCGGGTGCCGATCTCGGCGAAGTCGGTGCGGACGGTGGTCAGCGGGGGCAGCAGATGCGCGGCCTCGGGGATGTCGTCGTAGCCGACGACACTGACCTCCCCGGGGACGGACCGCCCGGACTCGTGCAGGGCGTGCAGCAGGCCCAGTGCCATCTGGTCGTTGGAGGCGAACACCGCCGTCACCTCCGGGCGCCGGGCCAGTCGGCGGCCCAGTTCGTAGCCGGAGTCGGCGCCCCAGTCCCCGACGAGGGGGTCCGGGACATCGGCACCGGCCGCCTGGAGCGTCTCCTGCCAGCTCGCCAGCCGGTGGTCGGCGGAGGTCCAGCCGGTCGGGCCCGCGATATGCCAGACGGTGGCGTGCCCGAGGCCCAGGAGATGCTCGGTGGCCTTGCGTGCGCCGGTGCGGGAGTCGCCGGTGACCAGGGGGGTGTCGTCGTCGAGGGGACTCTCCAGCACCACCAGCGGAGTGCCGAGGTCGGTCTCCGCCAGTGCCCGGCCCACCCACTGCTGCGGGGCGATCGCGATGACGCCGTCCGCGCCCTCGGCCGACAGCCGGTTCACGGCCTCGACGACTCTCCCGTGGTCGGCCGTGTCCAGGGCGATGGAGCTGACGAGGTAACCGGCCTCCTGGGCCGCGGTGTTGATCGCGGTCAGGATGGAGGCCGGCCCGTACCGCGCGGCGTCGAAGGAGATCACCCCGAGCATCCGGGTCCTGCCGCTGGCCAGGGACCGCGCGCTGCGGCTGGGCCGGTAGCCGAGTGTGCGCATGGCCTCCAGCACCGCCTCGCGCGTCTCGGGGCGGACGGCCGGGTGGTCGTTGAGCACGCGGGACACGGTCTGCTTGGAGACGCCGGCCAGCCGGGCCACATCGGCCATCACCGGCCGCGTCCCCGCGAAATTGCGCCTGCTGCGGCCCTTGGGAACCGGGCCGTCGGTGGCGCTCGGTGTCATGGGGGTGATTCCTCGACGTCGGGTGAGGCGGCCCTGAACCCGCCCGGCAGGAGCCCAGCATAGGCGGCGCGGTGCCCGCAGCGGCATCAGCCGGTCCGGACCGCCCACGCGCGCGTGACCACCCACTCGGCATGTCCCACCCCGGCCGCCCGCCAGGCATCACCCACCTGCCCCGGCACATGCACCGGCGCGTCGGCGGCCAGCGGCAGCACCTTCAGCCGTAGCCCCCGGGCACGCAGCTCCTCGGCGGGCAACCGGTCCAGGCCGATGTCCCAGACCAGCCCCGAGCAGAACTGGTCGGCGACCAGGACGTCCCCCACGTACGCCCGTGCCAGATCACCGGTCCAGTGCAGCCGCAGCAGCACACCGGCGGGCGCCCGCAGCAGTTCCTCCGGTACGTCGACCCGGTACTCGGCGGCCACGGTGTCCACGTGCTTGTCGGCGGGCGTGCTCGCCCGGCCCTGCACACCGGTCACGGGCTCCGGGGCCGGACCGGCGGGCCTGACCAGGGCGACGTGCGCGGCGGTGGGACCGAGGGCCCCGGCCTCGAGCGTGTAGCGCCTGCACACCCCGTCCGCTTGCTCCCGCAGCCGATTCCCCTGCACCACCAGGGCGGAATCGGGCGCGGGCAGCACCGCGAACGACGGCTCGGCGGCCGGGCTGTGCAGCCGTACCTCGTCACCGTCGAAGACGATCCCGTTACCGCAGAGCACCAGCCGCTCGGCGCCCCACGCGACACCCCGGTAAGCGGTACGGGCCGTCGCCGCGTCCAGGACCAGCAGACCGACGCGGGAGCCGTCGGCCGCGTCCACCTCGACCAGGGCGTCGGTGCCCGGCCGCAGACCGGTGACCAGGATCCGGCTGTCGACGGGCGTGACCTCTCCGTCCCCGGCCGGCACGGTGACGGACGCCACCGTGTCCGCGTCCAGGGCGAGTTCGGGCGCGATACCGTCGGTCGCGGCCAGCACCAGGACCGTACGGCTGTCCGCCTCGACCGTGCACACCGGCTGTGCTGAGGCCCACTCCAGCCGCAGCCCGGCCACGTCCAGCCGCAGCGGCCAGCAGAAGAAGGCGCCGGAGGGCACGGTGACGGGGCCGCTCGGCAGTGTCAGCGATGGCGCGTCCGGGAAGTCGATCCTGAACGTCGTCTCCGGGTGGTCCGGCAGCGGCTCGTGCGGCTGATGGTTGGTCACGAACAGGAAGCCCGAGGTGCCGTCGGAGCGGACGGCCCAGCGCAGGGTGTCACGGTCGTGCTGCCCGGCCGGCAGCCGCTCGGGCAGCACCGACTCCATGGGCGCGATCCGGTGCCCGAGTTCGGCCAGCAGCAGGTGCTGGAGCCGCAGTTCGTGGTACGAGGGCCGCACCTGGCCGTACTCGCCGAGCGGGGCCTGGAAGTCGTAGCTCAGGACCGGCAGGTCGTTGGGGTAGCCGGTGGCGTGCGACTCCTGAAGGGTGGTCAGCTCTCCCGGCGGGTTCGTGCCGCCGTGGAACATGTAGTACCCCTGCCACACCGAACCGCAGCCGATCTTGGTCAGCCCGAGCGCGCCCACGTCGGCGGCCTCGACACGGGGTCGCCGGTGGTAGGCCATCGCCATGCCACCGCCCAACTCACAGGTGGCCCAGGGGAATCGGTCCGCCGGAGCAGGAGCGGTACCACGTACCACCGTGGGCCGCAGATCCGCTCCGATGCCCTCGTCGTCGCGCTCGTGGGTGAAGAAGAAGTGCTTGCGGCAGGTGTCGGGCCAGCCGCCGTCCGCCTCCGTCCAGAAAGCCTCGGGATACCCGCCGTACAGCGGAAGCAGCTCCTCGCCCGGGAGTCGCACCCCGCCCCAGGCGGTCGATGTCCACAGCGGCGCGCTCAGCCCCGCCTCCTGGGCGAGGCGCTTGAGCGTGCGCAGGTGGCCGGGCTGGTCGTAGAGCTCGTTCTCGATCTGGATCGCCAGGATCGGGCCGCCGTGCGCCCGGTCCAGGCCGCGCAGTTGCTCAGCGACGGCCGCGAACCAGGTGCGTACGGGCGCCAGATAGGCCGGGTCGTCGGTACGCGGCGTGCAGGGGCGGGCGAGCAGCCAGTCGGGCAGGCCGCCGTTGCGCACCTCGGCGTGTGACCAGGGGCCGATGCGCGGGACGAAGTCCAGGCCGTGGCGGGCGCACAGCCCGGCGAAGCGCCGGAGGTCGCGGTCGCCGTCGAAGCGGACCCGGCCCTCGATCTCCTCGTGGTGGATCCAGATGACGTAGGAGGCGACGGCGGTCACCCCGCCGGCCTTCATCTTCAGCAGCTCCTCCTCCCACTCGCCGTGCGGGTAGCGGGAGTAGTGGAACTCGCCGGAGACCGGGAACCAGGGGCGGCCGCCACGGGCGAGCCAGCGGCTTGTGACCTCGATCGGTCCGGGCACGCCCGGCGCGTCCGCGAAGGGCAGATGGCCGGTGAGCGGGGGAGCGGAGGGCACGGGAACACGCAGTCGGTGCCGGGTCACCAGGTGTTCTCCGGGCCGAGGTCGGGCGTGTCGGTGAGCTGGGCGCGGGTGGCGGTGGTGCCGTGCAGCTCCAGCAGGACCAGCTCGTTGGCGCCCGGCCGCAGCACGGGGGCGGGGACGTACAGGGTGTGCTGCGGACCGCGGTTCCAGTAGCGGCCGAGGTGGAAGCCGTTGACCCACGCCTGGCCCTTCGTCCAGCCGGGCAGGGCCAGGAAGGCGTCGGCGGGCGTGTCGACCTCGAAGGTGCCGCGGTGGAAGGCCGGCACGGTGACCGCGGCGTCCCCGCCCGGCGCGAACGGCACCGCGCTCAGGTCGTCCAGCGCCAAGGGGTGGCAGTCCCAGCCCCGCAGACCGGTGCCGCTGAAGGAGACGGGCCCGAGCAGCCCCTTGGGCGCGCCGATGCGGGGCCCGTAGTTGACGCCGCCCATGTTCTCGACGAGGACCTCCAGCGTCGCGCCGCAGCGGGGGACACGCACGGGCAGTGTCTCGTCGTGTCGTTCACGCTCCAGTACACCGACCGGGGCGCCGTCGACGAAGACTTGGGCACGGTCGCCGACACCGCCGGAGAAGTGCAGCAGGCCGTCAGCGGCAGCGGGAAGGGTGGTGCGGTAGAGCGCGTAGCCGGTGCGTTGCCCGAGCTCGTCCATGGTCACCAAGTCGTCGGCGCGCACGGACGCGGTGAGCGTACCGACGAGCGGAAGCAGAGGTGCCACGCCGTCCAACTCCACATCAGTGGGCGGGAGTTTGGGCCCGGGGACCGGGGCAGGTTCGTCGGGAACGCCGGCATGACGGGCGATGACCTCGCGGAAGGCGTGGTACTTCGGACCCGGATCGCCGCACTCGGTCAGCGCGGCGTCGTAGTCGTAGGACGTGATGGTCGGGGTGTAGGCGTGTTTGTGGTTGGCCCCGTTGGCGAAGCCGAAGTTGGTGCCGCCGTGGAACATGTAGATGTTCACGGACGCCCCGGCGGAGAGCAGCCGGTCCAGGTCCGCGGCGGCGTCGGCCGCGTCCCGCACATGGTGCGGACCGCCCCAGTGGTCGAACCAGCCGATCCAGAACTCCGCGCAGAACAGGGGCCCTTCGTTCCGGTGCTCGCGCAGCCTCCCGAGACACCGCTCGACGCGGCTGCCGAAGGTGCTGGCCACCAGGACGCCGGGCAGGCTTCCGGCGGCCAGATGTTCCGGGTCGGCCTGGTCGCAGGTGAACAGCAGCTCCTCGACGCCCCGGGAGCGGAACGCGTCGGCCAGGTGCTTCAGATACGCGCTGTCGTCACCGTAGGCGCCGTACTCGTTCTCCACCTGCACCGCTATGACGGGACCACCCGCCGCGGCCATGTAGGGGCGGAGCGCGGGCAGCAGCAGGTCGAGGTAGCGGTCGACGGCTCCGGTGAAGCGCGGATCGCTGCTCCGCAGCCGGATGTCGGTGTCCGAGGTGAGCCAGTCGGGCAGGCCGCCTCCGTCCCACTCGGCGCAGATGAAGGGACCGGGACGCAGCAGCACACGCAGCCCCTCGTCCCGGGCGAGCCGCAGGAACCGGGGCAGGTCGAGGAGACCGTCGAGCACGAGGGGCCCGTCTGGATCCGGCTGGTGGTGGTTCCACGGAAGGTACGTCTCCACCGTGTTGAGGCCCATCAGCCGGGCCTTGCGCAACCGGTCCGCCCACAGGTCGGGGTGGACACGGAAGTAGTGCAGCGCGCCGGAGAGGATCCGGAACGGCTCGCCGTGCAGCAGGAATCCGTCGGACGTCGTCGTCAGAGCGGGCATGCGGAGCCTTCCCTTCGAGATGTTCGAGGTGTTCGAGGTCGGGGTGGTCAGCGGGACCGGGTCGCGCGGACGAGCCAGAGCGTGGCGGCCAGGCACAGCGCCGACACACCGCACAGCAGGAGCGGCACCGCCCGGATCCCGGACCACTCGATGGCCTTGCCCAGCGCCGGCCCGGCGGCGACACCGCCGGCCATGGAGGCCGCGATGACCACGGCACCGGCCCGCCGGGCGCGCGGTGCGGCCCGGTTCAGCCAGGGCAGCCCGGTGGGGAAGACCGGCGCGATGAACAGACCGACACCGGCGTACGCGTACGGGGCCAGCGCGGGCACGGACGCGGCCAGCAGACACACCGTCATGCCCGCGCAGGAGACGGTGATGATGGCCTGGGCGGAGAACCGCAGCGCGAGCGGGGCGACCAGAAAGCGCCCGGCGGTCATCATCAGCCAGTACACCGAGGTGGCGGTTGCCGCGACGCCAGCGCCGTAGCCGACGGTCTCCAGATGTGTCGGCTCCCAGCCGCCGACACCGGCCTCGACGCCGACGTGCAGGACGTAGAGCGCGACGAAGACGGCGAGCACGGAGCCGAGACTGCGGCCCAGAACCTGCCCACGACCGCCGTCCTCGGCCCCGCCCGGCAGGGGAACGTCGTTCCGGACTCCCCTCAGACACAGCAGCAGGGGCAGATTGGCGAGGGCGAAGCACAGGAAGACGGCCGGGTAGTGCTCCGAGCCGACCACACCGATCAGGGCGGGGCCGAGGACGGCGCCGATGCCGAAGTGAGCGTTGAGGATGTTCAGCATCGCGGTCGAACGGTGGCCGAAGCCCACGGCGAACAGCTGGTTGAGGCCGTAGTCGACGCCACCGAAACCGAGACCCGCGAGCAGGGCAGCCGCGAGGGCGACGGTCCAGCCGGGCGCCAGCGCGAAGCCCGCCGCGCCGACGGCCATCAGCAGATAGGAACTGCCGAGGATGAGCCGGTTCCCGGCCCGCCCGTAGAGCCGGTCGAACAGCAGCACCCCGGCCACACCACCGACGAAGTGCGCGCTCAGCCCCAGCCCCGCGACGGACGGCGACAGCCCGAACTCCTCACGGAACGCCGGGATCGCGGGCCCGTACAGCGCCTGCAACGCCCCGATGAGAACGAAGCCGGCGCAGGACGCCACGACGGCGGCTCTGCTGAAGACCGGAGAGGCCGAGGCGGGAGAGGGGCTGGGAGCGAGCTGTGCGGTCGGCTGGTCGTTCACGCGGACTCCGGAGGACGGCCCATCGGGGTGGGTGGGCGGAGGACACAGTCGCGTACGGCTGGAGCAGAAGTGATGTTACCGGTAACATCACAGGCGTCAACATCCTCGGATCCGCTCGGACCTATGGTGTGTGCCCTACGGCTCGCATCGACCCGAGGGGGAGGGGACCGGCATGGCCGTCATCCACCACACCACGCTGACACCGACCAAGCTGGAGCTCCTCACCTCCTGGCTGCCCACCCGCCCCTGGTACCGCGCCGGCACGGCCGGGCCGAAGCTGGTCAAGGCCGGTGGGTTCCGGCTGGACGATCCGCGAGGCGAGGTCGGGATCGAGTTCCTCGTCGTCACCGACGCCTCCGGCCCTCGCCCGGCCGGCTACCTGGTGCCGCTCACCTATCGCGGCGCCCCGCTCGACGGTGCGGAGCACGCCCTCGTCGGCACCATGGAGCACGGGGTGCTCGGGCGGCGCTGGGCCTACGACGGCTGCCACGACCCCGTGATGGTCGGCCAGTTGGCGGCCTTGATCGAGGGACGGGTGCAGGCTCAGGACCAGAACATCAGCGACGCCCCAGACCGTGAGGTCACCGCCTCCTACACCGGCGATGGGCCCCTCCCCACGGACTTCACTGTCAGCGACGACCGGGACGGCACCCTGCTGACCACCTCCCAGGGCGCGACCCTCCGTCTGAACCGGGTCCCGCAGCCCGCCCCGGACACGCCGTCGACTCCCGCGCGGGGAGCGACCGGCCGCCTCACCGGCTCCTGGCAACTGCCGGACGGCACCCGCACCCGGGGGACGCTGGCCGTTCTGCACAGCGGTCCCACGGCCTGACCCGCGCGCCCGACTTCATCCAGAAAGGCACCGTAGTGGGCGTCCAATCCCCACACCGTCTCGCCCTCCTCGGGGGCGGCTTCTCCACCGATAGCGACGGTCTGCTCGACGACTGGGTGCTGGCTCAGGCGCGCGTGTCCCGCCCCAAGGTGTGTTTCGTGCCCACCGCCAGCGGAGACGCGCAGGCATACGTCGAACAGTTCAGTACGGCGTTCCGGTCCCGCCCTGACTGCGACCCCTCCGTCCTGCACCTGTTCCGCCGGGAGCTGGACGACGACGCTCTGCGCTCCTTCCTGCTCGCCCAGGACGTCGTGTACGTGGGCGGCGGCAACACCGCCAACCTGCTCGCGGTCTGGCGCACCCACGGAGTGGACCGGCTGCTGCGGGAGGCGTACGAGCAGGGCACGCTGCTGTGCGGCATCAGCGCCGGTGCCAACTGTTGGGCCGAGGGCTCGCACACCGACTCCTTCGGGCCGCTGACGTACCTCCCCGACGGCCTGGGGCTGCTGCCCGGCTCCGTCTGTCCGCACTACGACAGCGAACCGGGCCGGCGCCTCTTGTACCGTGCGGCCGTGGCGGCGGGGAACCTGCCGGCGGGCTGGGCGGTGGAGGACGGGGCCGGAGCGCTCTTCACGGACGGTGTGCTCACGGAAGCCGTCACCCGGGCGCCGGGAACAGGGGTGTACCGCGTGGAACCGGACGGAACCGGCGGGGTGCGCGAGCAGGAGCTGCCCTGCCGGCCCCTCACGCCTTCCGGCCTCCTTCGACGCCCCGAGCAGTGATCGGCACCGTTGATCCCCTGAACCTCGGTGATCCACCAGGATTGCCCCGTCCACGATCGGGTACGCGAGCAGGACCGCGCCCGGGGCGGATCATGTCCCGGGTGGGCCGCAAGACCGCCGCTATCAGGGAATCTGCCATGGAGACACCCGCAAACAACCCCACGCCCACGCCCGCCCAGCGGGCTCTGGACGTCCTCGCCGAGAACACCGAGGACGCGGCGGCTCTGAACGCGCTCGCCGACAGCGACGTGCTCATCCCCGTGCCCGACGACGCGAACGACGCCGACGCCGCCAACCCCTCGGCGGTGGCGCTGCCGGTGCTGGAGCAGCCGGGCGGCGAACCGGTCGTGCCCGTGTTCACCTCCGAGGTGGAGATGGCCGGGCTGCTGCCGTTCGTCTCCCGCTACCGCATGGTGCCGCTGGGCGCCCTCGCCGCGCAGTGGCCGGCCGACGACCTGTCGCTCACCATCGACGGCAGCTCGGAGCACCGCCTGACGCTCACCTCGGAGGGAGTCCGCACCCTGCTGGCACGTCCGTAGGGCGACCGGTCCGGTCCGGGCCTGGGCAGCGGCTTACGCGCCCAGCGTCCGGGCCAGCGCCGCCCGCTGCAGCGGCAGCACCTCGGCGTGCAGGTCACGGCCCCTGGCGGTCAGGGAGACCCACACGCCGCGCCGGTCCTCCACGCACACGGTGCGTGTCACCAGACCGTCCTTCTCCAGCCGGGCGATCAGCCGCGACAGCGCGCTCTGGCTCAGATGGACCCGCCCGACCAGGTTCTGCACCCTGCACTGCTCGCCCTCCTCGGGCGCGGCGGTCACGAGCATGTCCAGGACCTCGAAATCGGAGGCGCCGAGGCCGTGCGGATGGAGCGCGCGGTCGATCTCGCACATCGTGCGCGCGTGCGCCGACAGGATGTCCCGCCACCGTTCCTCGAGCCGCGTACCAGCCGTTTTCGCTGCCATGACCGAACGGTACACCGGTCCGAGGTTCAATGACTGTGCATGGAGCGGCCTCGTTGGCACGGCTGTCTGAGGCCGGCGCCTATGTCGACTCCCGCTTCACCAACTCCGTCGGCAGGATCACCGCCGCCGGATCCTCGCCCCCGATCTGCGCGAGCAGCACCCGCACCATCTCGGCGCTGATGCGGTCCCACGGCTGCCGGATCGTCGTCAGCTCGGGGACGGCGCCCAGCGCCGCCGGTGAGTCGTCGAAGCCGCCGACCGCGACGTCCTGCGGCACGCGGCGCCCCGCCCGCTGGAGTGCCGCCAGCACGCCCTGTGCCATGAGGTCCGAGGCGACGAACACCGCGTCCACGTCCGGGGCCTGCCCCAGCAGCCGTTCGGCCCCCGCCTCGCCGCTGGCCCGGCTGTAGTCGCCGGAGACGACGAGCCGCTCGTCGTACGCCAGGCCCGCGTCCGCGAGCACCTCCCGGTAGCCGGCGAGGCGCTCGACACCGCCCGGCGTGTCCAGCGGACCGGTCACCATGCCCACCCGCTGCCGCCCGAGCGAGAGAAGGTGACGCACCATGTCACGGGCGCCGTCGCGGTCGTCGGCGGCCACGTAGCTCACCTTGGAGGCCAGCCCGATCGGCTTCCCGCACGCCACCAGCGGCACCCCGGCCCCGCGCAGCTGCTCGGCGACGGGATCGCCGGAGTGGCTGGAGACCAGCAGCACCCCGTCGACATGCCCGGCGGTGATGTACCGGGTGATGCGCCGCCGCTCGTCCTCGGTGCCGGCCAGCATCAGCAGCAGCGGGATGTCGTGCGCGGCGAGCGCCTGGGTGCAGCCGCGCAGCAGGACATTGAAGTTGGGGTCCTCGAAGAACCGCTCCTGCGGCTCCGTGAGCAGGAAGCCGATCGAGTCGGACCGCCCGGTGATCAGGGAGCGGGCGTGCCGGTTGACGACGTAACCCGTCCTGCGGATGGCCGCGTTGACTGCCTCCTGGGCGGCAGGGCTGACGTAGTGGCCTCCGTTGAGCACCCGCGAGACGGTGCCGCGCGAGACCCCCGCCTCGCGCGCCACATCGTGGATCGTGGGCGGCCTGCGCCTGCCTCCCGCAGCGTTCATGGTCATGACTTTACGGCTCCGGACAGCAGATCCAGACTCCAGAAGCGCTGGATGACCAGGAAGAGGGCGATCAGCGGGAGCACCGCCAGGAACGCGCCTGTGATCACCAGCGTGTACAGCGCAGGGGTGTTGGCCCCCTGCTCCAGCAACGTGTACAGACCGAGCGTGATCGGGAACTTCTCGTCGTCGCTGAGCATGATGTACGGCAGCAGGAAGTTGTTCCAGATCGCCACGAACTGGAACAGGAACACCGTCACCATGCCGGGGACCATCATCGGCAGCGCGATCCGAGTGAAGATCCGCCACTCGCTCGCCCCGTCCATCCGCCCGGCCTCGACCACGTCGGCGGGCACCGCGGCGGCGGCGTAGATCCGCGCGAGATAGACCCCGTACGGCGAGAGGACCTGCGGCAGCAGGACGCCCAGGAACGAGTCCGTGAGGTCGGCCTTCGCCAGCAGCAGGTACTGCGGGATGGCCAGGATCACCGGCGGCATCAGGACACCCGCGAGCAGCACGCTGAAGATCGCCTCGCGGCCCCGGAAGCGGTAGGTCGCCAGCGCGTAGCCGCTGAACGCCGAGACACATGCCGACAGCAGGGCGCCCAGGCCGGCGTACAGGGCGGAGTTGCCCACCCACGCCCAGTACACGCCGTCGCGGTAGGCGCTCAGGTCCCGGAGATTCTCGGCGAACCCCGAGCCCGGCAGGAACGTGAACGTGGAGAACAGCTCACCGCCGGACTTGGTGGCCGCGATGACCACCCAGGCCACCGGCAGCAGACAGTAGACCGCGCCCAGGAGCAGGGTGACCGTCGGGATCAGGGCGATCCGGCGGCGCAGCGGCGGGCGGCCGTGGACGGTGCCGGGCGTGCTGCCGGACATCGGCTCGGCCTTCGGGACGGCAAGGGAACTCATCGAGTGGCCTCCTGCTTCTGGCGACGGTTCGCGGCTCGCAGGAAGCCGAAGGACAGCAGGAGCGTGGCGAAGGCGATGATCACGGCCTGCGCGGCGGCGCTGTGGATGTCGCCCTCGCCGAACGCGTCCCGGTACACCTTCATCAGCGGACTCCACGTCGTGGACACGGAGTTGGTGAGCGGTTTGAGAGTGGTCGGCTCGTTGAAGACCTGGAGCGTGGCGATGATCGAGAAGAAGAAGGTCAGCACCAGCGAGGGCGCCACCATCGGGATCTTGATCCGTAGCGCGATCTGCGCGGGCGTGGCGCCGTCCAGCTTCGCCGCCTCGTACACCTCCGCCGGGATCGCCCGGAGCGAGGTGTAGATGACGATCATGTTGAAGCCGGTGCCGCCCCACACCGCGATGTTGGAGAGGGCGAGATACAGCGGCCCGCCGTCCAGCAGATCCGGCTGCGGCATGCCCAGTCTGTCGAGCACGAAGTAGAACGGGCTCACGTCCGGCAGGTACAGGAAGCCCCACAGCAGCGCCGCCACCACACCGGGGATGGCGTACGGCAGGAAGATCGCGAGCCGGGTGAAGGGTGCCAGCCGCACCTTCTCGGAGTCGAGCATCAGCGCGAACAGCAGGGCGAGGCCGAGCATCACCGGTACGACGATGCAGCCGTACCCGAGGACCCGCAGCGTCCCGTGCAGCAGCTCGCTGTCGGTGAGGGCGTCGGTGTAGTTCTCCAGACCGGCCCAGACCTCCTTACGGGCCCCTGAGCCGAGGCCCAGGCCGGAGACCTTCACCTTGTGGAGGCTGAGCCAGATCGCGTAGCCGATGGGGAGCGCGAAGAACAGGGTGAAGAGGAGTACCGCGGGGAGGAGGAAGGCGTACGGGGCGCCCTTGACCCCGTACGACTGCGGGCGTGCCGTGCTTTTCACCGAGCGACCCCGAAGCCCTGCTTCTTCATGTCGGCGACGGTGTCGTCCTGCATCTTCTTCAGGGCCGCGCCGAAGTCGGACTTGTTCTTCGCGGCGGCGCCGAAGGCGTCCTTGAAGGTGGTGTAGGCGACGTTCACGTTGGGGCCCCAGGCGGACGGCGCCGTGGTCTCCGCGATGTCGGCGGCCTTGCTGTAGAAGTCGGCCTGGTTGGAGAAGTAGGCCGGCGGCTTGAGGAAGGCGCCGCTGGTCTGGGCGTTCGTGGCGGCCGGGTAGATGCCGCTCTCCTTCGCCAGCGCGTTGAGGGCGTCTCTGTCGGTGTTCAGCCAGGTGGCGAACTTCGCGGCGGCCGCCTGGTGCTTGGAGTCCGTGGTCACGGCAGTGGAGGAGCCGCCCCAGCTGCCGGTGCGGGTCTCGCTCGCGGACCACTGGGGGAGCGGGGCCATGGCCCACTTGCCCTTGGTGTCGGGGGCCGCGGTGGTGAGAGTGCCCGGAGCCCACACGGCGCTGACCCAGGCGATCTGCTTGCCGGTATTGAGCGCCTTGTTCCAGGCCGGCGTGTACATCGGCTGGTTGTCGACGGCGCCCTCCTCGACCAGGCCGCCCCAGAACTTCGCGACCTTCTGCGTCGCCGCGTCGTCGATGGAGACCTTCCACCGGTCGCCGGAGGTCGTCCACCACTTGGCGCCCGCCTGCTGCGCGAGGCCCGCGAAGAGGCCGGAGTCGTTGGCGGAGAAGGTGGTCAGGTCCTTGTCGGGAGCCGCCTCCTTGAGCTTGCGGGCGGTCTCGGCGAACTCGTCCCAGGTCGTCGGTACCGTCAGGCCGTACTGCTTGAACAGGTCCTCGCGGTAGTAGAACATCATCGGCCCGATGTCCTGCGGGACCGCGTAGACCGCGTCCGTGCCCAGCGTCGTCTGCTGCCAGACGCCGTCGGCGAAGCTGCCCTTCGCGTCGTCCACGTCCTTCGCTATGTCCGCGAGCGCGTCATTGCTGACCAGGGTGGGCAGCGCCTGATACTCCGCCTGCACCAGGTCGGGCGCCTTGCCCGCCTTGTGCGCGGTGAGGATCTTGGTGACCAGCGTGTCGCCGGACGCCTGCTTCTTCACCGTGACGGTGATCCGGTCCTTCTTGCCCGGGCCCTTGTTCCACAGGTCCACGACCTTGTCCATGCCGGGCGTCCACGTCCAGTACGTCAGCGACGCCGGGCCCGACTCGGTCCCGCTGTCCGCGTCTTCCGTGCCGCAGGCGGCGAGTGTGGTGGCGCCGAGCGCGACGGCGACGGCGGTTCTCACGAGGCGGCGGCGCTTCGTGTACGGCATGGATCTCTCCCCTGACCTGGGGTCCTCGCCTGCTGCGAGGACCTGCCATGCTTCTGTGAGCGTTCACAGTAGAGAAACATCCCGGACACTTGTCAATGGTTGTTGCTGTGCGGTTATGTTGGGGCTCCGCACGGCGTCATCATGTGTGCACGTTCCCAATTGATCGATCGACCGGGAGACCATCCATGCCGGAGTCCATGCCGGAGACCACCCCCAGGGGCCTCACCAGGCTCGCCTTCGGCGGGGACTACAACCCCGAGCAGTGGCCGGAGAGCGTCTGGCGGGAGGACGTCCGGCTGATGCGGGAGGCCGGCGTCACGATGGTGAGCGTCGGGATCTTCTCCTGGGCGTTGCTGGAGCCGTCGCCCGGCGTGTACGACTTCGGCTGGCTCGACCGCGTGCTCGACCTGCTGCACGAGAACGGCATCCGCGTCGACCTCGGCACGCCCACCGTCTGCCCGCCGGTCTGGTTCTACCGCGCCCACCCCGAGGCCCTGCCGGTGACACCGGAGGGCGTGCGCCACGAGTTCGGCTCCCGCGCCGCGATCTGCCACAGCAACGCCGACTACCGCTCGGCCGCCGCGGCCATCACCACCGAGCTCGCCGAGCGCTACCGCGACCACCCGGCCCTGGCCATGTGGCACGTGCACAACGAGTACGGCGTCCCCGTCTCGGCCTGCTACTGCGACGCCTGCGCCGCGCACTTCCGCCGCTGGCTCGCGACGACGTACGGCACGGTCGACGCCGTCAACGAGGCCTGGGGCACGGCCTTCTGGGGCCAGCGCTACACGGACCTCGAGCAGATCAACCCGCCCCGGCTCACCCCGACGTCCGTCAATCCGGGCCAGGCGTTGGACTACAAGCGGTTCGCCGACGCCACCATGCGCGAGAACTTCGTGGCGGAGCGGGACATCCTGCACCGCCTCTCACCGGGCGTCCCGGTCACCACCAACTTCATGACGGCCCTGAGCCAGTGCGACTCCGTCGACTACTGGGCCTGGGGCCGCGAGGTCGACATCGTCACCAACGACCACTACCTGATCACCGACGGCCGACGCACCCACGTCAATCTCGCGATGGCCGCCGACCTCACCCGCTCCGTCGCGGGCGGTGCCCCCTGGCTGCTCCTGGAGCACTCCACCTCGGGCGTCAACTGGCAGCCCCGCAACCCCGCCAAGGCCCCGGGCCAGATGGCCCGTAACTCCCTCGCCCATGTGGCGCGCGGCTCCGACGGAGCCATGTTCTTCCAGTGGCGGCAGTCCCGGCGCGGCGCCGAGAAGTTCCACTCGGCGATGCTCCCGCACGGCGGCACCGACACCCGCGTCTGGCGTGAGGTCACCGAACTGGGATCCGCGGTCGACGCGCTGGCCGCCGTGCGCGGCACCCGCACCGTCGCCGACGTGGCCGTGCTGTGGGACTGGCACTCCTGGTGGGCCCAGAACCTCGACTGGCGCCCCAGCGAGGACCACGACGCCCGCGAGCGCGCCGACGCCTTCTACGAGACCCTCTACGACCGCCACCTCACCGTCGACTTCGCCCACCCGGAAGCCGACTTGTCGAGGTATCCCCTTGTCGTCGTACCGGCCCTGTACCTCATGACGGAGACGGCCGGGAACAACCTCAAGGCCTACGTCGAGAACGGCGGCACGCTGGTCGTCTCGTACTTCTCCGGCATCGTCGACGAGCACGACGCCGTCCACGAGGGCGCCTACCCGGGCCCGCTCCGGGACGTCCTCGGCCTCACGGTCGAGGAGTTCTCGCCGCTGCTGCCCGGCGAACGGGTCCGCGTCACCGGCCCCGACGGATCCGAACTGGGCGCCGACGTATGGACCGAGTTCGTGGTGCCGCGCGGAGCCGAGACCGTCTGCACCTACGCCGACGGCCTCACCGCGGGCCACCCGGCCGTCACCCGGCACAGCCTCGGCGAGGGCACCGCCTGGTACGTCTCCACCCGGCTCGGCACCGACGGCCTCGACACGCTGCTCGGCATGGCGATCGAGGACGCGCGCCTCGCCCCGCGCGCCGACCTGCCCCGGGACGTCGAAGTGGTGCGCCGCACCGGCGAGTCGGGCACCTACCTGTTCGCCGTCAACCACACCGGCTCGGACACCAAGGTGCCCCTGGAGACCCCGGGCACCGAGCTGCTGACCGGAGAACGCGCCGCGGGCCGCCTGGCCGTCCCGGCCGGATCCGTCCGGGTCGTCCGGCTCGACGGCTGAACCGACTCCCTCCGCCCGTGCGAGCCGCACGAGCCGCGGGCGGAGGGGTTCCTCACCGGCCCTCCTGGTGAGGGGCACGCCCATCCCCGACGTCGAAGGGACGACGGACGACGATGTTCCATCCCAGACGCACGCTCAGAGCCCTGCTGCTGCCGCTCGCCGCAGGACTCGCCCTCAGCGCCCTGCCCGCGCAGACCGCCCACGCCGCGAGCACCCTCACCAACGGAGGCTTCGAGAGCGACGGTTCGGGCGCCGCCACGCCGAGCGGCTGGTCCGAGTACGGCGACACCGGCGCCTCGTTCGTCGAGTCCGGCGGCCACGGCGGCAGCCACCGCCTGAGCCACTGGGCCTCCACCGCCTACAAGGCGGAGACCTATCAGTACCTGTCCGGACTCACCAACGGCAGCTACAAGCTCACGGCCTGGGTCCGCTCCGGCGGCGGACAGAAGTCCGCGTACATAGCGCTGAAGAACTGCGGCGGCGCCGAACAGCGCACCGATCTGCCGGTCTCGGCCAGTGGATGGATCCGGATCGTCGTGCCGGTCAAGGTGACCGGCAACCAATGCACCATCAGCATCAACAGTGACGCGAACGCCGGCAACTGGATCAATGTTGACGACCTGACCTTCACCTCGGGCACGTCCGGTACCTCGATCAAAGGCGCCGACATCTCGTCCCTGGCTAAGAGCGAGGCCAAGGGCGGCGTCTACCGCACCGGCTCCGGAACGGCCGGCGACGCCCTTGCCGTCCTCAAGTCGGCCGGCATGAACTACGCGCGCCTCAAGGTGTGGGTGAACCCGGCCGACGGCTACAACAACAAGGCACGAGTCCTGGCCATGGCCAAGCGCGTCAAGGCGCAGGGCATGAAGCTGCTGGTCGACTTCCACTACTCGGACTTCTGGGCCGACCCCGGCCGCCAGGACAAGCCCGCCGCCTGGGCCGGCCACTCGTACGGTCAACTCAGGACGGACGTGTACAACCACACGTACGACGTGTTGAACGCCTTGAAGGCGCAGGGCACCACCGCCGACATGGTCCAGGTGGGCAATGAGATCAACGGCGGCATGCTGTGGACCGAGGGCTCCACCTCCAACTGGACGCAGCTGTCCGGTCTGCTCAACTCCGGCTACGACGCCGTCAAGGCGGTCAACTCGTCCACCACGGTCGCCCTGCACCTCGCCGAGGGCGGTGATCTGGAGGGCACCCGCTGGTGGTTCGACAGCGCGCGCTCCAACGGCGTGAGGTTCGACGCGATCGGCCTGTCGTACTACGGCTACTGGCACGGCACCCTGGCCGACTTCCAGACGACCCTCGACGACGCGGCCTCCCGCTACGGCAAGCCGGTGTACGTCGCCGAGACCGCCTACCCGTTCCGCCTGGACAGCGAGGACGCGCACGAGAACATCATCGACCTCACCGGCGAGCTGGTCCCCGGCTATCCCGCGAGCGTGTCCGGCCAGACCCGGTGGATGAACGACATGGCGAGCATCGTGGAGGCCGTCCCGAACGGCCGGGGCCTCGGCATCTTCTACTGGGAGGCCACCTGGACCGCGGTGGGAGGCAACGGCTGGGACCCGACCGACGCCTCTTCCGGCAACGGCTGGGAGAACCAGGCGCTGTTCGGCTACGACGACCGGGCACTCTCGTCGATGTCCTGGTTCCGCCACCGCTGACCTCACGGGGCCGACGGCGACGCCTGGGAAACCAGCCCGAACTTGGCCAGGACGTACGGCAGTTCGGTATCGGTCAACGATGCCGACTGCCGTACGCGGCGGCTTGGGCTGCGAGACAGTGGGAAGAAACGCGGTGAGAGGGCGAGAGCCGCGAGGCAGGGGCACGACATGCTGAGGACTCCCACGGACGAGACACGGCTGCGCATCCTGGCCTGGCTGAAGGAACCCGGACCCGCCGCGGGCGGGGTCACCGCGGACGCCGTCGCCGAGGAGTTCTCGCTGCCCCGCCCGGTCGCCGTCACCCACCTCCGGCTGCTCGAAGCCACCGGCATGCTGCGCACCAGCCGGCCCGGGGGCCGTGTGCACTACCACCGCGACGAGGTACGGATCGCCGAGGTCGCCCGCATGTTTGAGAAGGGCTGGTAGGCGACCCGGTACGGCGGCATCCACCCGACTGCGAAGGACGCGCGCACCATGAACCGTCCCACGGCACTCGTCCCACGCCACTACATCGCGATGGGCCACGGCCCCGAGGACGTGGTCGCCGACCCGCGCGGCCGGGTACTGACCGGCGTGGCGGACGGCCGCATCCTGCGCCTGGACGGTCTGGCCGACCCGGTCACGGCCCGTACCGAGGTGATCGCCGAGACCGGCGGCAGACCGCTGGGGCTCGAACTCCTCCCGGACGGCGACCTGCTGGTGTGCGACGCCGAACGGGGCCTGCTGCGCGTCGACACCGGCGACGGCACGGTCCGCATCCTCGCCGACTCGGTGGCGGGGGAGCCGCTGCGGTTCTGCAGCAACGCCGTGTCCCTCTCCGACGGCACCGTCTACTTCACCGTCTCCAGCCGCCGCCACCCCCTGGAGCACTGGATCGGCGACATCGTCGAGCACATCGGGACGGGACGGCTGCTGCGCCTGGCTCCGGGCGACGACACCCCCGAGGTGGTGCTGGACGGCCTGCAGTTCGCCAACGGGATCGCCGTCGGCGCCGACGAGTCCTTCCTCGTCGTCGCCGAGACCGGTGCCCGCCGGCTCGTCCGGCACTGGCTCACCGGTCCCGGGGCCGGACGCAGCGCGCCCTTCGCCGAGAACCTCCCGGGCATGCCCGACAACCTCTGGCGCGGCGCCCCCGACGGACCGGTCTGGGTCGCGCTGGCCGGACCCCGTGTCCCGCCCCTCGACCTGCTCCACCGCGGCGCGCCCGCGGTGCGCCGCGCCGCCGCCCGCGTGGCCGTACACGCCCCGTTCCACCCCACCGGCACGATCGCCGTGCTGGCCTTCGACGACCAGGGCCGCGTCCTCCACCACCTCACCCGCCGCCGCTCCGGCTACCGCATGGTCACCAGCGTGTGCGAAGCGGACGGGCACCTGGTGCTGGGCAGCCTCTGGGAACCGGGCGTGGCGATCTGCGAGCCGCCCGCCTCGAAATGACCCCGTCCCGAATCCGGGGTTAGTCTGATCCCCGGCCGCGGCACCGCTCGCGGCGCGGCGGTGGGGCCCGCCGTACCAGAACCGCGGCGAGGACGCCGCCAACGGTCCCTACTTGCGACGGCACGCGCCCGCACGACCCCGGGCCCCGGCGAGTAGGAGATGTACGCCCATGATCACCCCCGATGCGGAAAGCCTCGGCAGCCTGCCCGCCGCCCCGCGTCCGCCCGCCTGGCGCGCCCAGGCCCCCGTCGTCATGGTGGTGGCGCTCGGCGGGGGAGCGGGGGCGGCCGCCAGGTACGCGGCGTCCCTGTGGTGGCCCGCGCACCCGGGCGGCTTCCCCTGGACGACCTTCTGGGTCAACGTCGCCGGCTGCGCCGTGATCGGCGTGTTCATGGTGGCCGTCACCGAGATCCGGACCGCTCACCGCCTCGTGCGCCCCTTCTTCGGCACCGGCGTTCTCGGCGGGTTCACTACCTTCTCGACGTACGCCGTCGACATCCAGAAGCTGGTCGACGGCGGCCGTGCAGGCACCGGCCTGGTCTACCTTGCCGCGACACCGCTCGCGGCGCTGACAGTGGTGTGGCTCGCGGCCTGGGGGGCCCGCCGTGTCCTGAACCGGAGGCAGTCATGACGAGACTTACCGGAAGGGCGCTGCGCCTGACCGTCTTCGTCGGCGAGAACGACACCTGGCATCACCGGCCCCTGTACTCGGAGATCGTCCACCGGGCCCATGCGGCGGGCCTCGCGGGCGCCAGCGTCTTCCGCGGCGTGGAGGGCTTCGGCGCATCCTCCCTGATCCACACCTCGCGGCTGCTGTCCCTGAGCGAGGACCTGCCGGTAGCCGTCGTGATCGTCGACACCGAGCCGCGCGTGCGGACCTTCCTGCCCCAGCTCGACGAGCTGGTCACCGAGGGACTGGTCACCCTCGACGACTGCCAGGTCATCCGCTACCTGGGCCGCGACGACCTCCCGGGCGAAACCGAATCGAAGGGTAAGAAGTCGTTGTGAACTGGCTGCTGGTCGTCGGGGGCGCGATGGTCGGCGCTCCGCTGCGCTATCTCACCGACCGCGCGGTGCAGTCCCGGCACGACTCCGTCTTCCCCTGGGGCACCCTCATGGTGAACGTCTCCGGCTGCCTGGTCCTCGGCCTGCTCACCGGTGCCGCCTCGCACCTCCAGCTGCTGCTCGGCACCGGTCTGTGCGGGGCCCTGACGACGTACTCGACGTTCTCCTACGAGACGCTGCGGCTGGCGGAGACGGGGGCCCGCCTGCAGGCCGCCGTCAATGTGGGGGCGAGTGTGGCGGCCGGTCTCGGGGCGGCGGTCGCGGGGGCCGCGCTCACGCGTGTGTGAACCGCGCGCGGACGACCCGCGTGGATGAGATCCGTTCTCGCCCGCGTGTAGTAAGACGGTCCTCTCCGCTCCCGCTTCCCCCGAGCAGAACTGGATCCCATGAGCGTCATCAGCGTCGGTCAGGCCGTCGTCCTCGGAGCCGTCGAGGGGGTGACCGAGTTCCTGCCCGTCTCCTCCACCGGCCATCTGAAGATCGTCGAGGGGCTCATGGGCATCCCCGTCGACGACCACGCCGTGGTCGGGTTCTCGGCCGTCATCCAGGTCGGCGCGATCGCCGCGGTGCTCGTGTACTTCTTCAAGGACATCGTGCGGATCCTCTCCGCCTGGTGGCGGGGCCTGCGCGACCGCGAGGAGCGCTACCACCACGACTACAAATTCGCCTGGTGGGTCATCTACGCGACCATCCCGATCGTCCTCGTCGGACTCGCCGCCAAGCCGCTCATCCAGGGCCCGCTCGCCTCACTGTGGGTGGTGGCCGGCTCGCTGATCGCCGGCAGCGGGGTGATGTGGGCCGCGGACCAGCTGGGCCGCCACAAGCGCGGCGAGGACGACACCTCCTTCAAGGACGCCATGCTCGTCGGCAGCTCCCAGATCCTCGCCCTGCTCTTCCCCGGTTTCTCCCGCTCCGGCGCCACCATGTCCACCGCGCTGATCCTCGACCTGGACCGGGTCGCCGCCACCAGGCTCTCCTTCTTCCTGGGTATCCCCGCCCTGACCGGTGCCGGCCTCTACGAGCTCAAGGACGCCTTGGGCACGGGGGTGGGCGCCGCCCCGCTCGCGGCCGGCACGCTGGTGTCCTTCGTCGTGGCGTACGCCTCCATCGCCTGGCTGCTGAAATTCGTCGCGAAGCACTCCTTCAACGCGTTCGTGGTCTACCGGATCGTGGTGGGAGTACTGCTGTTCGGGCTGCTCGGAACGGGTGTCCTGCACAGTTGAGAGTTCTGCCGAGAGGCGCCGGCGTCTGTCTGCGGCGCCATCGTGGCTCGTCGCGCAGTTCCCCCGCGCCCCTTTGGGGGCGCCCTCTTGACAGCGCCTGCCGTCGCCCGGAGTATCACTCCCGTGAACCTGTCAGACAGCCGGACAGCCGGACAGCCCCTGCGTCGCGTCAGTGCCATGGAAGCGGTGCTGGCGCACCTGCGGGGCGCCATCGAGCGGGGCGAGTACGCCATCGGCGACAAGCTCCCCTCCGAGGCGGAGCTGTGCCGCACCCTGGAGGTCTCCCGGCCCGTGCTGCGCGAGGCCCTGCGGGCCCTGCAGACCATGGGCCTGACCGTTTCCAGGACCGGAAAGGGCACCTTCGTCGTCGCCAGTACCGTCGAGGACCCCACCTTCGGCGACTACTCGGCGAGCGACCTGCTGGAGGTGCGCCGCCACGTCGAGATCCCGGTCGCAGGGTATGCGGCCCGGCGCCGTACCCCGGAGAACCTCGACCACCTGGCCCACATCCTGGACCGGATGGAAAAGGAGACGGACACCACCGCGTGGGTCGCCATGGACACGCTGTTCCATCTCGCCGTGGCCGAGGCCGCCCAGAACCCGGTCTTCCGCCGGGTCATCGAGGAGATCCGGGACGCGCTGGCCCGCCAGTCCGCCTTCCTCAACCAGTTGGGCGGGCGCCGCGAGCAGTCCAACCGTGAGCACCGGGCCATCGTCGAGGCGCTGATCGACGGTTCCGAGAACGACGCGGTGGAGGCCATGGCCCACCACCTCGACCGCGTCGAGACCACCCTCACCGACATCGTGCGTCCCCCGCGCACGGACACCCCCATGGAAGGCGGAACCGAGGCGTGAGCGAGCAATCCCTGCACGAAGGCGTGCAGAAACGTTCCGGCCATGTCGACGCCGGAGACGAGGGCTACAGCAAGTCGCTGAAGTCCCGGCACGTCAACATGATCGCCATCGGCGGAGCCATCGGCACCGGCCTCTTCCTCGGCGCCGGCGGCCGCCTCGCCGACGCCGGGCCCTCCCTCTTCATCGCCTACGCGGTCTGCGGCCTCTTCGCCTTCCTCGTCGTGCGCGCCCTCGGCGAACTCGTGCTGTACCGGCCCTCCTCCGGCGCCTTCGTGTCGTACGCCCGTGAGTTCATGGGGGAGAAGGGTGCCTACACCGCGGGCTGGATGTACTTCCTCAACTGGGCGACCACCGGCATCGCCGACATCACCGCCGTCGCCACCTACACCCACTACTGGGGCATGTTCTCCGACATACCGCAGTGGGTGATCGCACTCATAGCGCTGGCCGTCGTCCTCACCGTGAACCTGATCTCGGTGAAGATCTTCGGTGAGCTGGAGTTCTGGTTCGCGATCATCAAGGTCGGCGCGCTCGTCCTCTTCATGTGCATCGGCATCTTCCTGCTGGTCACCCAGCACCCCGTCGACGGCCACAGCCCCGGCCCGTCCCTCATCGGCGACAGCGGCGGCGTCTTCCCCAACGGCCTGCTGCCCATGCTGCTGATCATCCAGGGCGTCGTCTTCGCCTACGCCTCCGTCGAGCTGGTCGGCGTCGCCGCCGGTGAGACCGAGAACCCCGAGAAGATCATGCCCAAGGCGATCAACTCGATCATGTGGCGCGTCGGCCTGTTCTACGTCGGCTCGGTCGTCCTGCTGTCGATGCTGCTGCCGTGGAACAAGTACACCGCCGGCGAGAGCCCCTTCGTGACCGTGCTGGGCAACATCGGCATCCCGGCCGCCGGCGACGTGATGAACCTCGTCGTCCTCACCGCCGCGATGTCCTCCCTCAACTCCGGCCTCTACTCCACCGGCCGCATCCTGCGCTCCATGGCCATGGCCGGATCCGCGCCCAGGTTCACCGCCGTGATGAGCCGCAGCCAGGTCCCCTACGGCGGCATCCTGCTCACCAGCGGCATCTGTGTACTGGGTGTCGGCCTCAACTTCGTCGTGCCCGCCGAGGCGTTCGAGATCGTGCTGAACTTCGCCGCGATCGGCATCCTCGCCACCTGGGGCCTGATCATGATCTGTCACCTCCTCTTCTGGCAGAAGACCCAGAAGGGCGAGCTGGCCCGCCCGGACTACCGGCTCCCGGGCTCCCCCTGGACCGAGATCGTGACGCTGGCGTTCCTCGCCTCCGTCCTGGTCCTCATGTACGCCGACGGCGGCGCGGGACGCACTACCGTGCTGTGCCTGCCGCTGATCGTCGGGGCACTGGTCGTCGGATGGTTCGGTATCCGCGGCCGTGTCGCCGCCAAGTCCACCACCGGAACCGACGCGTGACCGACGCGCCGCTCCCCGAGAAACAGGCAGTGATGTACAGCAGTTCCCCAGCGGACGCACCCCTTGTCCGCGAACCCGTCCACGCCCCCGTCGCCCACCTCATCCGCGGTGGCATCGTCGAAGGCATCCACTACGGCTCCGTCGTCGTCCTCGGCGCCGACGGACAGGTACAGCTCCAGCTCGGCGACATCGAGGCGGCCTTCTACCCGCGCTCCGCGCTCAAGCCCCTCCAGGCCGTGGCCATGGCGCGGGCCGGGCTCCCGCTCGATGGCGAGCTGCTGTCGCTGACCGCGGCCAGCCATTCCGGCGAGGAACGCCACCTTGCCGGCTCCCGGCGCATCCTCGAACTCGCCGGGCTCACCGAGGGCCAGCTGCGCAACGTCCCGGACCTGCCGTTCGACCCGGTCGTGCGGGACGCGTGGGTGCGTGAGGGCCGGATGCCCTCACGGCTCGCGCAGAACTGCTCCGGCAAGCACGCGGCCATGCTCTACACCTGCATGCTCAACGGCTGGTCCCTGGAGGACTACCTCGACCCGGGCCATCCGCTCCAGCAGGCCATCGCCGAGATCGTCGAGGACCTCACCGGGCAGCGCATCGCCCGGGTGACCGTCGACGGCTGCGGCGCGCCCCTGTTCTCCGTCTCCCTGCACGGCCTCGCCCGCGCCACCGCCCGTATCACCACCGCGGCTCCCGGCACGCCCGAGGCCCGGGTGGCCGACGCGATGCGCGAACACGCCGAGATGGCCTCCGGCTCCGGCCGGGACGTCGCCGCGCTGATGCGGGCCGTGCCCGGGCTGCTCACGAAGGACGGCTTCGAGGGCGTGCAGGTCGCTGCGCTGGCGGACGGGCGGGCCGTGGCGGTGAAGATCGCCGACGGTGCGAATCGGGCGCGGATCCCCGTGGCCGCCGCCGCGTTGGCCCGGGCGGGTGTCGACCCGGAGCTGCTCACAGAGTTCGCGGGTGAGCCGCTGCTCGGCGGCGGTGAACCGGTGGGGTGTGTGCGGCCGGTGCGTGCACTGGATCCGGTTCCGTCCACGGCGTGCGTGTAACCGCGCCGAACCGATGGGGGACTGCGGGTGGTAGCCGGTCCGCGGGCTGGTTGTGGTTGATCGCGCAGTTCCCCGCGCCCCTGTAGTCGCACATCCCTCACCTCAGAAAGAACTCTCATGACCGCCGCCGCCACCCGCTCCGAACACGATCTGCTCGGCGACCGTGATGTTCCCGCCGACGCCTACTGGGGTGTCCACACCCTGCGCGCCACGGAGAACTTCCCCATCACGGGTATGCCCATCTCCTCCTACCCCCACCTGATCGAGGCCTTGGCCGCCGTCAAGGAAGCCGCCGCCCTCGCCAACGAGGAACTCGGTCTGCTGGAGTCGAAGAAGGCCGCCGCCATCGTCGCCGCCTGCCGCGAGATACGCGACGGAGAGCTGCACGACCAGTTCGTGGTCGACGTCGTCCAGGGCGGCGCCGGCACGTCCACCAACATGAACGCCAACGAGGTCGTGGCGAACCGGGCGCTGGAACTGCTGGGCCACGCCAAGGGCGAGTACCAGTACCTGCACCCGAACGAGGACGTCAACCTCGGCCAGTCCACCAACGACGTCTACCCGACCGCCGTCAAGATCGCGACGGTGTTCGCGGTGCGCGGGCTGCTCTCGGCGATGGCCGTCCTTCAGGACACGTTCGCCGGCAAGGCCGTCGAGTTCCACGACGTGCTCAAGATGGGCCGTACACAGTTGCAGGACGCGGTGCCGATGACGCTCGGCCAGGAGTTCTCCGCATACGCCGTCATGATTGACGAGGACCGGTCCCGTCTTGCCGAGGCCGTCGAGTTGATCCATGAGATCAACCTCGGCGCCACGGCGATCGGCACCGGCCTCAACGCCCCCGCCGGATACGCGGAGTCGGCCCGGCGCCACCTCGCCGCCATCACAGGCCTGCCGCTGGTGACCGCCGCCAACCTGGTCGAGGCGACCCAGGACTGCGGCGCCTTCGTCCAGATGTCGGGCGTGCTCAAGCGCATCGCGGTCAAGCTCTCCAAGAGCTGCAACGACCTGCGGCTGCTGTCCTCCGGTCCGCGCGCCGGTCTCAACGAGATCAACCTGCCGCCGGTGCAGGCCGGCTCGTCGATCATGCCCGGCAAGGTCAACCCGGTGATCCCCGAGGTCGTCAACCAGGTCGCCTTCGAGGTGATCGGCAACGACGTCACCATCACCATGGCCGCCGAGGCCGGGCAGCTCCAGCTCAACGCCTTCGAGCCGATCATCCTGCACTCCCTGTCGGAGTCCATCACCCATCTGCGCGCGGCCTGCCTCACCCTCGCCGAACGCTGCGTGGCCGGCATCACCGCCAACACCGAGGCGCTGCGCGCCACCGTCGAGAACTCCATCGGCCTGGTCACCGCCCTCAACCCGCACATCGGCTACACCGCCGCCACCGACATCGCCAAGGAGGCCCTCGTCTCCGGCCGGGGCGTGGCCGAACTCGTCCTGGAGAAGGGCCTCCTGCCCGCCGAGACCCTCGCCGGGCTGCTGCGTCCGGAAATCCTGGCGGGCAGCGGCCCGGCTCCGACGGCCTGACCCAGGGCCTGCCGAGCGCACCGGGACCGGCACCGAGGGAGAATGGTGATCATGACACCGCCGACGACCTTCCAGCCGGTCCTGGAGCGCATCGCCGAGGAGATCGAGCGGACCCCCGGCCGCGGCCGGCCCGCCGACTACATCCCGGCGCTCGCGGCCCGCGACCCGCGCCGGTTCGGCATGGCCGTCGCCGAACCCGACGGCACGGTGTACGGCGTGGGGGACTGGCGGGAGCCGTTCTCCGCGCAGTCCCTCACCAAGGTCTTCACCCTCGCCCTCGACCTGGCCCGCGAGGGCGACGCCCTGTGGGAGCACGTGGGCCGCGAGCCCTCCGGCAACCCCTTCAACTCCCTGGTCCAGCTGGAGTACGAGAACGGCATCCCGCGCAACCCGTTCATCAACGCGGGCGCCCTCGTCGTCACCGACCGGCTGCATACCCGTACCGGCGACGCCTCGGGCGAACTGCTGGCGTTCCTCCGGGCGGAGAGCGGCAACCCCGGCCTGGCCTTCGACGAGGAGGTCGCCGCCTCCGAGACGGCGCACGGCGACCGGAACGCCGCCCTCGGCCACTTCATGGCCGCATACGGCAACATCGACAACCCGGTGCCGGTCCTGCTCGACGAGTACTTCCGGCAGTGCTCGGTCACCGCGTCCTGCGCCGACCTGGCACTCGCCACGACCTTCCTGGCCCGCCACGGCGTCCGCGCCGACGGCACCCGGCTGCTCACCCGCAGCCAGGCCAAGCAGATCAACGCGATCATGCTGACCTGCGGCACGTACGACGCGGCGGGCGACTTCGCCTACCGCGTCGGGCTGCCCGGCAAGAGCGGCGTGGGCGGCGGCATCATCGCCGTCGTCCCGGGCCGCTGCACGCTGTGCGTGTGGAGCCCGGGCCTGGACGAACGGGGCAATTCCGTGGCGGGCGTGGCGGCACTCGACCGATTCACGACACTGACCGGCCTCTCCGTCTTCTGAAGGCGGTGTCCCGCGCCCCTCAGGGGCACCGGCCGGTCACGCCGCCGCTTCCTCCCGGAGCAGACCGCGTCAACTTCCGGCCACCCGACGTCGACACCCTGACTGAGTGTTGGCCATGGCTTTCCCCGTCGATCTCCGCCGCTGCCAGATACTCGGTCTGGCCGGTACCGCCTTCCTCGCGGCGGGCGGTGAGACGGCCGGCGCCCTGCCCGTACGGGACCTCCTCCACCCGGCCTCCGCCGGCGCGGCCCTCGGTCTGGTCGGTGTCTACTTCGGCGTCGTCCTGCTGATCGCGGCCTGGGCGCTGCTGGGCCGGCTGGTGCGCGGGCCGCGGCCGCCCACTCCCCGTGCCCTGCTGCTCGTCCTCGCCGTCTGGGCGGCACCGTTGCTGCTCGCCCCGCCGCTGTTCAGCCGGGACGTCTACAGCTACCTCGCCCAGGGGGCGATGGTCGACGCGCACATGGACGTCTACGCGCACGGGCCGTCCCGGTTCGGCGGCCCGCTCGCCGACGAGGTCGCCCCGCTCTGGCAGCACACCGGAGCCCCGTACGGGCCGGTGTTCCTCGCCGTCGCGGCTGCCCTGTCCGGACTGACGAGAGGTGAGCTGCCCGCCGGGCTGTTCGGGATGCGGCTCGTCGCGCTCGCCGGCGTGGCCCTCATGGTGGCCGCGCTGCCCCGGCTCGCCCGCCACAGCGGCACCGACCCGTCCGCCGCGCTCTGGCTGGGCGCCCTCAACCCGCTCGTCCTGCTGCATCTGGTCGCGGGCGCCCACAACGACGCCGTCATGCTCGGCCTGCTCGGCGTCGGCCTGGTGGCGGCCCTCGGCCGGTGGCCGGTCCTCGGCGCCGTCCTCGTCACGCTCGCCGCTCTGGTCAAGGCGCCCGCCCTACTCGGCCTGGCCGCGGTAGTCGTCCTCCAGGTCCGCGCGGGCCGCAGTCCGGCGAAGGCGGTCCTGACCACCGTCGTCGCCGCCGCGGGGACGACCGTCGCCGCCACGGCCGCGGCCGGCACCGGATACGGCTGGATCGGCGCCCTGAACACCCCCGTCTCACCCCAGAACTGGGCCCTGACCACCCTCCTCGGCCGAGCCACCGGTGCCCTGCTGGAACACCTGGGCAGCGATCTCGCGCCCCTGGCGATCCCCGCCTGGCACGCGCTCGGCATCGTGGCGGCGGTGGTCGCGATCGTGCTGATATGGCTCCGGCTGCGCCCACGACCGGTCTACGCGCTGGGCCTGAGCCTCGCCGCGGTGGCCGCCCTCGGCCCGGCGATCCGCCCCTGGTACGCCCTGTGGGGCCTGTTCCTCGTCGCCGCCGCCACGCCCAGCACCTCCGTACGCCACCGCATGGTGGCCGTGACCGGTGTGCTCGCGCTCTGCGTCCTGCCCAGCGGCGGCGCGGCGGACACGGGGCAACTCGTCCTCGCCGCCTGCGGCGGCGCGCTCGCGGTGGTCGTGCTGTGGCAGGCCCACCAGGCCGAACTCGCCCCGGCGCCGGGGCGCGCGGCATGACCCCGGGCCTGCCGCGCACCGACCGCGGACGACTGCTGCTCCTGCTCGCCCTCGCCACGGTGGTCACCGTCTTCACCGCCACCGTGCCCCTGCTGCGCGACTGGTTCGACCTGCGCGTCTACTACGGCAGCATCGACACCTGGGTTCATCACGGCGGCCGGATCTACGACTACCGGGTGCCCGGTACGGCGTACGGCTTCACCTACCCGCCGTTCGCCGCGGTCGCCATGCTGCCGATGGCCCTCCTGGATCTGCGCACCGCGATCGCCGCCGCCCTGCTGCTCAACCTGGCGGCCCTGGCCGTGATCCTGCGCCTGCTCAGCGGACCCGGATGGCGGCGCCACGGCTGGTACGGCTGGGCCCTGATCGCCTGCCTGCTCGCACTGTTCGAACCGCTGCGCGACACCTTCAGCTTCGGGCAGGTCAATCTGCTCCTGCTGGCCCTCGTGCTCACCGACGCGGCGCTGCTCGCCGGCGGACGCGGATGCGGACGCTGGGCGGGCGTCGGCATCGGGCTCGCGGCCGCGATCAAGCTCACGCCCGCACTGTTCATCGGACTGCTGCTGGTGGCCCGGCGGTGGCGCGCGGCGGCTCTCGCCACTGCCGTCGCCCTCGGGGCCACGGCCCTCGCGGCCTGGGGCGACGCCGACGCCTCGCGCTTCTACTGGACCGACGCGCTGTGGGACACCAGCCGCATCGGACGTCTCGGCTATGTCTCGAACCAGTCGGTGCAGGGCATCCTGGCCCGGCTCGGTGAACCGGACCGGGCGGTGTGGGCGGTGGCGGTGCTGCTGATCCTCGGCGTGTGGTCGCTGCGGGCGCGGCGGGCGGTCGCCGCGGAGGACTGGACGGCCGCGTTCGCCCTGACCGGCCTCGCCGCCTGTCTCGTCAGCCCGATCACCTGGGTGCACCATCTGGTGTGGCTGCTGCCGTCGTTCGCCGTGCTGGTCCGCTCCGGGCACCCGCGGATCGCGGGCGCCCTGTACGCGGTGCTGTGCACCAGCGTGGTGTGGCTGTGGTTCGACGACGCCTCCGGCGTCGACGGGTTCCTGGGCAGCAACACCTACGCCTGGATCACCCTGGGCCTGCTGCTGTGGCTGCCGGTCGGTCAACTCCCTTCCGACCGGCGGACCGGGAGCCGCAGCACCAGCACCACGACCGCCGCGCCCAGCCCGACGGCACCCACGATCAGGCTCGCCTCGGTCCAGGCGGAGGCGGATTCCTCCGGCACTGCCGCGGCGGCAGCGGGCAGCGTCGTCGCTCCCGGCCGGGCGGAGGACCGCCGCGAGGTCTCGAGCGAGCCCACCGGTTCGACCCTCGCGGCTGACCGGAACCCCCAGTCGAGCAGCGAGCGTGCCTCCTCGTAGACGGCGGCCCCGCCGCCCTGCTGAGGGTTCATCACCGTCACGACGAGGGTGCGCCCGCCCCGGCGCGCCGCCGCGACGAGCGTGCTGCCCGCCTTGCTGGTGTAGCCGTTCTTGATGCCGATCAGCCCCCGGTACGGCCTCACCCCACGGGTGCCGCTCAGCAGCCGGTTGGTGTTGCGGATGGCGTACGACCACCCGCCGCCGCCCGGGAATCTGGCCTCGACCGTGGCGCAGTACCGGGCGAAGTCCGGGTTGCGCAGCCCCACCCGGCCGAAGATCGCCAGGTCGAACGCCGACGACACCTGGCCCGGTGTGTCGTAGCCGTCCGGCGACAGCACGCGCGTGTCGTGGGCGCCCAGGGAGCGGGCCTCGGCCTGCATCCGCCGGGCCGTGGCCCGCCAGCCGCCGTTCATCTCGGCCAGGACGTGCACGGCGTCGTTGCCGGAGTTGAGGAAGACACCGCGCCAGAGGTCGGCGACCCGGTAGGTACGGCCCTCCGCGACCCCGACGAGGCTGCTGCCGGCACCGATGCCCCGGAGTTCCTCCGCACGGACCGTGTGCCGGACGCGCCCCGGCAGCGCGGGCAGCACCGTGAGGGCGAACAGGGTCTTCAGGGTGCTGGCCGGGGGCAGCCTGCGGTGCGCGTTGTGGGCGGCGAGCACCTCGCCGCTGCGGGCGTCGGCCACCACCCACGACAGGGCGGAGACCTCCGGGAGACGGGGCACCCCGGCACGAGGGCGGACATGGGTGCCGGGGCGGTGCAGCAGCGAGGGGTGCGGGGCCGCCGCCCTCGGCCCGGCCGGCGCACTGGGCTCCGCCCTGCCGGAGACATCCGCCGCGGCGGGCACCACCGCCAGGAGCCCCACGGCACAGAGCACACCGGCCGACACGGCCATCCGGAAAGAGAGTCCGAGGATCATATGATTAACGTAGAAACGGATGTGCTCTGCACGGTGACGACCGGGCCGAACAGCGTCCGCGAGCACCCGGATGCCACACCGCTGGCGTCCCCGAACGGGGTGGCCGGGGTAAGGTCCGTCAGCCCGAGGGCAGGGTCGGCTGGACGCGCCGCAGGAACGTCGCGTTGTCCGGTGTCTCGCGCATCCGCTCCAGGAGGGTCTCCAGGCCGCCCTGGCCGTCCCGGCCCCGCAGTACCTGCCGCAGGCCGTGCGTGGCCTGCAACTCGGCCGGGGCCAGCAGAAGTTCCTCGCGGCGGGTGCCGGAGGGGGTGATGTCGACGGCCGGGAACACACGGCGGGACGCCGGGTCGCGGCTCAGGCGCAGCTCCATGTTGCCGGTGCTCTTCAGCTCTTCGAAGTAGAAGTCGTCGGCCCGCGAGCCGGTCTCCACCAGGGCGGTGGCGAGGATCGTGAGGGAGCCGCCCTCCTCGGCGGCCCGGGCGGCGCCGAAGAACCGCTTGGGGCCGGTCAGTGCGGACGCGTCGACGCCCCCGGTGAGGATGCGGCCACCGGACGCGGCCGCGTTGTTGTGGGCCCGGCACAGCCGGGTCAGCGAGTCGAGGAGGACGACGACGTCCTCACCGGCCTCGACGAGCCGCTTGGCCCGTTCGATCACGAGTTCGGCGAGCGCGATGTGCTGCTTGGCGCTGCGGTCGAAGGTCGAGGCATACACCTCGCCCCGCACACCGCGCCGCATGTCCGTGACCTCCTCGGGTCGCTCGTCGAGCAGCAGCACCATCAGCCGGCTCCCTGGATGGTTGCCTGCCACGGCGGCCGCGAGCTGCTGCAGGATGACGGTCTTGCCGGTCTTGGGCGGGGCCACGAGGAGCCCGCGCTGGCCCTTGCCGACCGGCGCGATCAGGTCGACGACCCGTCCGGTCAGTCCGGCGGCCGGGTGCTCCAGACGCAGCCGCTCGTGCGGATGCAGCGGTGTCAGGTCCCGGAAGTGACGCCGGCCGCGCACTTCGCCCGGCTCGCGGCCGTCGACCCGTACGACGTCGGTCAGGCCGCGACGGTCGCCGCGCAGGCCCTCGACGAGGTCGCCCTTGCGCAGGCCGTACCGCCGGATCAGCGCGGGGGAGACCGCGGGGTCGGCGGGTGTGGGCAGGAGGCCCTCGTCGCGCAGACGCCCCTTCCCGGCCGCGTCGATGTCGAGGACGCCGGTCGCGGTCTGGGTCTGGGCCTGCAGCTGGACGGGTGGGTTGTCGAGCGTGGTGGTCATGGTGGTGTGTCCTTTCACGGACGGAAGGCATGGGACGTGCGAAGGGAAGGGGAGAGAACCGCGAAGGGAGGGGGCCCTGGGCACGCCTCCGGGCGGTGAGAACCGCACAGCACCGTGGCTACGACGAAGAACGTCCCGCTCAGCGAGGTGGTGCTGGAAGGTGAAATGAGAAAGAGAAAAAAATGAACTGGCACCGGCGCCCGAGAAGGGGCGTGCACGAGTGCTGTTCGCACTCTACCACCGGACGCGATGCCGGGGGAGTGGAATACGTCTTGTCCGCCTCAGCGGCCGGCCAGCAGCCCGTACAGCAGCGGGATCCGCGGCTCGGGCAACCGCCACCAGCCGGACTCCGTACGGACCATCTGCGGCCAGCGCGGCCAGGGAAGTTCGTCGCCCTCCCGCAGCCGCCGCACGGTGAGTCCCGCTCCGGTCAACGCGTTGACGACCTCGCCCATTCCGTGCATCCACTCGTAACTGTCCGTGGCGCCCTCGACGGCCGGGCCGTCCGTGTAGGTGCGGGTCGCGTCCCGGCGCACCGGACCGCCGCCGCTCAGGTAGTCATGGCGCAGGAGCAGCTCGGGGCCCTCGCCCGGAGCGGGCTTCGGGCCGAGGGAGTTGAGCAGGGGATGGAACTCGACGATGTACAACCGGCCGCCGGGCCGCAGCAGCCGGCCGATGACTTCCGCCCATCGGTCCAGGTCGGGCAGGTAGCACAGGGCGCCCTTGCCGGTGTAGACGACGTCGAACCGCCGCCCGTCCAGGGCTTCGACGGCGTCGTACACGTTCGCCTGTACGTACGTCACGTCCGCCCCGGCCTTCGCGGCGATGCCGTTCGCCGCCGCCACCGACGCCTCGGAGAAGTCGAGGCCGACAACACGGGCTCCGCGCCGGGCGAAGGCGATCGTCTCCGTGCCGAGATGGCACTGCAGGTGCAGCAGGTCACGCCCGGCCAGCTCGCCGAGGTCCTCCCACTCGAAGGGGGCGAACCAGCGCTCGGGGTCGAGGTCCTGGTCGAGGCCGTAGAAGCGGCTGGCGAGATGGACGGGCGTGCGAGCGTCCCAGTTGGCCTGGTTGGCCCGCATCAGCGCGTCGTGCTCGGCGGACGTCATGAGGCCATCCAACCAGACGAGTCGCTCACACCGAGCGTGCTCGCGCCTCCTCGGTGATCCGCTCGAACTGTGCGCCCATGGCCGCCGCGAGCGCCTGCGCCCCCGACAACGGACGCACCATCACGGTGAATTCGTCGATCAGCCCGTTCTCGTCGACATGGATGAAGTGGCAGCCGCTGATCTCCCGGTCGCCGACCCGCGCGCTGAAGACGAGGGCGTGGTCACGGCCGTCCGTGTCGTTGATCTCGCGCACGTAGCGGAAGTCCTGGAAGACGCCGGCGACGGCGCGCGGGATCGCCGCCGTGATCGCCGGACCCCGAGGCCACCCGCGCGCTCGTCGAGGAGCGCGAGGCCTGGTCCCGCGGCAGGCTCGTCCGCTACCGGCGCGTCCGCGAACGCCTCCTGGCCGGCCGCAGTGAGGAGGAGTACCTGCGGGAGGCCGACCGCGTCGGCCCGTACCTCACCCTGATGGGCGGCATCGGCTTCGAGGAGGAGAACCTCCGCTGGTGTGAACGCGTACTCAGGGTCATCGAGCGGCGAGCTCCCCTAGGCTGAGGCGATGTTCAGCCCCGAAGGTCCCACGCTGCGCGAACTCGCCGTCCAGGCGCTGTCCTCCGTCGAGCGCGGCTACGACCTCCTCGCTCCGAAGTTCGACCACACCCCCTTCCGGACACCCGAAGCGGTCCTCGACGCCGTCGGTTCGGCACTGCGGCGCCTGGGTCCCTTCGGCACCGGCCTCGACCTGTGCTGCGGCACCGGCGCGGGCGTCGGCGTGCTGGCGGGGGTGTGCCGGGAGCGGGTCACCGGCGTCGACTTCAGCGCCGGCATGCTCGACGTCGCACGGGAGCGGGTCCGGCCCGAGGGGGCGCCGGTCTCCTGGGTCAGGGCGGACGCCCGCGCCCTGCCCTTCGCTCCCGCCTTCGACCTGGTGGTCAGCTTCGGGGCCTTCGGGCACTTTCTGCCGCGTGAGCTGCCAGGACTGTTCGCGCAGGTCCGCTCGGTGCTGCGGCCGGGCGGCTGCTTCGCGTTCCCGCTGGTCGCCCCGCCCCGCCCGGGCTCGCTCGGCTACTGGACGCTGCTCGGCTTCGACGCCGTGATGCGGGTGCGCAACGCGCTGTGGCGGCCGCCG
The DNA here is from genome assembly GCF_042957035.1 of Streptomyces sp. NPDC008137. Taxonomy (NCBI): domain Bacteria; kingdom Bacillati; phylum Actinomycetota; class Actinomycetes; order Kitasatosporales; family Streptomycetaceae; genus Streptomyces; species Streptomyces sp. NPDC008137. Next base: position 119,792 of record NZ_JBIBHN010000004.1, on the reverse strand, counting down.
TTCGTCATGTACTACCGCGCGTTCCGCTTCGGGGACGTACGGCGCGAGCTGGCACGCGCCGGCTTCCGGGTGGACCTCCACGCCCTGCCGGAGTTCGGAGCGCGACGGGACGGCAGTCCGCGGGTGCGGCTCGTCGTGGCCCGGCTGCCGGTCTAGCCTTCCCGGCCCGGCAGCGTGAACTCGTAGACCAGCGCGTCCTTCTGGGCGTCCACGAGCAGGTCGGTGATCTCCAGCGGGCGCGCGTACTGGTCGTGTACCTGCCGGGTGACCCGCACCGACGGCGTGCTCGCGAGGCGGGTGATGGCGTCGCGGTGATGCAGGGTCAGACCGGCCCGGCGCATCCAGTCGTAGGCCCGGAGCAGATGGGCGGTCGCCGTGCCGTCGGCCCGGTTCCGGTAGCGGGCCAGCTCTTCCACTTCCGCGAGTGCCACGGCCGAGAAGGACGTCACGGCGGTCCGCAGTCCGCGTCCGTCGGCGGTCGCGGACCGGTAGGTGTGGACGAGGGTGGGCCGGCCCGGGGCCAGCCCCAGCGCTTCGGCGTGGTCCGGCGGGGGCGGCTCCCAGGTGACGGTGGCGCGGGCGACCGTGCCAGGGGTGGCGGCCGCCGCGCCGACGGGGAAGGCGAGCGAGGCCGGGGTCTCCACCGGCAGACCGGGCAGCGTGGCGTGGCTGCCGCGCCGGTCGGTGGTGACCAGACCGTCCCGGCGCAGCAGTTCCAGTGCCTGTCGTACGGTCTCCCGGCTGACCCCGAAGTGCTCGGCCAGCCGCCGTTCGCCCGGTAGTCGTTCACCGGGCGGGACGGTGCCGTCGCGCAGTTCGCCGAGTACCTGCGTGGCGATCCGCCGGTACAGAGGTTCTTCCTCGGCCGGAGGGTGGTCGTGCGGGGTGGTGCGGGCCATGTGCCGCGCCTCCTGGTGGTGACGTGCGGTAGTGGTACGGGCTCGGTGCGCCATCAGATCTAGCATTGGTCTAAACCAGACCGGAAGGGCGGCCGGGCGGTTCGGCCGAAACCGGACCGCCCGAGCCCGCCGTCACAGCGCGCTGTACAGGGCGTCGACCAGTGCTGTCTTCCGCGGGTCGTCCGCGATATGGGGCCCCATACGGTTCATCACGTACCCGAGGGACACCTCCGCCTCAGGGTCGGCCAGCCCGCAGGAGCCGCCGAAGCCGTCGTGACCGAAAGCGCGCGGGTTGGGCCCGTAGGAGCCGTTGGAGCCGCTGAGCCACAGCCCGAGCCCCACCTCCGTCTCGTTCTCGAACCCGGCGCCGAGCACCAGGTCCCGGCAGCTGCCCTGCCCCTCGCGCACCCGCTCGGCCGCCTCGGGGGACAGGACGCGGTGGTCTCCGTACGACCCGCGCCCCGCGAAGACGCCGTAGAGCTCGGCGACCGCGAGCGCGGTGCCGTGCCCGTTCGCCGCGGGAATCTCGGCGGCCCGCCATTCGGGGGTCCCGGCCCCGGCGGCGGACACCGGTGGGTTCGTCAGCGCCGCGATCGCCGCCGGTGCCAACTGGGCGAAGACAGCGGCCTGTTCACTGCTCGCCGCCGCCGGCGGCTGGACCAGCTCGGCCACCCGGCCGGAGTCCTGCGTCAGCAGGCCGATACGGAAGTCGATCCCCAGCGGCGCGGTCACCTCGCGCTCCAGGAAAGCCCCGGGGCGCAGCCCCGAGACCCGCCGTACGACCTCGCCGACCAGATGGCCGTAGGTGAGCGCGTGATAGCCGGACCGGGTTCCCGGTTCCCACCAGGGCTGTGCCGCCGCGAGCCGTTGCGTGGTCAGCTCCCAGTCGCAGAGCTGCTCCAGCGAGTGCGGTTCGCGCAGCCCGGCCAGACCGGCCCGGTGGGACAGCAGGTGCCGTACGAGGACCTTCTCCTTGCCCGCCGCCGCGAACTCGGGCCAGTACTCGGCGACCGGCGCGTCGAGGTCCAGCAGCCCCCGGTCGGCGAGGATGTGCGCGCACAGCGCCACCGGGCCCTTGGTCGTGGACCACACATTGACGAGCGTGTCCCGCTCCCACGGCCGGGAGCGCTCCGCGTCGGCCCAGCCGCCCCACAGCTCCACCACCGTCGCGCCGCCGACGGTGACGGCCACCGCGGCGCCCAGCTCGTCCCGCTCCCGGAAGTTCTCCTCGAACGCCCTGCGTACCGCCGTGAACCGCGCGTCGCAGCGCCCGCGCACCTGTGTCTCGTTCTCGGACATGAGCCCCTCCGCCGACCGTCTCGGGGCCGGGCCGCCGTGGAGCGGCCCGGGCGCGAAGAACGTACCGACTGGTCGGGACCGTGTGGAAGCCCGTCGGCGGTGAACGGCCGGATCAGATGTAGGAGCGCATCCAGCGCAGCTTGGCCGCCTCCTGGAAGGGGCCGCCGCCCTCGTGGTCGTTGAAGTCGTACACCTCGATCTCCTTGTCCTGGTGGCTCCAGGCGTTGAAGGCCGCGAAGACCGTCGAGGGCGGGCAGGTCTGGTCCTCCAGAGCCGCCGAGAAGAGCGCGGGCGCCCGGCCGCGGGCGGCGAAGTGGACGGCGTCGAAGTAGGAGAGCGTGCGCAGGGCGTCCGCGGCGCGACCGCGGTGCGTCTTGAGGTACAGGCCGATCTCCCGGTACGGGTGCCGGTCCGTGAGTGTCGCCGCGCGCGGATAGTCGCACAGGAACGGCACGTCCGGCGCGATGGCCGCCAGGTCGGGGACCAGGCCCCCCACCGCGATCGTGATGCCGCCGCCCTGGCTGGCGCCGACGGCCACCGTGCGCGTGGCGTCGGTGAGGGGGTGCGAACGGGCCGCCTCCACGGCCCGCACGGCGTCCGTGAACACCCGGCGGTAGTAGTAGTTCTCCGGCGCGTCGATACCGCGCGTCATGAAGCCCGGGAAGGCCGGCGCGCCGCCCACCGGATCCGCCGTGCCGCCGCCCGCGCCCCAGGCGCTGCCCTGCCCGCGGGTGTCCATCACGAAGTGCGCCCGGCCCGAGGACGCCCACAGCAGGTGCTCGTGCGGCAGTCCGCGTCCTCCGCCGTAGCCGATGAACTCCACGACCAGCGGCAGCGGTCCGTCCGCCCCGGCCGGCAGCGTCAGCCAGCCCTTGACCGGGTGACCACCGAAACCGGCGAACGTCACGTCGAACACCTGCACGGTGGAAAGGCCCGTGTCGACCGGTTCGAAGCGGGCGTCCAGCTCGTGCTGACGGGCCTCCTGGAGCGTCTTGGACCAGAACGCGTCGAAGTCCTCGGGCTCGGGGGAGGCGCTGCGGTACTCGCGGAGTTCATCGAGAGGAAGGTCGAACAGGGCCATGCAGGACCGCCTTGGGTGAGGAACAGCTGCGGAGACAGAGCGGATGATCACACTAAGGGGGCGGTCGGCGGACTCGCCAGGCATTTTGTCCTGCTGCCGCACACCGGGGTCCGTCACGCGCGGCGGTGCGTCCACTGCGGTTCCGTACGGGCCCACGCCCGGTCCCACTCGGCGAGCCTGCGGCGCAGCGCCACCCGGCGGACGGCGAAATGGCCGAGAAGCACCACGAGCACCGCACCGCCCGCGGCACATGCGCCGATGGTGACGGTGTGCTGCCAGACCGCGGTGCCGTGCACCGGCGGGGGAACGTTCCGCCCCCGGGAGTCGAACCAGACGTCCGCGACCTCGCCCTGCCGGGTGCCCGCCGGGACCCGTGCCGTCGCCGTGCGCGTCCCCTCGCCCGGCTCCGTCCAGCGCACGGTCGCGCGGAACGCGTGCTGTCCGCCGGCCTCCGCCGTCGGCAGCGGTTCGCCCTTCCCGCCGACCACCTCGGCACGGACACGGTGCCGCTCGGCGCGCTGCTCCGCCGATAGCGACGTCGCCTCGTCATGGGCCCACGAGGCCGCCGCCACTCCCGCCAGAGGCGCGCCCACGAGCAGCAGGACGGCGACCACCAGCACCGTCCACGCCTCGACGACATCGGACCGGCGCCGCAGCGGACTGCGCCGCCAGCGCCAGCCGCGCACCCGGATTCGCATGTCGACCTCCTCACCGTCACCGCGACCGGAGGGCCGGGCCGGCCGTACAGTGGCGGTGCCGCTCCCTCCGCGTCATGCCACGCCTGCGCGTACGGACCGGGTACCCCCTCCGACGCGCATCGATCGCTCGTCGTGGCTCCGGTACGGAGCACACGGCGGCGGCGCCGGGCCGTCACTCCGCTCCCGGGATCAGCCGAAACGCTCGATGCGAACGCGGTCCACCGGCTGACCGGCCGTCACGAGCAGCCGCGAAGCATGCTCGGCGAAGGAGTTGGAGCCGCACACATAGGCCTCCCACCCACCGGACGGATGCTCGGCCAGGAGTGGCGCCACATGTGCCGCGGCCATACGTCCCACCGGTACGCCCTCCGGCGCCGCGCGGGTGAAGACGGGTGTCGTCTCCGCGCCGAACTCCCGGGCGTAGATGAGCTCCTCGGGGCTGCGCGCGGACACCAACAGCCGCAGCGGCACGGTCAGGTTCCGTGCCCGGTGGTGCCGGACCATGGACATCAGCGGTACGACACCGGAGCCGGCGCCGATCAGCAGCGCGGGCCGGTCGCCGGGCCAGGCGAAGAAGCCGCTCACCGGGCCCCGTACCTCGACCTGGTCGCCGGGCCGGGCGACGGTGTGGAACCAGCCCGAGACCTCGCCCCCGTCGACGTGATCCAGGGTCAGCTCGACATGGCCGGAGTCGTCCGGGGCGGAGGCGATCGAGTAGTGGCGCTGGGCCGTGTAGCCGTCCTCGGCGGTCAGCCGCACCATCAGGTGCTGGCCGGGCAGGTGCCCCGGCCAGCCGGGTACGGCGAACCGGAAGGTGGCGGCACGCGCGGTCTCACGGCGGATCTCCGTGAGCGTGGCGGTCTGCCACACGGCGGCGGCCTGCCCGCTCACGGCGATGCGCCCGGGCACGGCGAAGCGCGTGGGAGGCACGAAGGTCTCAGTCACCGGAGTACCTCTGCTCCTCCCACGGGTTGCCCCGCTCGTGATAGCCGTTCCCCTCCCAGAAACCCGGCTCCTCGTGGTCGAGGATCCGCAGGCCCGCGATCCACTTGGCGCTCTTCCAGAAGTACAGGTGCGGCACCAGCAGCCGCGCCGGACCGCCGTGCTCGGGGGCGAGCGGCCTGCCGTCGTACTCCCAGGCGATCCAGGCGCGCCCGCCGGTGAGGTCGGCGAGCGGGAGGTTCGTGGTGTAGCCGGTGTGCGCATAGGCGACGGCATGGGTCGCCGACCCATGGGGCCGGACCACATCGAGGAAGGCGTCCAGGGACGCGCCCGAGAACCGCACCCCGAACTTCGACCAGCTCGTCACGCAGTGGATGGCACCCTCGTACGCCGACGACGGCATCCGGTGCGCCTCCTCCCAGCCCCAGGTGCGGGGCTCGGCCACCAGGCCGTCGACGCGGAACGTCCAGTCGGCGGGGGCCAGGTCGGGAGTGACCTCGGCGGACAGGACGGGCCAGTCGTCGCCGGCGTCGTACTGACCGGGCGGCAGACCGGGGTCGTCGACGCGGGGGCGCCCGGTGAAGCCTCTGGTGATGTGCATGGGGTGGCTGCCTCCGGACCGGGCCGACGGTGCCCCGCCGGGCCGGGATGATCAGTGATTGCGTATTCAACCGTACGTGCGGTGCGCCTCAGTCGTGCCCACCGGGCCCGGAGCCCGCGTTGTAGCGCACGAGACACTCGGCGAACAGCGACAGATCCTCGGCCGGCCAGTCCGCCAGCCGCTCCCGGAAGGCGCTCCGGCGGCTCTCGGTGACCCGGGCCAGGACGCGCCGGCCGGCCCCCGTCAGATGCAGCACCAGGACGCGCTGATCCTCCGGGTCGGGGCGGCGCTCGATGAGACCGGCGCGTTCCAGGGCGGCCACCTGGCGGCTGACGGTGGACTTGTCCAGGGCGTAATGGGCGGCCAGGTCGGTGGCACGGCAGCCGCCGCTCTCCTCCAGATGCCCGAGCAGCGTGTACGACACCAGCGACAGCTCGGGGTGCATCCGCCCTGCCGCGGCACGGGCACGGCGGGCGAAGACCGTCATCTCCCGCTGGATGGTCTCCACGGCGTCTGCCGGGTTCACCTGGCCTCCCTCATAGCGCTGCTGCCTGGCCTTTCCATGGTTGCATGCCCCAACCACCTGTCGGCCGGGCGGCAGGTCCCGGTCCCGTACCGGGCGGCCGGTCCGTCAGGTAGTGTTGCCGTCCGGCCGCGAACCGTCCCGGCCGTCGGAAGACGAGGAGGTGAGACCCATTACCGCTGTGTCAGCTCGGGTGCTCACTCCTCGATGCCGCGCGGATTGCCGCCCGTAGGCGACCGCCCGAGCGCCCTTCGGCTCTCGAAAGGCTCCTGTCTTCCATGCCCTCCGTGTCTTCCCTCCCGCCCTCCATGCCGTTGTCCCGTGCCTCCGTGGCCGACGCCCTGCGCGCCGCGGGATGCGTCTTCGCCGAGGACGAGGCCGAGTTGATCCTCTCCACCGCACGAACCCCGGCCGAAGCGGCCGTCATGGTCGAGCGCCGCGTCGAGGGTCTGCCCCTCGAACTCGTCGTCGGCTGGGCCGGCTTCGGGGGCCTGCGCGTCACCGTCGCCCCCGGTGTCTTCGTGCCCCGCCGCCGCACCGAGTTCCTGGTGGAACAGGCCCTCGCCCAGGCGCCCGGCGCCACCGTCGTCGTGGATCTGTGCTGCGGCTCGGGCGCCGTCGGCGCGGCGCTGGCCGCCGGGCTGGGCCCTGTCGAACTGCACGCCGCCGACATCGATCCCGTCGCCGTGGGCTGCGCGCGCGGCAACGTCGCCGCCGCCGGTGGCCACGTCCACCAGGGCGACCTGTTCGAGGCGCTGCCCGGTGAACTGCTCGGCCGCGTCGACATTCTCGCGGCCAACGTGCCGTACGTGCCCAGCGGCGAGATAGGCCTGCTGCCCCCGGAGGCCCGTGACCATGAGCCGCTCGTCGCCCTCGACGGCGGCACGGACGGTCTCGACGTCCTGCGCCGGGTCGCCACCGAGGCCCCCCGCTGGCTCGCCCCCGGCGGCTGTGTCCTGGTGGAGACCGGCCGGCACCAGGCACCGACCGCCGTCGCCGTCTTCGAACGCGGCGGCCTGACGACCCGCCTGGCCGTCTCGGAGGAGCTGTACGCGCATGTGGTGATCGGGGTCAGGCGGTAGGTGCCGATCGGTCCGGGGCCGTCGCCCGTGCGATGAGCAGGGCCACGTCGTCGAAGTTGTCCGGCTCGTGGAGGGTGCGCAGGAGCAGGTCGCAGACCTCCTCCAAGGGGCGGTCGGGGCCGTCCAGCAGGGACAGGAGGGTGTCCAGGCGGTCGTCGAGCGGGTCGCGGCGGGTCTCGACGAGGCCGTCGGTGTAGAGGACCAGGCGATCGCCCGGCTCGAGGTCGACCGTGGTCGTGGAGAAGGGGACGCCGCCCACGCCGAGCGGCACCCCGGTCGGCAGGGCGAGCAGTTCAGGAGGCCGGCCGGCCCGGACGCGTACCGGTGGCAGATGCCCGGCGTTGGCGATCCGGCACTGTCGCAGATGCGGGTCGTGGACGGCGTAGACGCAGGTGGCGATGGCCTGCTCCAGGCCCTCGGTGATCTTGTCGAGGTGCTCCAGGAGCCGGGCCGGGTCGAGGTCGAGGGAGGCCAGCGTGTTGGTCGCCGTACGCAGCCGGCCCATGGTCGCCGCCGCGGGGATGCCGCTGCCCATCACGTCGCCCACGACGAGCGCGGTCGTGCCGCCGTCCAGCGGGATGACGTCGAACCAGTCACCGCCGACCTCGCTGGTGGCCCCGGCCGGCTGGTAGCGGGAGGCGACCTCGAGTCCGCCCGTGACCGGCGGATGACTCGGCAGCAGACTGCGCTGGAGGGTGAGCGCGGTGTCCCGGGCGCTCTGGTACCAGCGGGCGTTGTCGATCTGCACGGCCGCGCGGGCGGCCAGCTCGCGCGCCAGCAGCAGGTCGTCCTCGGCGAACGGCAGCGGATTGCGGGTGCGCTTGAGGTCCAGCGCCCCCAGCACCTCACCGCGCGCGATCAGCGGAACCGCCAGATAGGAGTGCACCCCGGCCCGGCTCAGCAGTTGCGCGGCCTCCGGGGAACGGGCGATCCGCGGCAGGTCCTCGTCCGTGACCTGCGGCAGCATCACGGGGCGGGCCGTGCGCACGCACTCGGTGACGAGCCGGTCGGGCGCGTACCGGGCCACCTGCCCCGGAGGGTCGGCCGCCTCCAGGGCCTCGGCCGAGTCGTACCCCTGGACCGCCAGCGCGCGGATCACGGCCGACTCGGCGGGGCCGAGACTGGTCCGCCGGCCCCGCACGACCGCGTCCAGCAGGTCGACGGCCGCGATGTCGGCGAGTTCCGGCACGGCCACCTCGGCGAGCTCGTGGGCGGTGCGGTCCAGGTCCAGCGAGGTTCCGATCCGGCCGGAGGCGTCCGCGATCAGGGCCAGACGCCGCCGCGCGGCCTCGGCCTCGATGCCCGCCCGGTACTGCTCGGTGACGTCGACGATCGAGACGGCCACGCCCAGCACGGTCCCGAAGGCGTTCTCCAGCCGGTACAGCGAGATCGACCAGGCGTGGTCCTGGTCCGGGTCGGCCGGGGTGCGGCCGATCGTGGACTGGTCGACGACCGGGCTGCCGGTGTCCAGGACCCGGCGCGCCGCTGCCTCCAGGGCCTCGACGTCCATCTGCGGCACCACCTCGCGGACCGTACGGCCCAGGTGTGCCTCGGCCGGTACGCCGTTGATCTCCTCCAGCGCCGCGTTGACCGAGACGTACCTGAGCTCGGTGTCCAGCACGGCCAGCCCGGTCGGGGACTGCGCGATCATCCGCGTCGACAGCGCCACCTCCCGCTCCAGCCGGTGCACGGTCGACTGGTCGGCGCACAGCCCGAGCGCGTACACGTCCCCCTGGTCGTCCAGCAGCCGCATGTTGCGGAACTCCACGAGCCGCGTACTGCCGTCCTTGTGCCGGATCGGGAAGGCGCCCGCCCAGCTCTGCCCGGTGCCCATCACGTCCGCGAACAGCTTGACCACCAGGTCGACGTGCTGCTCGTGGACCATGATCCGGGCGGCGTACTCGCCGAGCGCCTCCTGCGCGTCGTACCCGAACAGTTCCTCGGCCTGCGGGCTCCACAGCACGATGCGGCCCTCGGAGTCGAGGACCACCGAGGCCACGCGCAGGACGTCGAGCAGCCCGCTCGGTCGCGCCGACCCGCGCGGCGGCTCGTCGCCCTCGGCCACGGGAGACCCGGCTGCACTCATCCCACGCCCCGCCTTCGCCGATCCTCGCGGCACGCCATGGTGCCGACACCCCATGTTCTACCGCGCGGAGCCGTTTCCTCGAGGCCCCTTCCGTCACCTTCCACCATCTCCCAACACGGCGCGTACCGCCCCGCAAACCGGTCACCGGAACCGGTGCGCTGCCGGTAGTGCTCGCCGGAAGGTGGTGCTTTGCTGGGGTAGGGGCGGATACGGCAGCGTGACCAGAAGAGGAGCGTCACGATGGACCTTGAGCGACCGCACCCCCACTCCGTCTCGGTGGAGATCAGCGGATGCAGCAAGCACGACGCCCGGATCGTGTTCGACACGCTGTGCGCCTGCTTCGAGTCGGACCGGTGCGCCGACGACGTGCCCGAGGAACTGCACGAGACCCGTCCGACCGTGTGGCTCGGCACCTTCGACGTCGCCGACACGCACGAGGGCGCGACGCGGCCGGCCCGGCTGTCGTCCTCCGTCGACGCCGACCTGCACGGCGGGTACTGGGCGATCGAACAGTTCCGTATGAGGCTGGACTCCCTGTTCGCCGTGCAGGACCTGACCACGGTCCCCGGCGACCAGGAGAAGGAACTGCACGTGCGCCTCGAGAGCCGGTGATCCCCTGGTCGTAGCCGACTGTGCCCTCCATCACCTTATGCAACTAGTTGCATAAAGCGTGGGTAGTCCTCTAGAACTACGGGGACGACACCGCGCACGGAGGGCCCGATGAGCCGATACCCGCACCTGCTGACCCCCCTCGACCTGGGCTTCACGACCCTGCCCAACCGGGTCCTCATGGGCTCCATGCATGTCGGCCTGGAGGAGGCCGACGGCGGTTTCGAACGCATGGCCGCCTTCTACGCCGCCCGCGCCCGCGGGGGAGTGGGCCTGATCGTCACCGGCGGCATCGCGCCCAACGACGAGGGACGTCCCTACGAGGGCGGTGCGAAGCTCACCACCGAGGCGGAGGCCGAGCAGCACCGGGTCATCACCGAGGCCGTGCACCACGCCGGCGGACGCATCGCGATGCAGATCCTGCACTTCGGCCGGTACGCCTACCACCGGGACCTCGTCGCGCCCAGCCCGCTCCAGGCGCCGATCAGCCCCTTCCCGCCCCGCGAGCTGAGCGACGCCGACATCGAGCGGACCATCGACGACTACGTCCGCGCCGCCCGCCTGGCCCGGCACGCCGGCTACGACGGTGTGGAGATCATGGGCTCAGAGGGCTACCTCATCAACGAGTTCATCGCCCGGCACACCAACCAGCGCACCGACCGCTGGGGCGGCTCGTACGAGAACCGCACGCGCTTCCCGCTGGAGATCGTGCGGCGGGTGCGCGAGGCGGTCGGCGAGGACTTCATCGTCGTCTACCGGCTGTCCATGCTCGACCTCGTCCCGGGCGGCTCGACGCTCGACGAGGTGATCACCCTCGCCAAGGCCGTCGAGGCCGCCGGGGCGACGATCATCAACACGGGCATCGGCTGGCACGAGGCCCGTATCCCCACCATCGCCACCTCGGTGCCGCGCGGCGCGTACACCTGGGTGACCAAGCGGCTCATGGGCGAGGTGTCCGTCCCGCTCGTCACCACCAACCGCATCAACACCCCCGAACTCGCCGAGGAACTGCTCGCCGAGGGCGCGGCCGACATGGTGTCGATGGCCCGCCCGATGCTCGCCGACCCGGACTTCGTCATCAAGGCGGAGGCCGGCCGGCCCGAGGCGATCAACACCTGCATCGGCTGCAACCAGGCCTGCCTCGACCACACCTTCAGCGGCCTGATCACCTCCTGCCTGGTCAACCCGCGCGCCTGCCACGAGACGGAACTCGTGCTCTCCCCGACCCGGCTGCGCAAACGCGTCGCGGTCGTCGGCGCCGGACCGGCCGGTCTCGCCTGCGCGGTCTCCGCGGCCGAGCGCGGCCACGACGTCACCCTCTTCGACGCCGCGAGCGAGATCGGCGGGCAGCTCAACGTCGCCCGCAAGGTCCCCGGCAAGCAGGAGTTCGACGAGACGCTCCGCTACTTCCGCACCCAGCTCGACTGGCACGGCGTCGACGTACGGCTGGACACGCCCGTCACGGTCGCGGACGTCGACGGCTACGACGAGGTCGTCGTCGCCACCGGCGTCAGTCCGCGCACCCCCGACATCCCCGGCGTCGACCACCCGAGCGTCCTCGGCTACCTCGACGTGCTGCGCGACGGCGCCCCCGTCGGCGGCCGGGTCGCGATCCTGGGCGCGGGCGGCATCGGCTTCGACGTCGCCGAGTACCTCACGGACGGCGGCGAAAAGGCCCACGAGGACCCGGCGACGTACTTCCGTCAGTGGGGCGTCGACCTCGACTACCGCGCCCCCGGCGGCCTCGCCGCACCCGAGCGGCCCGCCCCGCCGCGCACCGTCCACCTGCTCCAGCGCAAGACCTCCAAGGTCGGCGCCGGCCTCGGCAAGACCACCGGCTGGATCCACCGCGCCGAACTCAAGCACCGCGGCGTCACCATGGTCCCGGGCGTGCGCTACGACCGGATCGACGACGCCGGACTGCATGTCACGATCGACGGCGCGAGCACGGTGCTGGAGGTCGACACGATCGTGCTGTGCACGGGGCAGGAGCCGCGCCGCGGGCTGTACGAGGAACTGGTCGCCGCCGGGCGCAGCACGCACCTCATCGGCGGTGCCGACGTGGCCGCGGAACTGGACGCCAAACGCGCCATCAAGCAGGGCACCGAGCTGGCGGCGGCGCTGTAGGGGCCTTCGGCCCGTCCCTAGGATGACTGGTATGTCACTCCCGCACGCGATCCTCACCGCCCTGCTCGAGAAGCCGTCGTCGGGCCTGGAGCTGACCCGCCGGTTCGACCGGTCGATCGGCTACTTCTGGTCCGCGACGCACCAGCAGATCTATCGCGAGCTGGGAAAACTGGAGGCCGACGGTCTGATCCGGGCCCTGCCGTCCGAGCAGCCGGCGCGCGGGCAGAAGAAGAGCTACGAGGTCCTGCACGCGGGCCGCGCCGAACTGGCCCGCTGGACCGCCGCCTCCCAGAACCCCAAGCCGCACCGCGACACGCTGCTGCTGCGGCTGAGGGCGGCGGCCGTGGTCGGCACGGCGGGCCTGGAGGCCGATCTGCGACGCCATCTGCGGTTGCACGAACGGCAGTTGGCGGAGTACCGGGAGATCGAGCAGCGTGACTTCCCGCCCGGCCGGGACGGCACCGAGGACCGGCTGCGGCATCTGGTGCTGCGGGCCGGCATCGACCTGGAGACCTTCTGGACCCAGTGGCTCGGCAGCGCCCTTGCGGAATTCGCAGAGCTTCCGGACGGCGAGCCGACCAGCCCGGCCTGATCCGGGTGTGACGGTGGCCCGCCCGACCGGAGCGCTTCGGGAGGGCGGGCCACCGTCCGTACCGGGTCAGAACCGGTACGGCTTGTTGCGGCGGCGCAGGTACCAGGCCGTCCCGAGCAGGCCGGCCCCGACCAGTGTGCCGCCGGCCACCAGCGTGACGGTCCCGTAGTCCGTGGCGCTTCCGCCGGAACCGCCCATGACGCCGCGGGACGGCGACGCCGACGGGGACGGGGACGGGGACCTCGTGGTCGTGGGGGAGGGCGTCGGGGAGACGACGACGGACTGGGTGCCCGCGGTCGTGCCGTCAGAGCAGATGACGATGACGGTGTACGTCCCCGCGCTGACGCTCGACCAGGCGGCGGACTGACTCGTGGACGTCCCCGACAGGGTCACCTGGCGCCCCTGGGCGAAGCTGCCCTGGCTGCTGGTGAGCAGTGAGGCGGTGCCCCAGCTGCCGTTGATCTGGGTGCACGCGCTGGTCGTGACCGACACCGTGTTACCCGTGGTGCTCACGGAGATGCCCGGGCCCGCCACTGCGGGCACCGCGGCCAGGGCGAGGGACAGAGCGGCGGCGGCTGCCACGGTCAGGCCGGAGCGGAGAACTGGCGATGAGTTGCGCATGTGGACTGCCCTCCGGCGGCACGGTTGGCGGTACATCCCTAGCGCCGCCGAGGGTCGGGGTCGCCCGTGCTGCCTCAGGGGTCAGCCAAAGCGCCCCGGGCCCCGGCCGCACGCCGGGTTCCGCCGTGCAGGTGACAGGGTCCGTCGGCCGGTCCCGTCGCCGTGGTGCCGCCGTCACCGTCGCGCGCCCGTCGTCACCGTCCGCTCCGCCGAGAAGCCGCCCCAGGTGCCGTCGGGCAGCATCGCCCGGATGCGGACGCGGTGGGTGGCACCGGAGACCTGCCCCACGTAGAAGCTGTGCGTCGCCCGGTCGCGCGGAGCGCTGCCGCCGTACACGAGGGACGTGGCCGCGCGGCCGTCCAGCTGGATCTGGTACTCGGTGATCTCGCCGTCCGCACGGGGCGGCACCCAGCTCAGGTCGACGTGGTACGCCCCGTCCTCGCGGTGGCTCGTCGCCCGGAAGCCGGTGGGGGCCGTGGCGCGGCCGTCGTCCGTGCCCGGGGTGGTGAGGCGGACGGCGGTACTGGCGGGGGAGACGTTGCCGGCCGCGTCCCTGGCCCGGACGGTGAACGCGTAGGACGTGCCGGGCCGCAGCCCCGTGACCACCGCGGCCGTCTGGTCCCCGCTCACGCTGTGGATCTTCGCGGCTCCCTGGTGGATGTCGTACGACACCACGTCCCGGTCGTCCGTCGAGGCGGACCAGGACAGCTGGACCGCCCGGTTTCCGGCGGCCCGTCCGCCGGGGCCCGAGGGGCGGGTCGGCGCCGAGTGGTCGTCCGCCACGGCAGCGGGTGTCCGCGCCCGGACCTGACGGCTGGGCGGCCCGAGCCTCCCGTCGGCGTCCCGCGCCCGTACGGTGAAGACGTACAGCGTGGACGGCCGGAGCCCGGTGACGTCCACCATGTGCCTCGGACCCGGTACTTCTCCGGCCTTCGTGGTGCCCCGATACACCTCGTAGGCGTCGGCCCGCGCGGTCACGTTCCACATGACGTGCACGCTCGTCGCGCTGCCCGCGTCCGCGGTGACGCCCGTCGGTGCCCCGGGCGCACCACCGACGTCCTTCTCCTCCGCTCCGGTCCAGCCGCAAGCGGCGGCCGGTGCCAGGGCCGCGCAGAGCGCGACGCGCCGGAGGAGACGGGCGGGAGCGGGAAACGGGACGAGGACGTGTCGCACGGTACTGCCTCCCGGGATGACACTCGGGAATGGTACGGACCAATATGACGCGGCTGACGCGGTCACTTCAAGAGGGTGGTGGGGGAGGGTGACGCGGGGTGCCGAGACGGCCGCGCGTCACCCTCGCAGTTCGTGACCACCCGGGAGGGTTACGTATGCTGAAGTCACTCACGGCCGAACTCCTGGCATACGCACGAGAGTTCGGACCTGTCGCGCGGACCGCTGTCGTCGCAGATCCCGTGCCGGCACGGGTGGCCGGGGTGCCCGGGTCTCACACGGACTCAGGTCCCCGGCCCCTGCCGGTGGTTGGCGGCGTGGGCCGTCCGGCCCTCAAGGGGTGACCGGACGAACAGCCCGGGGGAACAGATGCGGCTGATTGCCCGTCAGGTCCCCTCAGGAGAGGCTCACTCATCGTGCGTGTCCAGTCGCTCACCCTGGCCGCGGCCAGTGCCGCCCTGATCGTCCCGACGGCACCGGTCGCCACGCCGGCCCAGCCGCGCACCCAGCCGGTGGTGTGGCGCCCGGTGGTGTGGCGCCCGGTGGTGTCGCGCGGGGACCCCGTCAGCGCCGCCGACCTGCTGGCCAGGGCACGGGACTGCGCTCCGGTGTCCCGCGGCCGGTACCGCAAGGACAACGGCTCCGCCGCGAAGATCCCGGTCTGCGGTACCCGCGACGCCGTCTTCTGGAAGGCCGACATGGACATCGACTGCGACGGCCGCCCCGGCCCCCGCTGCAACCGCCGCACCGACCCCCATTTCGCCGCCGGCACGGCCTACCCGCAGTCCGACGGCCGCCCCTTGAGCGCCGAACGTCTCCCCTTCGTCGTCGTGCCCGCCCCGAGCCGCATCTGGGACTACCGGGACCATGGCGTGGGCGGCGGTTCGGCCGTGGCCGTCGTCTACCGCGACCAGGTGCAGTACGCCGTGGTCGGTGACACGGGCCCGCGGGGCGTCATCGGGGAGGCGTCCTACGCGACCGCCGAGGCCCTCGGCATCCGTCCCCACCCGCTCCGGGGCGGCATCGCCTCGGGCGTCACCTACATCGTCTTCAAGAACACCCGGGTGTCGCCCATCGAGGACCACGCGGCGGCCGTGGCGACGGGGGAGCGGGCGGCGAGACGGTTCGTCGACGGGGCCCAGTGATTGACGGGGCATCAACCATGGCTCGCCATGCCCGGGCACGCCGCCGTCCGGCGTGCCCGGGGCCGGTCTCACACCTTCCGGTACGTGTACGCCTCCGCGGCGGCCGACTCCACCGCCGCCAGATCGGCGCCGGTGCCCGCCGTGACGACAGCGGCCACGGCTCCCTCCACGAACGGGGCGTCCACCAGCCGTGTCCGCTCCGGGAGTTCGTCGCCCTCCGCGAGCAGCGCCTTCACGGTGAGCACCGCGCTGCCCAGGTCGGTGAGGACGGCGACGCCCGCACCGCGATCGACGGACGCGGCCGCCGCGGCGATCAGTTCGGCGCTGGTGCCGAGCCCACCGCCCTCGGTGCCGCCCGCCGGAGCGACGGGCACCGCCGGACCACCGCCCGCGAGCCCCTTCGCCAGCGCGGCGACCGACGCGGCCACCTCCGCGCTGTGCGACACCAGCACGATTCCCACCAGCCGCTCGTCACTCATCGGCGGCCTCCACGAGTGCGGCGACGAGGAGCGCCGCCGATGTGGCGCCCGGGTCCTGGTGCCCGATGCTGCGCTCGCCCAGATAGCTCGCCCGGCCCTTGCGCGCCTGCAGGGGCGTCGTCGCCACGGCGCCCTCCTCCGCGGCGGCCCGCGCCGCCGCGAACGAGTCACCGAGCGCGTCCACCGCGGGCACCAGCGCGTCGATCATGGTCTTGTCGCCCGGGGCGGCACCGCCGAGCGTCATGACCGCGTCCACCCCCGTCCGCAGCGCCTCGGCCAGCTGCTCCGCGCTGACCTCGCCGGCATCCCCGAGCGCCTTGCCGGTGCGGCGCAGCAGTGTGCCGTACAGCGGCCCCGAGGCACCGCCGACCGTCGAGATGAGCTGGCGTCCGGCCAGCGTCAGCACCCCGCCGGGCGTGCCGGGGGCCTCCTTCTCCAGGGCGGCCGCGACGGCCGTGAACCCGCGCTGGAGGTTGCTGCCGTGGTCGGCGTCCCCGATGGGGGAATCGAGGGCGGTGAGCCGTTCCGCCTCACGGTCGACGGACGCGGCGGTCGCCGTCATCCAACGGCGGAAGAAAGCGGCGTCGAGCACTGGATCTCCTTGCCTGGTAGATACGTGGTGATCCTCTACCCCCTGTGTGTCACATGCCCCAGCGCAGACCCGCGGTCTTCACCGGCGCGTCCCACAGCCGCAGCAGTTCCTCGTCGACCTGGCACAGGGTGAGCGAGGCGCCCGCCATGTCGAGGGAGGTGACGTAGTTGCCCACGAGGACCCGGGCCACGGGTACCCCGCGCTGGGCGAGCACACGGTGCACCTCGGCGTTGAAGCCGTACAGCTCGAGCAGGGGCGTCGCACCCATGCCGTTGACGAGGACCAGTACGGGATTGCGCGGCTGGAGGTCCTCCACCACGGCCTCGACGGCGGCCTCGGCGATCTCGCCGGAGGTCATCATCGCCCGCCGCTCCCGGCCGGGCTCGCCGTGGATCCCGATGCCCAACTCCAGCTCACCGGTCGGCAGGTCGAAGGTGGGGCTGCCCTTGGCCGGTGTGCTGCAGGCGCTCAGCGCGACACCGAAGCTGCGGGAGTTCTCGTTGACCTGCCGGGCGATGGCCTCCACTCGCTCCAGCGGCATGCCCTCGTCGGCGGCGGCACCGGCGATCTTCTCCACGAACAGGGTCGCGCCGGTGCCACGCCGGCCGGCCGTGTAGAGACTGTCGGTCACCGCCACGTCATCGTTGACCAGCACTTTCGCGACCTGGATGCCCTCGTCCTCGGCCAGCTCCGCGGCCATGTCGAAGTTGAGCACGTCGCCGGTGTAGTTCTTCACGATGAACAGCACCCCGGCCCCGCTGTTCACGGCGGCGGCCGCGCGCAGCATCTGGTCGGGCACCGGGGAGGTGAAGACCTCACCCGGACAGGCCGCCGACAGCATGCCGGGCCCCACGAAACCCCCGTGCAACGGCTCGTGTCCCGAGCCTCCGCCCGAGACCAGCCCCACTTTTCCGGCCACGGGAGCGTCCCGCCGCACGATCACCCGGTTCTCCACGTCCACGGTCAGCTCCGGGTGGGCAGCCGCCAGACCGCGCAGCGCGTCCGCGACGACGGTCTCCGGGACGTTGATCAGCATCTTCACGGGTACCTCCTGGTGAGACTGACAGACGTACCTCTGACCTTCATTTTTTCAGGTCAGGATGTGCCGGGCCAGTTCTGGATCTTGGTGGTTCGCAGCGGTCCGGGGCGGGCTGTGGCGATACTGATGCTGACTTGGTGCTGACTTTGATGACAGGCCATCAGTTTCCTGTCGTGGTCGGTGGCGGTCGGTCGGAGCGCTGCTGCCGGAAAGTATCAACCTTGCGGCAGCGAACGTCACGGGCGCCGTGCTCTTGGGCGTGCCCGGTTGCTCGGGATCCGCGGGACCACGACGGGGTGCCCCGGCACCGGAACGAGCCGATCAGGCGCAGTTCCCGGGTGACGGCGCGCGCGAGGGGACCGGCTGGTCACCGATCGGCAGGAGGCCGACCACGACCACCGTCCCGCCGCGGGTGGTGTCCCGGATGGCCGAGGCCAGACCCCGGTGGCTGCCGACGACTCGATCACGGCGTCCGCGTCCACGGCGGTAGTGCGGGTCGGAGCCGCAGATGGTGTGCAGTCCGCCGACTTCGGACTCGACCGAGGCGACGGCCCCTGCCACGACATCCTCGTCGACGATGTCGAACGCGCGGGCCGCGACACGGTGGTCACCGAAGCGGACGGCCGACGCCGCGCGCGTGGCTTCCAGCCGGACGGGATCGAGGCCGTTGAGGACCAGCGTGGCCCCGACGTCCGTCAGTCCCGCGGCGATGCTCGGTTCCCCCTGCGATCTCACCGGCAGGGCCGCCTTCGTCACCGGATCGAGCCGCGGCATCGATGTGCGTGGTTGTCCTCCTGATCAGTAGAACTCGACGGTGTCGACCCGGTTGACGAGTTCGTGTCCGTCGAGGAGCCGGGTGGCGTTGGCGGCGAAGAGTTCGGCGATGAGGCGGTCTTCCGCCGCGTCGAGGGCGGCGGTGTGGGGGCTGACCAGCACGCGTTCGTGGTCCCAGAGCGGGCTGTCGGCGGGCAGCGGTTCGGCCTCGAACACGTCCAGTGCGGCGAAGCCGACCTGGCCGGAGTCGAGGGCGTCGGCGAGGGCGGTCTCGTCGACGACGCTGCCGCGGCCGACGTTGACGAGGCAGGCTCCGGGCCGTAGGGCGTCGAAGAACCGCTTGCCGAGGAGGTGTTCGGTCGCCTCGGTGCCGGGGAGGGTGTTGACGACGGCGTCCACGAGGGGTGCTGTCTCGGTGAGGCGGTCGGGGTGCACCACGGTGGCGACACCCGGGACCGAGACGTCCCTTCTGCTCGTGCCGATGACTGTGGCGCCCAGTGCGTGCACGGACGCGGCCACCTGCCGGCCGATCCCGCCGAGCCCGAGGACCAGAACGGTCTGGCGGCTCACCTGCCCCATCGTCCAGCGACCGCTCCACGCGTGGTCGCGCTGCTGGCGCCGCAGGCGGGGGAGGTCCTTGGCGCCGGCGAGCACGCCGAGGACGGCGAACTCGGCGAGGGGGCGTCCGTGCACCCCGGCCGATGTCGTGAAGAGGACCCTGCGGAGTTCGCCGGCGTCGAGTCCTGCCGCCTTGACCTGACCGCCGCCGCCCGCGGCCATCGTGTGCACCCAGCGCAGGCGCGGGTTGGCCCGGACGGCGCGTGCCAGGGCCGCGGGGTCCACGTCGGGGATGCCGTACAGGGCGTCGGCCGAGTCGATCGCGGCCTCGTACGCGCGCTGTTGCCCGGGCGTGCGCCTCCAGTCCGGATCTCCCGCGTAGTCGGCGGGCCAGCGCATAGGCGGGAGGAGACGCTGGTCGACGACGAGGTCGATCCGCGGCTCCAACTCCCGGATACGCGCGCAGTTCTCCTCGGACAGCGGTGCGGCGACCGCGACCCGGAGGCGGCTGGGGGGCTGGTCCTGACCCGTCATCGTGCGGCCTTGTCGCGCAGCGCCTCGACCTCGGCGTCCAGTGCGGCTTCGCGCGCGACGATCTCCTCCACGGCCCGGAGTGCTCCCTCGGCGCGGTGCGGCGGGATGACAATGACGCCGTCCCCGTCGGCGGCGACGATGTCGCCCGGGTTCACCACCACACCGCCGATGGCGACGGCCTCGCCGATCGTCCCCGGGCCGTTCTTGAAGGGACCGGCCGGAGTCAGCCCGCGGGCGAAGACGGGGACGCGGAGCTGTTCGATGATCTCGGCGTCGCGTACGAAACCGTCGATCACCGCGCCCGCGGCCCCGTGCACCGCGAAGCGCTGGGCGAGGTTGTCACCGACGATCGCGCGACCGTCGTAGCCGAAGGCGTTGATGACGAGGATGTCGCCGGGGCGGATGTGTTCGAGCGCGGCGATGACGGCTTTGTTGTCGCCCGCCACGGTGAGGACCGGGAGCGCCGTGCCGACGGCCTTGGCGCCCTTCCATATCGGGGCGATGCCGCCGTCGGCGATGTTGAGCCGGTCGAGGGCGTCGCCGAGGTTGGCCACCGAATGGGTGCGGAACTGCTTGAGCACATGGTCGTCGACACGTTCCCACGCACTGCTGACGCGCACGTTGTCCTGGGGCATCGCGGGTTCCTTCGGGGGAGTGGGGGAGAGGGGGCCCGGGTCGCGGGCAGCCGGGTGCGGCGCGGCCACGCCGGGAAGCGGAGGGTGTCCCGCCCTGGAAATGCGAAAGGTTTCGCGTTTCGTGGAGTCAGTGTGCATCCATCCAGGGCCCGGCACAAGGGGGGGTATGTGCAGCGGCGGAGCAGGCGGAGCAGGCGGATCGGGCGCGGAAGCGCGGCGGAAGCGGAAGGTGAACATGAGGGCAACGCACACCCTTGACCCGACCAGAATGCGAATCTATTCTCATTCGCGATTCCGTTCGCAACTTGGTTCCCAAGCTGTTCCACGGCCCTCCGCCACGACATCACCGGCCGGTGTCGAGCCGTGGAACCTCCCCCCCCCCCCATCGAGGCCCCGCTCGCCGGCCTCCCCTCAGCCACCACGTCGGGTGCTCCTCGCCGCTGGAGCGATCGCCTGGAGCGACCACGCTCAGCGCACGATCCTCAAGGACGCCGTCCCCGGAGTCCGCGACACCGAAAGTGAACGCGTATGGCAACGTCAGATCGTCTCGACACCCCATCAGACCGTCACGAGACACCGTCGGACGCCCCCGGCGCACCGGCGGACGGTGTCGTCACCGCCAACGGCAAGGTCGTCCGCAAGGCCACCGTCGCGGGCGCGATCGGCTCCTTCGTCGAGTGGTACGACTACGGCATCTACGGCCTGCTCGTCACCTATCTCGCGATCAACATCATGGGAGAGGCCGAGGCCGGCGGGCTCTTCCTGACCAACGTCGGCTTCCTGGTCAGCTTCGTCGCCCGCCCGTTCGGCAGCGTGATCTGCGGATACCTCGGCGACAGACTGGGCCGCAAGGGGCTTCTCGCCACGCTGCTCGTGCTGATCTCCGCAGCCACCGCGGCCATCGGCCTCATACCGTCCCACGACGTCATCGGTGTCGCGGCGCCCGTCCTCCTCGTGCTCCTCCGTGTGCTGCAGGGCTTCTCCGCCGGCGGTGAGGTGGCAGGCGCCATGTCCTTCGTCGGCGAGTACGCGCCCGACGCCCGCCGCAATCACCTGATGAGCTACATCGCCGTGGGCTCCTTCGTCGCCCTGATGTTCGGCAGCGCCTTCTCCGCCGTCCTCATCACGACGCTCGGAGAGGATTCGATGAGCTCCTGGGCGTGGCGAGTGCCGTTCCTGCTCGCTGTTCCGCTCGGCTACGTGGGCTTCTACATCCGCCGCCGGCTGGAGGAGACCCCGCACTTCCAGGCACTGCGCGAGCAGAAGACCGTGGCGCGCAACCCGCTCAGGGAGGCCCTGACCTCTCCGCGCCACCTGAAGGCCATCGTCCTCACGATCTTCCTTCCCGCGCTCAACGGCCCCGGCTACTACCTGCTGTTCGTCTATATGCCGACCTATCTGAAGACCTCCCTCGGCGAGCACAACTTCTCGATGCTGCGGGCGCTCACCGTCACGGCGTTCAGCCTGGTCGCCATCGCCCTCTCCATCCCGCTCATGGCGCGCCTGTCGGACCGGATCGGCCGCAAGCCCGTGCTCGCCGGCTCCGCCGTCGCCATGGCCGCCGTCTCGTACCCGATGTTCCGGCTCATCACCACCGGGGAGTTCGGACTCGCCTGCGTCGGCACCATCGTCCTGGCCGTGGCCTTCTCCGGGCACGCCGCCGTCATCCACACGATGCTGGCCGAGATGTTCCCGACCAGCGTGCGCTACTCCGCCTACAGCATCGGGTTCAGCATCTCGACGGTCATCTTCGGCGGCAGCGCCCCGCTGGTGATGACCGAGCTGATCGAGTCCACCGGCTCCAACCTCATCCCGGCATTCGCCTCCATCCTCACCGCGCTGATCACCCTGATCGCCCTCGCCTTCGTGCGCGAGACCAAGGGCCGGCCCCTCGCGGCCTACTGAACCGTCCGCCCCCTGTAACAGGAGAGAGACCATGGCCATCAACTCGGTTGCCGTCGTCGCCGATCTCGGCGAGAGCTTCGGCAACTACACGATCGGCGACGACGGTGCCCTGCTCGGACTCGTCACCTCGTCGAACATCGCCTGCGGCTTCCACGCCGGAGACCCGCGCATCATGGACCGCACCGTCGCCGACTGCGTCGAGCGCGGCATCGAACTGGGGGCCCACCCCGGCTACCCCGACCTCGTCGGCTTCGGCCGCCGGCTCATCGAGGCGACCGAGGAGGAGATCCGTACCGACGTCCTCTACCAGCTCGGCGCGCTGGACGCCTTCGCCCGGGTGCACGGCGGCACCATCAGCCATGTCGCCCCGCACGGCCGGATGGGCTCGATCGCCCAGACCGACGCCAAGCACGCCCGGGCCATCACGGACGCCGTCGCCGCGTACAACACCGACTACATCGTGATCTGCCAGCGCGGCCTGCTCGCCGAGGAGTCGCGGAAGCGCGGCCTGGCGGTCGGCTACGTGTTCCTCGCCGACCGAGGCTACGGCGACGACGGCATGCCGGTGCCGCGCTCCCACGAAGGTGGCCTGATCCACGACCCGGACCTGATCGGCGAGCGCTCAGCGCAGGTCGTACGCGAGGGCACCGTGCGATCGGTCGACGGCAATGTGGTCCCGCTCGGCCACGACGCCGACGTCCTGCTGCTGCACGGAGACCACCCGACCGTCCTCGCGAACGGCATCGCGCTGCGTGCCGCGCTCGACAAGGCGGGCATCGAGGTCGGTGGCCTGCGCGAGGTCCTGGCGCGGAAGACGGAGGCCGCGCTCGCCGGCTGAGGGCCGAGCGCTACCAGGAGATGACCACAGCACCGTACGGAGCCATCACCGTCGAGCCCTTCGGGGACTCGGCGGCGATGGTGACCATCCCTCATGGCGACCAGGCCGTCCGCAGAGCCGGGATCATCGCCTTCCGCGACCGGTTCCTGGCGCACCGCCCGCCCGGCGTGCTCGATGTCGTCTCCGGTCTCGAGTCCCTGCTCATCGAGTTCGACCCATTGCGGACCTCGCTCCAGCACGTGGAGTACGCGGCCCGCCTGGTGGCGCGGTGGGCACCCTCGCCTGCGGACGGTACGGCCGCCCGGGCCGTGCGGTCGTTCGACATCCCGGTCGTCTTCGACGACGAAAGCGGCCCCGATCTGGTCTCCGTGGCCGAGGAGTTGGGCATGAGGCCCCCCGATGTCGTCGAGGCGATCGCGGGCTCGACCTTCACCATCTGTCTCCTCGGTGCGGCGATGGCCCCGATGATGGACGGCCTCAAGGTGCCCGTACCGTTGCGCCGGCGGGCCGAGCCGCGTACGGACGTGGCGCCCGGCGCGATCATGATCGCCGGGACGAACGCGATCATCCAGCCGTTCCCCGGGCCGACCGGCTGGCGCGTGGTCGGGCGCACTCCGCACACCATCGTCGACATCTCGCGCCCGGACCCCGTCTCGTTCGGGCCCGGAGACATCGTGCGCTTCGTGCCCGTCACCCGCGATGAAGCCCTGACTCTGGAGGCGGGCTTCCTGACGCCGACCGGGGAGGGCGTATGAAGACCGTGGCGCTCGACTTCACATGTACCGGGTGGATCACCACCTTCCAGGATCTCGGTCGGCGAGGGACGGAACGGCGCGGTGTGCCCACGGGAGGCGCGGCCGACCAGCACTCGGCGGCCGTCGCGAACCTCTTGGTCGGCAATCAGCGGGGCGCGACCCTGGTCGAGAACCTCGGTGGCGAACTCGCCCTCGTGCCCGAGTCCGACGTCCTGCTCGCTGTCACCGGGGCGCCCGCGCAGATCACCATCTCCGGCGCCCCGGCCGACAGTTGGTCGCCACTGGTCGTACCGGCAGGCCAGGAGGTGCGGGTCCGTGGGGACATGAGCCGGGGGATCCGCACCTATCTGGCGGTGCACGGAACACTCGGCGTCGACACCCTGCTGGGCAGTGCCGCACCTGACCCCCGGATGGGCTTCGGGCAGGGCGTCACCCGGGGTTCGCGCGTCCTGCTGGAGACGGCCTTCCGGGGATTCGGGCACCGGCTGTTCGAGCCGGCGCTGTTCAGGCTCCCGGTCCCCGTCCCGCGGTTCGACGACGGCCCTTGGGGCATCGACGTCGTTCCCGCCCAGGGGATTCAGACGATCCCGGGCATCCGCGAGTTGGTGGAGGGCGCGACGTACAACGTCACCCCGCGCTCCGACCATGTCGGGCTCCGTCTCGACGGACCCGTGCGTCATCCGGAAACGGACCGCGAGATCGTGTCGCACGGCGTTCCCGTCGGAGCGCTACAGATCCCGCACGCCGACGAGCTGATCGTCCTCGGGCGCCATCGCAGCCTGACCGCGGGCTACCCGGTCATCGGCGTCGCCTCCAGGGCCTCACTGTCCCTGCTCGGACAGGCCGGACCCGGGCGGCGGCTCCGGTTCCGATGGACCGACCGGGAGGCCTCACTCCGCCGCTTCGCACGCCGTGAGGCCGAGCTCCGAGCGCTCGGTGGCGCCGCTGCCGAGGCGTTCGGGGCGCTGGGTTTCACGGCACCCTTGTCGGCCATGAAATGAGAAAGTATTATCACTTGGGAATTGATTCTCGTGACAGCCCTCGAAGTTCCGAAGTTCCCGAAGTTCCGCGTTCCGGAGGAGGAGCAGTGACGACGTCGCCCGGCACGACCGCGCTCATCACAGGGGCCGGCAGCGGGATGGGGCGGGAGACCGCGCGGCTGCTCGCCCGCGACGGTGCCGCCGTCGTGCTGCTGGGCCGCAGACAGGAGGCGCTCGACGACGTCGCCGCCATGATCCGCGCCGAAGGCGGGACCGTACTCGCCCTGGCCGCGGACATCACGAGCGCGGACGACGTGACACGCGTCCTCGACCGGGTGCGGCGCGAACTCGGCCCGATCGACGTTCTGGTCAACAACGCGGGCAGCTCCTCGTCCGTGCTCAACCCGCAATGGCTCCCGCACGACGAGTGGCGCCACGTCCTCGACGTGAACCTCACCGCGGTCTTCCAGCTCACCCAGGCCGTCCTGCCGGACATGCTGGAGCGCGGCAACGGCACCATCGTGACCGTCTCCTCGCTCGCCGCGGTCACTCCGAACCTCCTCGGCGGTGCCGCCTACGGCGCGGCCAAGGCCGGCGTCCGCAACTTCATGACCTTCCTGCACAACACGTTCCGCAACCAGGGCCTGCGCGCGATCACCGTGCTGCCCGGCGAGGCGGACACCCCGATCCTCGACAACCGCGCCCGGCCCCCGGCGCCGGACGAGCGTGCCCACATGGTGCAGCCCGAGGACGTCGCCGAGGCCATCCGGCTGGCCGTCGCCCTGCCCCAGCGCGTCGTCCTCCAGGAGATCGTCGTCGCGCCCACGCGGCAGCGCGACACCTCCGCCGACCTGGAGATCAGCCGCTGGGCGGGCGCGCCCGCCGACGCGAAGCCGCAGTCCTGACCACCCGTCACCAGGAGGAGCGCATGCCGCCCACCGTCACCACACAGCCGCCCCTGTTCGGCACCGCCGACGCCGTCGCCCGCATCGCCGCCGCCTCACGCCGGACCCAGCAGCCCCAGTCCCGGGGCGACCTCGTCTCCCTCGCGATGGGAGAGCCCGACTTCGACACGCCCCAGCGGGTGACGGACGCCGCCCACGCCGCACTGCGCGCCGGACGCACCCACTACTCACCCCTGCTCGGCGAACCCGGCCTGCGTGAGGCGCTCGCCGCGAAGCTCGCCGGCATCGCCGGGACACCGGTGTCCGCCGCGGACATCCTGATCACCCAGGGCGGCACCGCCGGACTCGCCGCCGCGATCCTCGGCATCGTCGACCCGGGCGACAAGGTGGTCGTCCCCGACCCCACCTACTCCCTCTACGGCGACCTCGTCGCCATGGCCGGAGGCACCGTCGTCCCGGTCCCGCTCGCGGCGGACCTGCACTGGGACCTCGACCGGCTCGCCGACGCCCTCACGGACGCCAAGCTCTTCGTCTTCTGCAACCCCGTCAACCCGACCGGCATCGTGCACAGCCGGGAGGAACTCCTCGCGCTCGCCGACCTGCTCGAGGGCACCCCCACCATCGTCATCTCCGACGAGGCCTACGCCGACCTCGACCACACCGGCCGGCCCTTCACCTCGGCCATCTCCGTCGACGGCCTGCGCGAGCGGACCCTCTACTGCCAGACCTTCTCCAAGAGCTACGCGATGACCGGCTGGCGCGTCGGCTACCTGTGGGGGCCACCGCCCCTCATCCAGGCGTCCGCGCGCGTCCACAACACCTTCAACGGCTCCGTCAACACGGTTGTCCAGGACGCCGCCCTCGTAGCGGTCGAGCACTGCGACGAGGACATCGCCCGGATGCGCGCCGCCTACCGGGAACGCGGCGAACTCATGCGCAAGGAGCTGGCCGCGGTCCCCGGCCTTACCCTGAGCACCCCGGAAGGTGCCTTCTACCAGTTCCCGCGCTACGACCTCGACCTGCCCGCCGTGGACGTCGTCGCGGCCCTGCGCGCACAGGGCGTCGCCGTCCGGCCCGGCAGTGAGTTCGGCGCCCGGGGCGAGGGACACCTGCGGCTGTCGTACGCTGCCAGCCCGCAGTCCATCACCGAGGGCGTCCGCCGCATGGCCGACGCACTCGCGGCCCTGTGATGAACGAGACCCGGAACCCGACGAGGAGTCGCCCCATGCGCAGTGACACCGAGCGCAACCGCAGGCACCTCATCAAGGCCGCCGCGCGGCTGTTCGAGAACTCGCCGACGCCCGTCAGTCTCGCCGAGATCGCCAAGCACGCCGAGGTGTCCACCGCGACGGCCTACC
This sequence comes from Streptomyces sp. NPDC008137, assembly GCF_042957035.1. Classification (NCBI taxonomy): domain Bacteria; kingdom Bacillati; phylum Actinomycetota; class Actinomycetes; order Kitasatosporales; family Streptomycetaceae; genus Streptomyces; species Streptomyces sp. NPDC008137. Next base: position 92,965 of record NZ_JBIBHN010000004.1, on the reverse strand, counting down.
GGCACTTCTCCTCCGTCGAGGAGGTCCTGCACGCCTTCCGCGCCCAAGTCGGCTCCGAACTGGCCGACTTCAGCGCCCGGCAGAGCACTCGGGGCATGGAGCGTCTGGAGGCCGTGTCGCGGTACTGGGTGTCCCTCGTCCTCGAACACGGTGGCGCGATGGCGCAGATGCGCTCGCACCGCGGCTATCTCGAGCGTCTGCGTGAAGGCACCGGCTACCTCGCCCCGCAGGCCGAGGCGCTCACCGAGCCGCTGCGGCAGACCACCGAGGAACTCGGCCTCGGAGACCTCGGGGACGAGGCCCTCTACCTCTGGAACGCGCTGTTCGACCCGCGCGACATCCTGGACCTCATCAAGAGCGGACGCACCGAGCAAGAGGCCGCCACCCGCCTGGTGTCCGCACTGCGCGGAGCCCTCATCGGCTGGTCAGAAGCGGACGCGTCCCCGCTCGGCTGACAGAAGAGCCGGGGCCGCGGCCCCCGTCCCGCCGACGCCGGGCCGCGCCGGAGCGGCGGCCCGGTGAGTAATCCGGCGCGCCCACGCGTGGTGGTGAGTGTCCGTCATCGAGATCGACCGAGCATCCGGCCGGCCCGAACCCGGCCCGCACCTGAGCGAAGAGAGACCACGCACATGGACGTCAGCGCCCACCTCGAAGCCGTCTACGACAACCTCCGCCGACGCGACCCCGGCGAGACGGAGTTCCACCAGGCGGCACAGGAAGTCCTGCACACCATGGGGCCCGTGCTCGAGGCGCACCCGGAGTACGTCGAGGCCCGCATCGTGGAGCGGCTGTGCGAACCGGAGCGGCAACTGATGTTCCGCGTCCCGTGGGTGGACGACCAGGGCACGGTACGGGTCAACCGCGGTTTCCGGGTGGAGTTCAACAGCGCCCTCGGACCGTACAAGGGAGGCCTGCGCTTTCATCCCAGCGTCAACCTGGGCATCGTCAAGTTCCTCGGCTTCGAGCAGATCTTCAAGAACGCGCTGACCGGCATGGCGATCGGCGGTGGCAAGGGCGGCGCGGACTTCGACCCCAAGGGCCGCTCGGACGGCGAGATCATGCGGTTCTGCCAGGCGTTCATGACGGAGCTGTACCGCCACGTGGGCGAGCACACGGACGTGCCGGCCGGGGACATCGGAGTCGGCGCCCGCGAGATCGGCTACCTCTTCGGCCAGTACAAGCGGATCACCAACCGCTTCGACGCCGGTGTCCTGACCGGCAAGCCGGTCGGCTGGGGCGGTTCGCACGCCCGTACCGAGGCCACCGGCTACGGCGCGGTGTACTTCGCCCAGGAGATGCTCGCCACCCGGGGGCAGCAGTTGGACGGGCGGCGCGTGGTGATCTCCGGGTCGGGCAACGTGGCCGTGTACGCAGCCGAGAAGGTGCACGCGCTGGGCGGCATGGTGGTCGCCTGCTCGGACTCCTCCGGCTACGTCGTCGACGAGAACGGCCTCGACCTGGGCCTGCTCAAGGAGATCAAGGAGGTACGCCGGGCCCGGATCTCCGCCTACGCCGAAGCCCGGCCGGCCGCGCGCTTCTCCGCCCGGGGCTCGGTCTTCGACGTGCCGTGCGAGATCGCCCTGCCCTGTGCGACCCAGAACGAACTGGGCCGGCAGGACGCCGTCGCCCTCGTGAAGAACGGGGTGCTCGCCGTGGCCGAGGGCGCGAACATGCCCTGCACACCCGGCGCGGTCGAGGCCTTCCGTGACGCGGGGACCCTCTTCGGCCCGGGCAAGGCGGCCAACGCGGGCGGCGTCGCCACCTCCGCGCTGGAGATGCAGCAGAACGCCGCCCGCGACAGCTGGACCTTCGAGCGGGCCGAGGACCGGCTCGCGACCATCATGCGGCAGGTCCACGCCCAGTGCCGTGCCACTGCCGAGACCTATGGCGGCGACGCCGACGACTACGTCTTCGGCGCCAACGCCACCGGCTTCCTCCGGGTCGCCGACGCCATGACGGCACAGGGCGTCGTCTGAGCCCCCTTGCCCCGTCAGGAACACGTACGCCCCCGGCTCGACTGACCGGTTCCCGGGAACATCGGCCCGTCGCCCCGAGTCCAAGGAGTCGACCCACTGAGAGGTGTGACGACATGACAGAACATCCCTTGGATTCGGCGTACGACGGCCTTGTTCCCCTGGCGCGGACCGGCCGGGAGGCCATGTCCGGCTACCTCACCGCGACCTCCGGTAGCGGACGACTCCGAGTCCCACCGCCGGGCCGATGAGAGTGGCCGCCGGCGTTCCCGACGCCTGTGCGGCGTCGGAGCCGCCCAGGAACAGGACGGCGGCGATCACGGCATAGAGGGCGGCAAAAGCAACGCTCGCCCTCTAGACATCCGATCTATTTCCCGGTGACGATGTTTGCGCCCTCGACATAGGTCGATGCGGCCGTCATGCCCCTGTGAAAGAGCCGATGACTGGGCCGGGAGATCTCACTGTGATCAATGAATCCCAACCGCAGCGACGCAGCATTCTCAAGGTCGGCGGCGGCCTCGCCCTCGCGCCTCTGCTCGCTCAGCTGACCGGCGGAACTCCCGTGGGGCAGGCCGCTGCCGCCGGGGCCGACGCAGTGGCGACCGCCCCGTGGCCGACCCTGTCGCGCGAGGCGCTGTCCTACTCCGTGCCCGCCCTGGACTGGCAGTCGCAGGCCCTGCCGATCGGCAACGGTCGGCTCGGTGCCATGCTCTTCGCCGATCCCTGCGAGGAGCGCATCCAGTTCAACGAACAGAGTCTGTGGGGCGGTGTCAACGACTACGACAACGCCCTCGCGGGCAAGCCGGACAGCGAGTTCGACACCGGAATGACCGGCTTCGGCTCCTACCGGAACTTCGGCGACATCGTCGTCACCTTCGCTCCCCGGGCGAGTCCGAAGGTCACGGCCCCGGGGGGACCGTACGACAGCTCCCCCTCGGAGGGTGTCGACAAGACGTGCGACGGCGACCCGGGCACCAAGTGGTGCGTCGAGGGGCCGGGTTCGAGGGTGCGGTGGCAGGTGGAGCTTCCCGAACCCGTCGCCGTCGCGTCCTACCGTCTGACGAGTGCCGACGACGTGCCGCAGCGCGACCCGCGGGAGTGGACGCTCTCCGGTTCCGCCGACGGCGCCACCTGGACCACGCTCGACAGACGCACGCTGGAAGCACCCTTCGAAAGCCGCTTCCAGACGAAGGAATTCACCTGTGCCGACACTGCGGCCTACCGCTTCTACCGGTTCGAATTCGTCCCCAAGGCAGGCGTCAGCCACTTCCAGGTGAGCGAGATCGGCCTGTCCGGTGTCGACCTCGGTGCGGGTGGCGCACTGTACCTGTCGTCGCCGAGCGGGCACTCCAAGGGCTCCGGCGAAGGCGCCGGGCCCGGGGGCCGGGCCACGGACATCTCGAGTTCGGTGGACGGCGATCCGGCCACGGTCTGGCGGATCGAAGCCCCCGCGCGAGCGGTCGTCTGGCAGGCCGAGCTGCCCCGTGCGGTCGCCGTCACCTCGTACGCGCTGACGGCGGCCCGGGACCGTCCGCAGGACGATCCCCGGCGATGGCGGCTCGAGGCATCGCAGGACGGGACCGCCTGGACGACCCTCGACACACAGGACCCCGGAGCGCCTTTCGCCGGCCGCGGCGAGACCCGGACCTTCCGGATCAGCAACAGCACGGCCTACCGCGTCTACCGGCTCACCCTGACCCCCGGCACGTCGTCCACCGGCTTCCAGATCGCGGGGATCGCGCTGGACGGCAGGGGCTTCGACACCCGCACGCAGCGGACCGTCGCCGACTACCGCCGCACCCTCGACTTCGTCCAGGGACTGCATGTCACCCGCTTCGGCGTGCCCGGACGACGCGTCCTGCGGGAGGCCTTCGCGAGCCGTTCCGCGGACGTCATGGTCTTCCACTACGCATCGGACCGCCCCCATGGCCTCTCCGGAGCGATATCGCTGACGTCCGCACAGGACGACACGCCGACGGCCGCCGACGCCGGTGCCCGCCGGCTCTCCTTCAGCGGTGTCATGGGCAACGGCCTCAAGCACGCCTGCACCGTCCAGGCCGTGCACACCGACGGCGACTTCCGCGCCGACGGACCGGTGCTCCGCTTCAGCGGCTGCACCACCCTGACCCTGCTCCTCGACGCCCGCACCGACCACAAGCTCGACGCCGCCGCCGGGTGGCGCGGACCCGATCCGGAAGCGGGCATCGCCAGGGCGCTCGGCAAGGCCGCCTCCCGGTCCTACGACAAGCTGCGCGAGAAGCACACAGCCGAGACGCGCGCCTTCATGAACCGCGTCTCGGTCGACTGGGGCACCTCCGACGCCGGCGTCGTCGCTCTGCCGACCGATGCCCGGCTGGCGCGGTACGCGGCGGGCGCCGAGGACCCCACACTCGAGCAGACGATGTTCGACTACGGCCGCTACCTGCTGATCAGCTCCTCGCGCCCGGGAGGCCTGCCCGCCAACCTCCAGGGCCTCTGGAACGACAGCAACCAGCCGGCGTGGGCGTCCGACTACCACACCAACATCAACGTCCAGATGAACTACTGGGGAGCCGAGACGACGAACCTGCCGGAGTGCCACGAGGCGCTCGTCCGGTTCATCGAGCAGGTGGCCGTGCCCAGCCGCGTGGCGACCCGCAACGCCTTCGGCGAGGACACACGCGGCTGGACCGCCCGCACCAGCCAGAGCGTCTTCGGCGGCAACGCCTGGGAGTGGAACACCGTCGCGAGTGCCTGGTACGCGCAACACCTCTACGAACACTGGGCGTTCACCCAGGACCTGGACTACCTCCGCACCCTCGCCCTCCCGATGATCAAGGAGATCTGCCAGTTCTGGGAGGGACACCTCAAGGAACGCGAGGACGGGCTCCTCGTCGCACCGAACGGCTGGTCACCCGAGCACGGGCCGCGCGAGGACGGCGTGATGTACGACCAGCAGATCATCTGGGACCTGTTCCAGAACTACGTCGACTGCGAGGCGGTACTCAAGACGGACCCCGCCTACCGGGCCAAGGTCAAGGACATGCAGGCCCGCCTCGCGCCGAACAAGGTAGGCAAGTGGGGGCAGTTGCAGGAGTGGCAGGAGGACATCGACAGTCCCACCGACATCCACCGCCACACCTCGCACCTCTTCGCGGTCTACCCGGGCCGCCAGATCACCCCGAGGACACCCGAGTTCGCGGCCGCCGCCCTCGTCTCCCTCAAGGCACGTTGCGGCGAGAAGGAGGGCGTGCCCTTCACGGCCGCGACGGTGTCGGGCGACAGCCGGCGATCATGGACCTGGCCCTGGCGGGCGGCTCTCTTCGCCCGCCTGGGCGATGGGCATCGCGCCCGGATCATGCTGCGCGGACTGCTCACCTACAACACCCTGCCCAACCTGTTCTGCGACCACCCGCCCTTCCAGATGGACGGCAACTTCGGTATCCCGGGCGCCGTGGCGGAGATGCTCCTGCAGAGCCACGACGGCGTCATCCACCTGCTGCCCGCCCTGCCGGACGGCTGGAAGGCCAAGGGCTCCTTCACCGGACTCCGGGCCCGCGGCGGCTACGAGGTCAGCTGCGCGTGGCGTGACGGGAAGGTCACGTCGTACGCGGTCGTCGCCGACCGGGCGCGGGACCAGAGGAAGGTCACCGTGCGGGTGAACGGCGCCGACAAGAAGGTGAAGCCGGGCAAGGCCCGGTGACGCGTCCTCTGGCCCTCGCGTCCACTTGGCCTACGGCGCGTCCACCACCGTCCCGTCAAGCACCGGGCCCTCCACTTCGCCGCGCTCGTCCTCCCAGAGGGACAGACGCATCCGCAGTGACTCCTCCGGCTCGCTCACCCCGTCCACTACGGTGGGTACGGTCACCTCCGTGCTCAGCTCTCCCGCGGGTACGGCGATGTCCGGGTAGAACACCTCCACCTCGGACAACCGCCGGGCCGGGCTCGGTGACCCGCCGGTGTTCTCCTCGAACCATCGCGGGTCGAAGTCGGTGCTGGACAGTTCCGCGCCGCCGTCGACCGGCGTGAACGCGGCCCCGATCCAGAGATCCGTGTCGGCGACCGCGGACTGGTCGATCCGCCACTTCAGACTCTGGCCCTCGGTGACCCGGCCCGCGAGCGGGGTCGCCTCGAACGTGGGCATCGGGTCGTCGTCCGTCACGGTCAGGCCGCCGAGGTGGTTGCCGACCACGGCGCCGCGGACGGCCTTCGCGAACACGTGATGCGTCGTGCCGTAGCTGAAGCGGGTGTTGCCGCGCACGTCGACGGGCACGTCGACGCTGCCGCCGCCGGGGCGCACCGTCACCAGCCGGGAGGTGACCTCACGGGTCTCGGGGTCCGTGACGAAGAGCCTGATCCGGCCACTGCCCTGCCCGGAGAGCCGGACCGGCACCATGAGGGTCCTGACCCCGGAGTCGCCCTCGTCGGCCGTCAGCAGGCCGATGTCCACGCGGGGCAGCGCGACCGGCCGTACCGCCGCCATGCCCGGACGCCAGCCCCAGGCGTCCATCAGCCACGCCTGCCCCGATCCGCTGCGCGGGGTCAGTACCAGGGACTTCACCCGCTTCAGGTCCAGCCCGGCGGCCTTCGCCGCGGTCAGCGGCATGCGTACCTCCTGCCCCCAGTACGAGGCCGTCCGGTCGGAGCCGGGCAGTCCGTCGAGGCGGACGGCACCGAGCGTCGCGTGCCTGCCCGCCGTGTCCGTGACGGAGATGTCCAGACGGGTGCCGGTGGTGTTGGGAGGCACGATGACCCGCAGGGCCAGCGACTCGGCCCCGCTCAGGGAGACCGGTCGCCCGGGCCGCACCTGGACCGCGGAACCCGGCGCAGACCAGTCGAGCGCCACGGCGTCGCGGCCCGGTTCCCGCTCCGTCTCCCACTCGGCGAAGTGCGGTGACCTGCCGGGGCTCTCGGGGTTCAGACAGGTGGTGGCGGGGTCGGGGTCCACCTGCGCGCACAGCCGGCCGCCGTCCACCGTGACCCCGGCGTCCGGCAGGAAGGCGGCGGTGCGACGGGCACCGACGGCGTGGGTCAGGACCCGCGCGGGGCCCGCGGACGCCGCACGGACGCCCGAGCCGTCCAGCAGCGGCCGGACCCGGTCGTCGCCCGCGACGAACAGCCGGGCCGCGGCGGCGATGTACGTCGAACCGGCGGCCTGCTGCCGCTCGGCCGTCAGCCGGGTCGCGGTCCCCGGCGTGCACACCGGGTCCGGCGCCTCCTCCTCGTCGCTCCAGAAGTCGTCCTCGGCCGGCGCCTCCGCCTGCCCCGGCGTCCACTCGGTGTTGAAGTAGTTGTGGTTGGCGCCGACCATGTAGACCGCGCTGTGCAGGGCGGCACCACGGCTGACGCCGCGTGTCCCGTCCACGTAGATCTCACCCTGCAGGTCGGCCACGTCACCGTCGCAGCCCGGCAGGATCGTCATGGACGGCACCTCGGGAGCCGGGTTCTGCCCGAAGACGGTGGGGCCGATGAGCACGTTGCCCCGGATCTTCCAGCGCACCGGACCCCGGTAGCCGTCCTTGTCCGCGGGCGGCTTGGCGAGGCTGTCCATCGCGGCCCGGTTCACGCCCTCGCCGCCGCGCGAGTGACCGACCAGGAGGACCCGCGACAGATCGGCCCGCGCGGCCTTCCGCACGATCGCGGGTGCCTTGGTCCGTCCGGCGCCCGACCAGTCGGCCCAGCGGGCGAGGTGCTGCCGTACCAGGGAGGAGCGGGCCTGGGTTCCGGCGTCCTGCGCCGCGTGGTCCTGCCCGTTGATGCCGTTGGCGGATATGGACACCGTCACATACCCCTGGGAGGCCAGGAGTTTCTGGTCGTGCAGATAGCCGCGGTAGCTCGGTATCGGCTTCGAGCCGGTGGGGCAGGGCCACGCACCGAGCGCCTCACCGTCCGCGCCCCCGGTGAAGCAGGTCGCGTGGCGGCCGTGCAGGAAGAGGGCCAGCGGCCGCTTGCCCTGAGCACCGGCGGGTGCGGTGACGGTGGCGCGCATCTCCACCGGGGCGGGGAAGCCGGGCAGTCGCACCGACTTCAGCGTGTACTCGCCGCCGACCGTGCGGTAGGGGCCGGGAACACCGGGGTCCGTGGGATTGGCCGGCTGCAGAGCCGACGGCTTCACCGGCTGCACGGGCTGCACCGGCTTCCGGGCGGACCGGCGCTTCGCGTCCGCCTTGAGGCCGGACTCGTCGAGACGGCGTCCCGCGGCCCGCACCTGGAGGTCCTGCGCCGATCCGAGCGCCACGCCTTCGAGGTCGAGACGGAACGTGTGACCGTCCTCGCCGGGCACGGGCCGGCCCAGGAGACGGTCTCCGGAGTAGAACTCGACGGCGGCGTCGCCCATGGGGACGGGTCTGTCCGAGCGCCAGGTCAGCTGCTGACCGGATCTCTTGCCGGTGAGCTGCCAGCCGGCCGGCAGACCCCGGCCGGAGCCGGGGCCGGAGCCGTGGTCGGCGGATGGAGTGGACGGGGTGGATGGAGTGGACGGGGCGGGAATGGCGGCCGGTTGGGCGTGCGCCAGTCCTGGCGACCCCGCGACCACCGCGAACAAGGCCGCAGCGGCGACCCATGTGCGCCGGGCATGGTTCAACGTGCTTCTCCTCCGGATGGGATGCGCCCGGACATCACAGGTGTCCCTGGTGTCCCGGGCGCCTCTTTCGTTCCTTGGGAGAAGATGAAAAAGGAGGGGCGCGGGGTTGCTCGGAAATGATCGCCCGCGGCCTCAAAACAGGCCAATCGCGGGGGAGTTGCCCTGGCGGGTCAGGGCAGGATCTCGATGTACCCGTCGGTTCCGTGCACCCGGATCCGCTGCCCGTCCCGGATCAGGCGGGTGGCCCGCTCCACGCCCACGACGGCCGGCAGGCCGTACTCCCGGGCGATCACCGCGCCATGGGTCATCAAGCCGCCCACCTCCGTCACCAGACCCGCGATTCCGACGAACAGCGGCGACCAGCTGGGGTCCGTGAAGGAAGTGACCAGGATGTCGCCAGCTTCGAGATCGGCGTCCGCCATGTCGAGGATGACGCGGGCCCGCCCCTCGATGGTCCCGGCGGAAACCGGCAGGCCGATCAGGGCACCGGCCGGCACGTCGTCGCGCCGGTACGCCCCGGTGAGGGCCTCGCCGTCCGAGGTGAGCACCCGGGGCGGGGTGAGCGCCTGGTACGACCGGAACGCCTCCTTGCGCTGCTGGACGAGCCGGTCGTCCACCTGGTGCGAGCGCACCACGTCGTGGAGTTCCTGGAACGTGAGGTGGAAGATGTCCTCCTTCTCACTGAGCACACCGGCCCGCACGAGGCGCTCGGCCTCCGCCAACAGGGCCCGCTTGTAGACGAAGCAGCGGCTGACGATGCCGTACTTCGGGTACTCCCTGTACCCGATGAAGGTTCTGACCCGGTCGATCATGCGCTTGGCCTCGTCGGCCTTCCGCTCGCCGTCCGGCAGGGCCCGCAGGCGCGACAGCACGTCCTGTTCCTTCTGCCGCGCTTTCTGCCGGCCTTCCTCGAAACGCCGCTCGGCGGCCCCCGGCTCGAAGTTCCTGACGTTGTCGAGGATCACGGGCACGAGCGTGGTGGGGCGCTCGCGCCAGCGCGGCCTCGTGATGTCGATCTCACCGACGCAGCGCATGCCGTACCGGTCGAGGTAGACCTCGATGGCGTCGCGTGCCTCGGTCCCGCCCGCGAGCTTCGGCAGCTCGTCCAGGAAGCCCTCGTCGTCGACGCCCTGCAGGAACGTCACCAGCTCCGGATACGGGCGGATCACGTCCGCGACGTCGAGCAGCGCCAGACCCATCTCCGACGTGACGTTGTCGGGGGCGGACAGCGTGAGCGTGTCAGCGGCGTTCTTCTCGCCCAGCCACTCCAGCAGCTTCTCGTTGAGCCACCAGGTGGCCTCCATCCCCGCCATGATCGCCTGCATGCTCAGCGGATCGCTGAGGACCCGCTTGTGCTCCTCGAAGGCCTCCAGCAGGAAGTCGAACAGAGCCGGTCCGGTCTTCGTCCGGATGTCCCGCTCCAGGGCGGCGACGGACTCCTGGCTGCGCTCGATCAGCTCGGTGACGACAGCGGGATCGGTCTCGATCGGGGCGGACGCGCCGTCGGCCGGCGGCCTGCCCGGACCCGCGTCCGGGAGCGAGGGGACGAAGTCGTCGCGGTCGAGGACGGTCTCCAGAGCGTCCCTGGTCAGCGGATCGCCCTTCCCGATGACGTCCAGGAGGCCGGCGCGGCTCGCGGGCGAGGCCAGGCGCCGGGTGACGTCGACGAACAGCCTCCCACCGGCCTCATGCATCGGCACCATGGCCATCAGCTGCCACATGGAGAGCCCCAGGGGCTTCATCGGGTCGGTCATCATCTGCTGATGACCGACGGAGACGTACACGTGATTTTCCTGGTCGCCGGTCTCGGGGACGGGGAACAGCGTGGTGATCGGCCGGCTCTGGACGATCTGGAACTCGTCGTCGACCAGGCACCACTCGATGTCCTGCGGGCGGCCGAAGTACGCCTCGATCCGCCGCCCGAGCTCGACGAGCCGCACGACCTGCGCATCCGTCAGCGCCGGTAGCTCCTGCCGCAGCGAGTCGATCGCCACTTCCCGCGTACCGCCGCCCGGGAGGGCCTGCACGGCACGCTCCTTGGCGGCGATCGCCTTGGAGACGATTTCGCCGTCCCGCACCCTGAAGACGTCCGGGTTCACCAGGCCGGAGACCAGGGCCTCGCCGAGGCCGAACCCGGCGTCCACGGTGGCGACTCTTCGATGGCCCGTCATGGGGTCGGCCGTGAACAGGATGCCGGCCGCCCGCGGGAAGACCATCCGCTGCACGACCACGGCCATGTGGACCGTTCGGTGGTCGATGCCGTTCCGCTGACGGTAGGTCACGGCCCGCTCGGTGAACAGCGAGGCCCAGCACCGGCTGATGTGCTGGAGGATCGCCGTCGGTCCCACGACGTTCAGGTACGTGTCCTGCTGGCCGGCGAAGGAGGCCGTCGGCAGGTCCTCGGCCGTGGCGCTGGACCGGACGGCGTAGGCGGCCTGCTCGCCGAGCCGGGTGAGCGGGCTGGTGATCGCCGCCGCGAGATCGTCCGGGACGGCGGTCCCTTCGATGGTTCGGCGGATCTCCGCGCTGAGGGTGCGGATCGCGTCCCGGTCGTCGGGGTTCACGCGCGCCAGCCGATCGATCTGCTCGTCGACGGACGGAGCTTCCGCCATGATCCGCCGGAAGGCGTCCGTCGTCACGCAGAAGCCGGCGGGCACGCGGACGCCTTCGATCTGCGACAGCACGCCCAGGTGCGCGGCCTTTCCGCCGACGACCGAGCCCCGCGTCTCGTCGACCTCTTGGAGGTCCCACACATACTGCTGGATCATCGCGATGCCTCCGAGGCGGTCGTGTCGCATGCTGTGGCCCCCACATATCCGCAGGTTGGGGCCTCGGCCGAAGATTCTGTGCCACCCCCCGGGCCTTGCCGCAAGCCCCCCGGCGCGCTATAAGTTGAGAGTGGCAAGGAGAGCGGTCTCCTTGCCTTTGTTCTTGTCGGCGCCGGTGTCGAGGCGTCGTGTACAGGCTGGCTGAGGGCCGGGTCCCTTCCGATGGTGCGCCGAACAGCCGTGCCGGAAAGCCATGTTCAGTCGATTGACGGATTCATCGTCGTCTCCGGTGGGCAGTGGGCCAGGGAATGTCATGAGCACGACTGCCTTCCCCCACAAGGAGGTCGATCATGCACGTCCGTACGCTGACCGGTGGCCTGGCCGCTGCCTTGATGGTGTCCTTCTCCCTGGCCGGTGGCCAGGCCGTGGCCGCTTCCCCTGAGGCGGAGGGGGCTTCCCGCGCCGCCCGTGTGCTCCTCTACGACGCCGGCGGTTCGGCGGAGTTCAGGACCGCGGTCGACCGGGGCGCGGCCATCTGGAACGAGAGCGTCGACGCCGTCGAGCTGCGGCCGGCCGCCGCCGGGCAACGCGCGAACATACGGGTCCTCGCGGACAACGGCTGGCCGCGCGCCCTGCCCACCACCCTGGGCAACGGAACCGTCTACATCGGGCGGCAGGCCGTGGACCAGGGCTACAACACGATTCGTATCTCCGCCCACGAACTCGGGCACATCCTGGGCCTGCCGGATCGCAAGCCCGGACCGTGCTCCAGCCTGATGTCCGGCTCCACCGCGGGCACCGCGTGCACGAACGCGTATCCGAACGCGGCGGAGAAGGCGGAGGTCGAGGGGAACTTCGGCGGAGCGCTCACCCAAGCGGCCCCGGCGGCGCGTGATGAGGTGATCGTGGACTGACCGCCCCCTGCCGCACCACACGTGAGGATGGCCGATCGGCGCCTCACACCGTCAGTTCCAGTGCGCCGCCGACGGGCAGCCGGCGGAACGGTGCGCGGATGCCGGCGGGGGCCCGCGCGAGTTCCGACTCGGCGGCCCGTCGGCCTTCGCCCGGGATGCCGTCATCGTGCAGCGGACCGGGCCGGGTCACGTCTCCGGCATGCCCATCAGCGTGGTCGGGCCGCCGATGTGGGTGATGCGGGCCTCGCGCACATCTCACCGAGCCGGCTCACGCCGCAGCGCGTCGCCCGGGCGCCCGGCGTCTCCGTGCGCACGCTCTACCGGCTGTGCGAGGAGGGCGGTCTGAGTCTCGAGAAGTGGGTCATCCGCCGCCGGCTCGAGGGCGCCCGCGAGGATCTGGCCGCGGCGGAACAGGCCTGTCGCGCCGTGGAAGCCATCGCCCGCTCCTGGGGCTTCGCCCATCCCGCCCACTTCTTCCGGCGCTTCCGCGAGACTTACGGCACCAGGACCAGCGAATGGCGACGACACTCCCGGAACCACCTGTCCCGCCGTGCGGCGCCTCCACCGTGATCAGCGGCCGGTAGACGGCGGTGTCCGGGGGTTCACCGACGGGGCTGCCGTCCGCCTCCACCCAGGCGTGGGCGGTGAAAGGGGCCGCGCACAGCTGCTCGCGACACCTGTCGCGCGCCGGGGAGGTGCACCGGCGCCCGGCCGAACGCCCGAACGCGCTGCCGCCAGGTTCAGGAGAGGCCGGAGGCCCGGAACACCGCGTGCCCCGTCTCGTCGTCGATGCGGTGGCCGAGCCGTTCCAGGACATCCCCGCCGTGGCGCAGCGTGCCACGCTCCAGGGAGCGGCGGACGCCCGTGTCGAGTTCGTGCCAGAGCAGGGGGTTGGCCGCGAGGGTCCGGGGGTCGAGTTCCAGGCGTTGGCCGTGGACGTCCCGCAGAACCAGGTGGGACGAGACCCCCTCGTGCTGATGTACGGCCGTCAGCGCGTCCGTGCGGACGACGATCCGGCGCCAAGGGGTGCGAACGGTCAGCCAACCGGGGCCCGCGCTGACCTGCGGCGGCAGCAGGACGCCCAACACCGTGGCCGACAGGACGCCCCAGAGCAGAGCACGGAGAAGTGTCAGGCTTCCGCCGTCCCAGTCGACGAGCAGGCACATGGCGCAGAACACCAGGGCGCAACTCACCGCGAGCCGCGCACCGTCACGCCAGTGGCGGTCGCCGGCCGGGGCTGCCGGTGAGCTCCGTTCCATGCCCTGAAGGTAGGCGTCCGCAAGGGCTCTGTGGCCCCCGCTGACGGGGTTCTGGCGCCGTGCGGGCGAACATTGACGGGATTCTGACGCGACCGGTGGGGTCTGTCGAATCCGTCGACCGGCTGCTTATGCTTCATCACGTTCCGGAACTCAGACCTCCGTACCCTCTATCGGAAGGGCTCCATGGAGAGGCTCCGCAGCGCGCAGTGGTACGAGGGACAGGACCGCAACGCCTACATACACCGGGCCTGGATGCGACGCGGAGTGCCAAACGACGCCTTCACCGGCCGGCCTCAGATCGCGATCGCCAACACCGCCTCGGACCTGACTCCCTGCAACGCGCACCTGAACGAGGTCGCGGCGTCGGTCCGCAACGGCGTGTACGAGGCGGGCGGCATCCCGCTGGACCTGCCCGTGGTGTCGCTGGGGGAGACGCAGGTGCGGCCCACCGCCATGCTGTGGCGGAACATGGCGGCGATGGCCACGGAGGAGATGCTCAGGGCCAACCCCATCGACGGCGTCGTCCTGCTCGGCGGCTGTGACAAGACGATCCCGTCCTTGCTGATGGCCGCGGCCTCGGTGGACCTGCCCGCCGTCGTGGTTCCCGGCGGGCCGATGCTCAACGGCACCTTCCGCGGTGGCTTGCTGGGCTGCGGCACCGGTGTGTGGAAGCTGTCGGAGGAGGTCCGGGCGGGCACACTCACCCAGGAACAGTTCACCCGCTCCGAGTCGGCGATGATCCGCAGCCGTGGTCACTGCAACACGATGGGCACGGCTTCGTCGATGGCGCTGGTGGCGGAGGCGCTGGGCACGGTCGTACCGGGTACCGCGGGCATCCCGGCCCCCGACAGCCGTCTGCTGGAGGCCGCGCACCACACGGGCCGGCTGGCGGTGGACATGGTGGGCGCCGACCGGCGGCCCGGGACGTTCCTGACCGAGGCGTCCTTCCGGAACGCGATCGTCGCGCTGGCCGCGATCGGCGGCTCCACCAACGCCGTCGTCCATCTCCTGGCCATCGCGGGCCGGCTGGGCATCGACCTGTCGCTCGACGACTTCGACCGCATCGGCTCCCGGGTACCGGTCCTGGTGGACCTCCAGCCGGCCGGGCGCTTCCTCATGGAGGACTTCCACCGCGCCGGCGGTCTCCTCGCCGTCCTGCGCGAGGTACGCGACCTGCTGGATCCCGACGCGCTGACCGTCACCGGCAGGCCGTTGGCCGACTTCCTCGACGACGCCGAGATCTGGGACGGCGAGGTCATCCGTACCCGTGCCGAACCGCTGGTCTCCGAGGGTGGCATCGCCGTCCTGCGCGGCAACCTCGCCCCCGACGGCGCGCTCGTCAAACCGGCCGCCGCCTCCCCGCACCTGCTCCGGCACCGGGGCCGGGCCGTCGTCTTCGACAGCGTCGAGGACTTCCACGCCCGTATCGACGACCCCGAACTCGACGTCGAGGCCGATTCCGTCCTCGTCCTGCGCGGCTGCGGCCCCAAGGGCTACCCGGGCATGCCCGAGGTGTCGAACATGCCCCTGCCCAAGAAACTGCTGGAACAGGGAGTGCGTGACATGGTCCGCGTCTGCGACGGCCGGATGAGCGGCACCGCGTACGGCACGGTCGTCCTGCACGTGGCGCCCGAGGCCGCCGCCGGCGGCCCGCTCGCCCTCGTGCGAACCGGCGACTTCATCACTCTCGACGTCGAGGCGCGCCGTATCGACGTAGACGTCCCCGCGGACGAACTCGCCGGCAGAAGCCCCGGCAAGGCCACCGTCACCGGCTTCGCCAACCCCCGGCGCGGCTGGGAACGCCTCTACGTCGACCACGTCCTCCAGGCCGACACCGGCGCCGACCTCGACTTCCTCGTGGGCTCCAGCGGCTCCGAGGTGACCCGCGAGTCCCACTGACACCGGGTCACCTCAGGGAATCACCGTGTACTAGCGAGCCGGGTCGCCGTCGTACTCGCGGCGGGCCCGGTCGACCTTGTCCAGGTTGCCCGCCGCCCACTCGGAGAGATGCGCGAAGAGCGGGGCGAGGCTGCGGCCGAGTTCGCTGATCTCGTACTCGACGCGAGGGGGAACCTCTGGGTGGTACGTGCGCACGACCAGCCCGTCGCGCTCCAGTTGGCGCAGACGCTGGGTCAGCACCTTCGGAGTGATGCGGGCGATACGCCGCTGCAGTTCCACGAAGCGCTGCCGGCCGTGGGTGTGCAGGGTCCACAGGACCGGAGTGGTCCACCGGCTGAAGACGATGTCGACGACCGGCGAGACCGGGCAGGCGAGCGCCGGTTCGGTCGTCGCGTCGGACGCGGGCGGTGCGGTGTCTTCGGCCATGCGCTTCCCCTTCGGACAGTCACTTTCCTGTAGGTACCTACTTTACTTCCGGTGCTAGCGTCCCACTGTTACCGCCCGTCCTTGCCGCGGGAGCGTCAACCACATTGCAGACAGAGGGAGTTGGTCATGATCGTAGTAACGGGGGCGACCGGAAACGTCGGCAGTTCGCTCGTGCGGGCGCTGGTGGCGGCCGGTGAGCGCGTGACCGCGACATCCCGGAACATCACCGGCGCGGACGTCCCAGAGGGCCTTCCGCATCGCAGGGCCGACCTGGCCGACGCCGAGAGCCTTCGCCCGCTTCTCGACGGCGCCGACGCGCTGTTCCTGCAGAACGGCGGGCCCAGCGCCCACCTGCTGAATCCCCGGCACCTCCTGGACGTCGCCAAGGCCGGGGGAGTGGAGAGGGTCGTGCTGCTGTCCTCGCAAGGAGTCGCCACGCGGCCCGAGTCGGCCTCGCACGGTGGAACGGCACGCGCCATCGAAGACGCCGTACGGCAGTCCGGCCTCGCCTGGACCGTCCTGCGCCCGGCGGGTTTCCACTCCAACATGTTCGCCTGGGCGGAGTCGGTACGCACCCACAGGACCGTCGCCGCGCCGTTCGCCGACGTCGGCCTGCCCACGGTCGACCCGGGCGACATCGCCGAGTCGGCCGCCGTGACGTTGCGCGACAGCGGGCACGCCGGCCGGACCTACGAGTTGACCGGGCCCGAGCCCAGCACGCCGAGGCAACGGGCCGCGTCGATCGCGGACGCGCTGGGCGAACCGGTCCGTTTCGTCGAGCAGACCCGTGAGGAGGCACGGGAGCAGATGCTCCGGTTCATGCCCGAGGCCGTCATCGAGACGACGCTGGCCATTCTCGGCGATCCCACGCCCGCCGAGCAGCGGATCAGCCCCGACGTCGAACGGGTCCTCGGCCACGCGCCCCGCACGTTCGCGGAGTGGGCCCGGCAGCACGTCGCGGCCTTTCGGTAGAGCCGGGGATCCTCGGGGGCGCTCCCGACCACGCGTCGGCGTATGACGTCGAGGCCTCCTGACGCGCCGCTCGGTACAGACCCCGGGTCCGAGCAGCCATAGCCGCGGCCCGAGGGGAGGGACAGATGTCCCTCCCCTCGGCCGCGGGCGGCTCAGGCCACCGAGGGGGTGTAGTGGGAGGCGTCGTCTCCCTCCACGACCCGGCTGAGTGTCCCGTCGATGCCGGCGGGGACATCGCCCGCGACGGTCACACGGTGGAGCAGGCGGGGCAGGTCGCCGTAGTCGTCCGGGGCGTAGTGCTGGGTGATGCGGTTGTCGAACAGGACGACGTCGCCCGGCGTCCAGACGACGCGCACGATGTTCTCCGGGCGGGTCACGTACGCCTGGAAGAGGCGCAGCAGATCACGGGAGTCGGACGGGCCGAGACCGACGATGCTCTGGGCGAACCCGCCGATGAACAGGCCCCGTTCCCCGGTCTCCGGGTGGACGCGGACGAACGGGTGCGCGGTGCGGTACTTGCGGGAGACGAACCGCTTGCGGTGCTCGGCCGCCTTCTCGCTCTTCGGGGCGGCGTAGTCGTAGTCGTTGGTGTGGACGGCCCACAGCCTGTCGGCCAGCTCGCGCAGCGGCTCGGGCAGATCCCGGTACGCGGCGGCCGAGTTGGCGATGAGGGTGTTGCCGCCGTAGGGCGGGACCACGATGCTGCGCAGCGTGGACGCCTTGGGCGGTGTGCGGACGAACGTGACGTCCGTGTGCCACTGGTTGGCGCGGATGCCCTCGTCGCCGTCGACGGGCAGGATCTGCGGCTGGCCCTCGACGGAGGGCACCGTGGGGTGCGCGGTGGTGAGTTCGCCGAAGAGCGAGGCGAAGCGGAGCTGGCCCGCGTCGTCGAGGTTCTGGTCGCGGAAGACGAGCGCCTTGTGCTCCAGAAGCGCGGAGTTGATCTCGGAGACGAGGGCGGGGTCGAGGTCGCCGGAGAGGTCCACGCCGAGGATCTCCGCCCCGATGCGTCCGCCGATCCTACGGATGTCGAAGCCGGTGCTGGTGGTCATGTGCGGTGTCCTTTCAGAGGTGCTGTGAGAAGAGGGGGTGGGTTCCGCCGGGCGCGCCCGGTCAGCTGCCCGCCGGCAGCCGCCAGGAGCCGAGCCGTCGCTCCACCGCCACCAGGAACTGGTTGAGGGCCACTCCGATGGCGGAGATCGTGACGATGCCCGCGTACATCTGCGGGATCGCGAAGTTGTACTGCGAAGCGTTGATCAGATAGCCCAGCCCCGCCTTGGCGCCGATCATCTCGGCGGCGACGAGCACCAGGATCGACACCGCCCCGGCCAGCCTGATGCCGGTGAACACGACCGGTACCGCGGACGGCAGGATGACCTTCTGGAACAGCCTGGGCGCGGACAGGTCCATCGACTTCGCCAGCTTCAGCAGCGTCGGGTCGACACCCCGCACCGCGCTGATGGTGTTGAGCAGGATCGGCCAGGTGCACGCGTACACCACGATCGAGATCTTCGAGGTCTCGCCGATGCCCAGCAGCACGAACACCGGCAGCAGCGCCAGCGCCGCGGTGTTGCGGAAGACCTCCAGCAGCGGGCCGAGGAAGTCGGCCACAGGCCGGTACCACCCGATCAGCAGTCCGAGCGGCACGGCGACAGCCACGGCCAGCCCGAACCCGCTGAACGAACGCACCAGGCTGGCACGGGCGTTGTCGGCGAGCGAACCGTCGGCGGCCAGCTCCCACCAGGCGCGGGCGACCTCGCTGACCGGCGGCAGGAACGTCCGGTCGACCAGCCCCAGGCGCGGCGCGGTCTCCCACACCAGCAGCAGAGCCACGATCGCCGCGGACCTGGTCGCCCCGCTCACCAGCAGATGCGGCAGCCTGCGCACCACCCGACGGACCCGGGCCGTCGTGACGGGAACCCGGCGCGCGTGCGGCGGCGGCGCCCCGGGCGAGGGGACCGAGGCCGGCTCGGTGGGGCCGGACGTCGTGCTCTTCCGGGTGACCGTGTCGGTTGCCGAACTCATACGCCCGCCGCCTCCTTCTCCAACCGCTGGGCCCTGGCGACCTCGTCGTGCAGCAGCGACCAGATCTCGTGCCGGTGGCGTGCGAACTCCGGACCGGAGCGCAGGTCGTCGGTCGTGTCCCGGGAACCGAGGGCGACCGGCACGATCTGCTTGACGCGGCCCGGCCCGGACGTCATGACGGCGACACGCTGTCCCAGGTAGACGGCCTCGTCGATGCCGTGCGTGATGAAGACGACGGTCTTGCCGGTGCGCTGCCAGACGCGCAGCAGCTCGTCCTGGAGCGACTCGCGGGTCTGGGCGTCCAGCGCGGCGAACGGCTCGTCCATCAGCAGCACATCGGGGTCGTAGGCGAGGCTGCGGGCGATCGCCACGCGCTGCCGCATGCCGCCCGACAGCTCGTGGGGATGGCGGTCCTCGAATCCCTTGAGACCCACCAGGTCAAGGAACTCCCGTGCCCGTGCGGCGCGTTGGCGTCGCGGTACGCCGGTGGCCTCCAGGCCGAACTCGACGTTGCCCCGCGCGGTACGCCAGGGCAGCAGCGCGTACTGCTGGAACACGATGCCGCGGTCCAGGCCCGGTCCGTCGACGGGCCGGCCGTCCAGCAGGATGCGTCCGCCGGAGGGCCGGGTGAGCCCGCCGAGCAGATCCAGCAGGGTCGACTTTCCGCAGCCGCTCGGACCGACGAGGACGACGAATTCGCCGGCCGCGATCCGCAGATCGATTCCGTCGAGTGCGGTGAAACGGGTGGTCTGCCGATCCCCCTTCCGGTCCCTGACGGTGAATTCCTTTGTGATGTTCTCGAACTCTATCTTCGGTGTGGTGGATTCCGGCATCAGGGTCAGCTCCCGCTGGCGTTGAACTCGTTGGTGTAGAGGTCCGACAACGTGACCTGGTCCTTCTTGATGTCGCCGCGCTCGGCCAGCCAGTCGACCCACAACTGGAGTTCCTTGCCGGTGATGCGGCCCGCTTTCTCGGCGACACCCGTGGACCGCCAGTACTTCAGGGGTGCCGGGTCTTCGTTGCGGCCGCGCCTCTTCACGATGTCCGTCATCCTGGCGACAACTTCCTCGCGTGGCGTGGAACGGGCCCATTCGATGGCCTTTCCGACGCCGGTGACGAAGGTCCGTGCGGTGTCGGGGTTCTGCCGCAGGAAGCGGTCGGTCATCACATAGGTGCCGGCGCTGAACGCGCCGAGCAGCTGGTAGTCGGTGAACAGCGGGCGGATGCCTCCGGCGGCCAGGGCCTTGTCGCGCAGGAGGCCGCCGAGTACGGCCACGTCGATCTGCTTCTGACGCAGGGTCTGCTCGGTGTTGACCGGCGGGACCACGAGGGGCGCGACCTTGCCGATGTCCGACTCCGACAGGCCGCCCCGCTGCAGCCAGATGTCGAGCATGGCCTCGGAGTGGGCTCCCAGGGTGTTCATCCCGACCTTCTTGCCGAGCAGGTCCCGGGCCGAGCGCAGCGGGCTGTCCTTGAGGACGTAGAAGCCGTTGTAGGCGTCCTGGTCGGCGCCGTAGTAGCTGATGACGGCCTTGATGGGGGCCTTGTTCGCGGCCAGTTTGACGACCGCGCCGTTGAACGCGCCGCCGAAGTCGATCCGGCCGGTCGCCGCGGACTGGATGTCCTGCGGCCCGCTGATGGTGTTGCCGACCCAGTCCAGCTTCACGTCCCCCAGAAAGCCGAGGTCCTCGGCCAGCTCCGGCAGGATGACCTGTCCGGCCCAGCCCTGATAGCGGAGCGTCTTGGTCCCGCCCTTGCCGGAGGTGGCACCGGCGGTCGTACCACAGCCCACCGCCACCGCCGAAAGGCCGAGCAGGGAGAGGAATTGACGTCGGGTCGATGCCGTCGTGGCCATGGAAAAGGTCCATTCGAAAGCTGGGGAGAGGGACTGAATGCGTTCTTGGGAAACTCGGCAGGAAATACCAGCGAGGAATCAGTCGACGACGAGGACGGCACAACGGCCGTGGTGGTCGACTGTCAGAGGGAGCGGGGACAGTGGTTCCCGGAATTGCTCACGAGAACGAGAGTCGCAGCGAAATCAGGCCCGGTCAACGGTGATCGGTTGGGCGACACAAGAGTGAAGCGCGCTGTTCACAATCGCCGTCGATCCGGCCCGGTGAGGGCTACACAGGCAGGACGAAAGGAGGGTGTGTGCCGTTGAGGAAGTAGTCCCCGACATCATGGAGCCGGTGGGCGACGGGCTCGTACAGCGTGTGGGTCCGGGCATTGCGCCAGAAGCGGTCGAAGCCCAGCCGCGCGGACGCGGAGCGGACACCGATGATGTCGAGGGCGCGGGCCGTGGACTCCTGCACGGCCCTGGACGCGGCGGCTTCGGCCATGGCCACGAGGACCGAGATCTCCGCGTACTCCTCGTGACCGAGATCCTCGCCGCGTGCCAGCCCGTCGTGCACGGCGTCCCGCGCCTGGTCGGCGAGCGCGGACGCGGAGCGCGTGAGCACGGTGAGCTCCCCGTAGGCGGTCAGCACCTGCGGGTCCCGCGGCGAGCCGATCGGCCAGTCCGGGTGCCAGTGGGAGTGGCCGGTCCTGCTGTACTCACGGGCTTCGGCGAGCACGCCCTCGGCCATGCCGAGACGGAGCTGCACCGAGAGAAGACGCCCGACCGGCGACACCAGAGCCGTGCGGGGCGACAGGACCTCCTCGTCCGCGGCCAGGGAGCCCAGCACATCGTCGGCGGAGACCGGCACGGCCTCGAACTCCGCGCTGCCGCCCGCCGCGAGCCGCTGCCCGAAGGGGTCGGCGTCGCCGTCGATCACCACGCCCGGCAGGGCCGGATCGACCACGACGGCGAGCGGCTCGCCGGTGCCGGCCCGCACCGCCCGCACGGCGAGACGGTCGGCGACCAGGACGCCGGCGGCGTAGCTCTGGCGGCCGTTCAGTACATACCCCTGCGCGTTCCTGGCAAGTGACAGAGCCGGTTCCTGCCGCGCCAGACCACCGCCCCAGCACCACTGCTCCGCTGCGGCGCGCCGCTCCAGCCCGGCGGCGGGAGCGGGATCGGTGAAGAACCGGGCGCTGAACGACATGTAGTAGTGACAGCCCAGCAGTTGGCCGATCGCTGCGTCGGCCGCCGCGATCTCCCGGACCACGGCGTATACCGTGGTCCAGTTCTCGCCGCCGCCCCCGAGTCCGGCCGGTATCAGGAGCGTCAGCAGGCCCGACTCGCGCAGCCGGGACACCTCGTCGAACGGGGGCTTGCCTGCCTGCTCCCTGGCCACCGCGTCCGTGGCCAGATCGTCCGCCGTCTCACGGGCCACGCGCAGCCATTGCGCACGTCCGGGCCCGGTCGGCGCAGGGGCTGGGCCCATGGCAGAGGTCTCCTCACCTTGTGGGGCATGCGTCGTCCTGAGCAGCGGCCCGAGGCGCCGTCCAAGCTTTCCTAGTAAGTCTATAGGGAAAGTAGGGAACGCGGGAACGGCGGTATCCGGCCAGCCGTGACCGTCCAACTCCCGTCCGGCATCCGATCCGTGGTTGACGAGAAGCGAGATGTCTTGCTCAAGCTGCACGACACCGGATGCGGTCACGACCTGACCGCATCCCGTGCGACGGTGACCGGGCAAGCCGCCCGGCTCACTCGAACCACGGGTCGGCACACGACTCGAAGGCCGAGGTGCTCCCTTGACCGTTCTCAACACCCGGGCACTCAACCGCGCCACCCTCGCGCGGCAGTTGCTCCTCGACCGCGCCGACCTGCCGGTGCTCGACGCCGTCGCGCAGCTGTGCGGTCTCCAGGCACAGGAGCCGCAGGAGCCGTTCATCGGGCTGTGGTCCCGGTTGCGGGCCTTCGCGCCGACGGCGCTGTCTGACCTGCTGACCGGGCGGCGCGTGGCGCGCACCCACCTCATGCGCCGCACCGTCCACCTGGTCACCGCCGACGATCTGGTGGCCTGGCGGGCACGCCACGACGCCATGCTGCGCCAGCGGGTGCTCGGCACCTACCGCCGCGAGCTGGACGGTGTGGACCTCGGCCGACTCGCGGCTGCCGGGCGGTCCGTCATGGCCGACGGCGAACCCCGCACGATGGGCGAACTCGCGCGCGCCGTCGTCGACCGCTGGCCGGCGGCGGGCCCCCGGCCGCTCGGCGAGATGCTGATCGCCGGACTGCTCCCGACGGTGCAGCTCCCGCCGCGCGGGCTGTGGCGCACGTCGGGAGGAGCACGCTATGCGTTGGTCTCTTCCTGGCTGGGGTGCGAGATCGACCCGCCGGACCCCGACGGCTCCGACCCTGTGGGTCAGGCACTGGTCCGGCGCTATCTGGCCGCGTTCGGCCCCGCCGCCTCGGCCGACCTGCGCGCCTGGTGCGGCCTGGCCGGACTGCCCGCCGCCGTCTCCGCCCTGCGCGAGGAACTGGTCGCCTTCCGCGACGAGCGCGGCCGGGAACTGCTGGACCTCCCCGACGCGCCGCGCCCCGACCCCGACACCCCCGCCCCGGTACGGTTCCTGCCGGCCTTCGACAACGCGATCCTCGGCTACCACGACCGCAGCCGGATCATCGACGACGCCCACCGCGGCCTGTCGGTGGCCGGTGCCCGGGTCGCCCTGGTCGACGGCAGGGTCGCCGCGACCTGGAGCGTCGAGGCCGACACCGTCCTGGTCACCCCGCTGGACCGCTTCACCCGGGCCGAGCGCACCGCCGTCGACGAGGAGGGACGAGCGCTGGCGTCCTTCCTCTCCGGCGGCGACAGTGACCGGGTACGGATCGCCGCGTCCCCCGGCTGAGCGCCACGCCGACACGGGCACCGATCAGGCGCACACTGGAAGGGTGCTGCCGGTGCTCACGAGGGGGTGTCGGCCGATGGAAGCGTCAGAGCGTACGACCATGCGGTGGTGGCGGTGGCGACGCAACGCGCTCAAGCGGCGCGTGGACGTCGTCGAAGCCTGGGTCGTGCTCGCCGGCTGGGTGTTCGCCCTGCTGGGCGGGCTGGCCGGAGGGCTGCTGGCGGCGGGCGCGGTCGAGCAGGCCGTCGAACGGCAGCGGGCCGGGAGCCACCAGGTGCCGGCGGTCGTCGTCAAGGACGCGCCGGGTCCGTCACCGGCCCGCGCGGCGAGCGACCACCGGGTGTGGGGCGAGGTGCGATGGACCGCGCCGGACGGTTCGACGCACAAGGACGAGGCGCGAGTGCCGCCCCGGGCTCCCGCCGGGAGCACGGTCCCCGTGTGGGTGAACAAGAGCGGTGACATCACGACTCCACCGGTGTCCGAAGGCGAGGCCTGGCTGCACACCACCATGGGCGGCGCGCTGGCCGGAGCCCTGGCGGGCGGGGCGGTGCTGGGGGCGGCCTGGCTGATACGGCTGTCCCTGGACCGCCGGCGCATGGCGCAGTGGGACGCGGAATGGGAGCGGATCGACGCGCGGCGGGGGTGGAAGACCGGCTGACCGGGAGCAACGCCCGACGGGGGCGTCAGGCTCGCGGTGTGGGACAGCCGGACCCGTAGATGCGCGTCGGGCACGGCCGACCGGGTCCTGGCCTCGATGCTCTCGTGGGCACCGAGAGCGACGGGCACGGCCCTCCTCCGGCGCCAGTGTCCCGCCAGGCGCGTCGCCACGGGCTCGGTCAGGCGGGAGGTCAGCGGGCCGAGGAGGACCAGGACGAGGAGGTACGCCGTGGCCGGCGGTCCCAGGGACGGCGCGATGCCGGCCGTGACGGCGAGTCCCGCGAGGGCGATGGAGAACTCGCCGAGGGCCACGAGCGTGCCGTCGGCCCGCCAGCGGCCCATCGGCCCGATCCCGGCCCGGTAGCCGGTGGCGATCTTCGTCGCGGTGGTGAGGGCCGCCGGTGTTCTGAGGTTGGAGACCAGGTCGGCGGCCGTGTACTCCGGGCCCGGCATGAGCAGCAGCAGGATGACGCCGATCTCGGCACCGATGGCGACGTCCTCGCCGGCGCCCAGCGGCAGCAGTCCGCCCTTGCCGCATGCCTGTCCCCCTTCGGTCGGCGTGCGCGTTCCGGTGACTCGCCTGCTGGGGCCGCGCCCGGACGAGGGACCGGATCCAGCCTGTGGCTCATCCTGGGCGACAGGACGGAAGGGCACCCGTCCCGTGTGCGCTACCTGGGCGGCTCCGGGAAGGGCGATCCGGAAGGGAAGGGAGTGGCCGAGGGCAGCCTCGCGGTCGCTCCCTCCACCTGCCGTACGGTGCCCGTTCCCGGCTGGTCGCCCGTGCCCGCGCCGGTCGACAGCTGGGACCAGGCCCCGAGGGCCACGGCCACGGCGGCCGCGGTGGCGACGACTCGTCCCACGCGCCGGGCCTTGGCACGGCGGTCCAGGTCCCGCCACGCCACACGGACCCACAGGTCCTCCGGCTGCCACAGGTCGCCGACGGAGTGCGGGGGTTGCAGCCGCCGTCCCGCCGCGCGCTCCTTCGCGGAGGGCTCCCTGGGGGCGGAGGCCCGTATGGCGTCCTCGGTGTCCGAGAGGAACCTCCGCCACACGTCGTCCGCGATCGAGGGAACGCCGTCCGGCTCGTCGGGCCTTCCCGCTCTGCCCGGTTCTTCGCTGGTCATGTCCGCCCTCCCCTCTCCGACCTTTGGCCCGATCACTGCACAGCGCAAGATCAGTATGCCGCCCGGTGCCGCGAAAGGCCTCGTCGGAGAGGGAGAAAAACGACGGGCGGGCCGAATTCCGTCTCGGCGCGCACCCGGCGCGGGGGCCGTCACGCCACGGCGGGCGCCTCCGGGAGCACGTGGTCGCCGACCTTGTCGGTGCTCAGGCAGAGCGAGCAGACCACGGCGTCGTGCGTCCGGCAGGCGGCCACGTCAGGCCGCTCGAACCGCTGCCGGCACACATGGCACTCGTAGACGACGGCGCTGGGGTTGCCGTCCTCGTCCAGAAGCGGCTCGGGGATGCCGTCGTCCGTGCGGCGCAGGTAGTACCTGCCCTGGGTGACGACGGCCATCAGCGGCGTGAGGACGAAGGCGATGACGGCCGCGGCGACGGGGGAGTACGGCTGGAGCGTGTCGCCCAGCGCGTGGAAGTACATGGCGATGGACAGCCCGGACGCGGCGACGAAGGCCACGACACCGACCGGGTTGACGGCGTAGAGCATGCCGCGGCGGAACTCGGGGGCGTGCGGGGACAGTTTCAGCACGTACTTGTTGATGCCGATGTCGGTGGCCACGGTGACCACCCAGGCGATCGCGCAGTTCGAGTAGAAGCCCAGGATGCCGTTGAGGAAGCTGAACATGTCGGCCTCCATCAGGGCCAGCGCGAAGCCCAGGTTGACC
Source organism: Streptomyces sp. NPDC008137 (assembly GCF_042957035.1). Classification (NCBI taxonomy): domain Bacteria; kingdom Bacillati; phylum Actinomycetota; class Actinomycetes; order Kitasatosporales; family Streptomycetaceae; genus Streptomyces; species Streptomyces sp. NPDC008137. The sequence continues at coordinate 66,929 of NZ_JBIBHN010000004.1, read as the reverse complement.
AGGACGAAGACCATCCGGCCCGGGTAGCGCCTGGTGACCCGGGTGAAGGAGTTGGTCCAGGCGAGGGAGCCGGAGTACGCGTTCGTCACATTGATCTTGATCTGGCTGATCACGACCAGGGCCACGGCCAGCGGGAGGACGATCCAGGACGGCATCATCGCGTCGAAGGCGTGCTTGAACTGCTGGATCGGCTCGGGGGCCGCGGCGGGACCGACCTCGGCGATGATGTAGACCGCGAGGAACACACCGATGGCCTGCTTCAGCGCGCCGAGCACCACCCAGCCCGGGCCGGCCATCACCACGGCCGTCCACCAACTCTGCTTGTTCTCCTCGGTCTTGGGCGGCATGAAGCGCAGATAGTCGATCTGCTCGCCGATCTGCGCGATCAGCGACAGGCACACACCCGCGCCCAGCAGCACGGACGCGGTGTTGACGCCGCCTTCCCCGTCGGTGCCCGCGTAGGCGAGGAAGCGGTCGACGGTCCCCGGGTCGGTGGCGACCAGATAGACCAGCGGACCGACCATCAGCAGCAGCCAGATCGGAGTGGTCCACACCTGGAGCTTGCTCAGCGCCGTCATGCCGTAGATCACCAGCGGGATCACCATGAGCGTGGAGACCAGATAGCCGAGCCAGAGCGGCAGTCCGAGGCCCAGCTTCAGGCCCTGGGCCATGATCGAGCCTTCGAGGGCGAAGAAGATGAAGGTGAAGCTGGCGAAGATGACGCTGGTGAGGACCGAGCCGAAGTAGCCGAAGCCGGAGCCGCGCGTGATCAGGTCCAGGTCGATGTTGTAGCGGGCCCCGTAGTAGGCGAGCGGAAAGCCGGTCACGAAGATGACGACGGCGGCGACGGCGATCGCGAGGAGCGCGTTGCCGGTGCCGTGGGCCAGACCGATGCCGGCGCCGATGGAGAAGTCGGCCATGTAGGCGATGCCGCCGAGCGCGGTGGTCGCCACCACCATCGGAGTCCAGCGCCGGTAACTGCGCGGCGCGAAGCGGAGGGTGTAGTCCTCCAGGGTCTCCTTGACGGCCTGGTCGGAACCCGGCGCCGCCTGCCGCGCCGGTTCCGGATCGGTGACTTCTGCCAGTCGTGGCTCGGCACTCATGCCACGCCTCCTCGCTGCGGGTTGGGGACGACAGGCAGGCACGGTAGGCAGCGGGCGTTACCCCTAAATACTTCCTGCGTGAAGGGAATGTTTCGGAGGCATCTCACGCACCGACACCGGCTACGGCACTCCGAGTTCGAAGAGCACGTACCCCGCGTACGACCCCGAGGCCAGCGCGGCCGTGCCGAGGACCGTGACCAGGGACGGCCATCCGAGCCGGCTCATCGCGAGGGCGAGGGGGACGAACAGGGGGAAGAGGGGCAGCAGATAGCGCGAGACGTTGCCGAAGATCTGCTGGGTCGTCATCACCATGAGGTACGACAGCACGGTGTACACGACGAGCACGGCCGGCGGGCGCAGCCGCAGCAGCAGCACCGTCAGCGCCGGCACCGCCAGCACGACGCAGACGCCGATGACGTCCTCGAAGGCCCTGGCGAAGAGATAGTCGAAGTGCCCGACGGGGAGGGACGTCAGCACCTTGAACGTGTGGGCTCCCCAGTCGAACTTGTGGGCCCACGCGCCGTCCTGGAGCTTGGAGTAGCCGTTGATGTCGCCCATGCGGTAGTTGACCCAGGCGAGATAGCCGAACAGTCCCAGCGGTGCGATCGCCACGGCGGCCAGCGGACGCAGCACACCGTCCGCGCGACGGCGCAGGGACAGCAGCGCGGCGACGGCGAGGGCGGCGACCAGCGCCGCGGCGGTGGGCCGGCAGAGCCCGGCGGCACAGGTCAGCAGACCGGCGGTCAGCCAGCGGCGGGACATGACGGCATGGCAGGCCCAGGCGGCGAGAGCCGTGTAGAGGGACTCCGAGTAGCCCGACCACTCCGTGCCCGAGCCGGGCCAGACCGCCCACAGCCCGGCCGCGACCAGCCCGGCCCGGTGGCCGCCCAGCCGCCGCGCCACGGCGTAGATGCCGAGCGCCGCGACGAACGAGGCGATCACGGACACGGTCATGCCCGCGCCGAACAGCCCGAGCCCGGTGCACTCCGAGACCAGGCGCATCAGCGCCGGGTACAGCGGGAAGAACGCCGCCGAGTTCCCTTCGAGGGTGATCAGCCCCGTCGCGCCCGGGACCGGCTCCAGGGCGGGGTCGTATCCGTGCTCGGCTATCTGCTGGTACCACCAGCCGTCCCAGCTGGCCAGGACGTCCCAGGCGTGCTCGCCGCCGCCGAAACGGGGGTTCTTCTTCCGGAAGTCGCCCGCGGAATCGAGCAGATACATGAAGACGGCGAAGCCGGCCAGCTTCAGCACGCCGTACGTCAGCAGCACGGGACCGTAACGCACGGCGGCCCAGCGCAGCCGCCGGCGGAACTCCCCGGATCTTCGGGGGACTTCAGAAGCCTCGTGGCCGGACGGCGATCGGCTCAGCTCGACGGTGCTCATGAGGATCCTGTCGTAAGGCGGTCGTTGTCGCGGGCGGGGAACACCCAGGCCCGGAGGAGGAGGAAACGCAGCAGTGTCGCGGCCAGGTTGGCGGCGACGAGGGTCATGAGCTCGACCACGCGGCCGGCCCCGGGCGCGGTGTGGTGCAGGGCGGCCAGCGATCCGCTGGTCAGGACCAGGCCCACCAGGAACGCCGCCAGGCCCTTGAGATGGTGGCGCAGCGCGCCGCCGCGCCCCCGCACCCCGAAGGTGAGCCGCCGGTTGGCCGCGGTGTTGGCGACCGCGCTGGCGAGCAGGGCGAGCGCGTTGCCCGCCTGCGCCCCCGTCACCGGTCTGAGCCCGAGGTAGAGCAGCAGGTAGCACAGGGTGCTGGCGACACCCACGGCGGCGAAGCGCACCGCCTGCCGGGCCAGGCCCGTCGGCAGTTCCCCCGCGAGGTCGCCGTCGCTGCGGCGCAGCGCGCTCAGCGGCAGCCGCCCGCAGGCCAGGGCCCGGCCCAGCCTCGCCATGCCCCGCAGATCGGCCAGTGCCGTGGAGACGATGCGCACCCGGCTGTCGGGGTCGTCCACCCAGTCCACCGGCACCTCGTGGATCCGCAGCCCCGCGCGCTCGGCGATGACCAGCAACTCGGTGTCGAAGAACCACCCCTGGTCCTCCACCAGCGGCAGCAGCCGCTCGGCGACGTCCCGCCGCACCGCCTTGAACCCGCACTGCGCGTCGGAGAACCCCACGGCGAGCGTGGAGCGCAGCAGCCCGTTGTAGCAGCGGGAGACGATCTCCCGCTTCGGCCCGCGCACCACCCGGGAACCACGCGCGAGCCGGGTGCCGATGGCGACGTCCGAGTGCCCCGAGATCAGCGGCGCGACCAGCGGCAGCAGCGCCGCGAGGTCGGTGGACAGATCCACGTCCAGGTAGGCCAGCACCGGGGCACGGGACCGCGACCAGGCGGCGTGCAGCGCGCGGCCCCGACCCTTCTCGGCCAGCCGGATCCAGTCCGTGCCGGGCAGCTCGGCGGCCAGCCGGGCGGCGATCCGCGGGGTCCGGTCGGTGCTGGCATTGTCGGCGATGGTGATCCGGAACGCGTAGGGGAACGTCTCGCCGAGGTGCGCGTGCAGACGCCGGACGCACGGCTCCAGATCGTTCTCCTCGTTGTACACGGGTACGACCACGTCGAGGACGGGCTCCGGGTGGTGCGCGGACAGGGGCGCCCGGCGCGGCAACGCGGCGAGCTCTGAGGTCGGGCGGTCGGTCAGGGCCGGCCGCCGTGCGGTTCTCATGGCTGCTTACCGGTCTCTTTCTGGCGCGCGGCATACGCGAGCGCCGGTTCAGGGCATGCCGAAGGCGCCCGTGTCGGTGGTGCGGTGACGGGAGTGCGGGGCGATGAAGCCCCTGGCGGGAATCGCCTCTCAGGCGGCTACTCGGAACTGACCGATGCGGAGGGCTCCTGTGTCGTCTCCAGGGCGGACGGCGGGGCCGACGTCTGGGTCGGGGGAGGGGGCGAGTAGGGGAGGGCCGTGCTGGTGCTGCTCTCGGAGGGCGTGACGGTCGGCGGAGGGCCGGTCGGGGTGCTGGTGGTCCCGGTCGGTGTGCTGCTGCCGGGTGAGGTCGCGGGCACCGACGTCTCCGACCCGGTCGGAGTCGGGCTCGGATCCGGGGCGCCGGTCGTGGGCCCGTCGTCGTGTGTGGGCGTCGGGCTGGTCGCGGGCCGCGGCCGGGGATCGGCGGGCTGGGCCTTCGTGAGCATGCCGGGCAGCAGGGCGAGCCCGACACTGAGCCCGGCCACCGCCACGGCGGAGCCGCCCGCCTTCCACAGCATCCGCGACCGGCGGCGGGCCCGGATGCCCTGGTGCAGCCGCTGCCGCTGCGCGGGCTCGTAGGGAGTGTGCTGCTGGGTGTCGCGCATCAGCCGCGACAGGTCCCGCTCGAAGTCGTCCATCGTTGCTCCCTTCACCCCACGGGCCTGACGGCGTCGGACAGGATCTGGCGGAGCCGTGCGACTCCGCGTGACGCGTGGGACCGTGCGGTGCCCACGGGGCAGCCCAGCGCCTGGGCGACCTGGGCCTCGGGCAGGTCCTCGTAGTAGCGCAGCACCACCGCCGCGCGCTGCTTCGGCGACAGCAGGGCCAGCGCGGCCTCCAGCCGCGAGCGCTCCGCCACGGTGGAGGACACATCGCCCGGGTCCGCCCGGTCCGGCAGCTGCTCCACCGGGCGCTCACCCCACCAGCGCCGTCGCGCCGAGCGCGCCGCCATCCGCACCAGCACCGTGCGGACGTACGCCTCCGGGGCCTGCTCCGCGACCTTCGGCCAGGCGAACCACAGCTTCACCAGGGCCTCCTGCACCAGGTCCTCGGCCCGTTGCCGGTCGCCCCCCGTGAGCAGTCGCGCGACATGGAGCAGCGCCGACCAACGGGCGGCCACGAACTCGTCGAAGCCGTCCGCCCGAACCTGCTCCATCCTCACCGTCCCGCGTCTCAGTGGCCTCCTACACCTGTGAAAAGACGCTGGGCCCCGCCCCGCGCTGCACCCGGATCCTGTGATCCACCTCACTCCAGCCGGATTCGGGCATGGAAAAGGGCCCGTGCACTGGGCACGAGCCCTTTCCGGTGCAGGTCCGGGGACGACGCCGGCACGCCTGGGGACGGCGCGGCCGCGCGGGATCCCCCCGGCCCGGGATCACCCGCCGCCCGGGCCGCCGCTGCCGAACGAACCGCTGCCGCCCTCGTTCCAGCGGGGGCGCTCCTGCGACGCGCTCCTCCGGTCGCTCACGTTGCCGTGGGCCTTCATGCGGTGCGGGGTCAGGCGGTCCTGGCTCCGCGGCACCTCCTCGGGCTCCCGGCGCTCACTGACTTCCCGGACCGGGCCGCCGTCGGGCAGCCGCGGCTGCTCCTCGGGGCGCGGTGTGGGCAGCTCCCTGCGCTTGATGCGAACTCCGAGGACGAAGGCCCCCAGCAGCAGGGCCACGACCACCACACCCGCCACGACCAGCCCGATTCCGAGGGCGCCACGGCCCGCGGCCATCTCCATCCATGCGGTATTCATGGCGCGCGGGTACCCCTGGTCCTCACCATGAACCTGCCCACATCGGGCGCCCCCCTTGGGGGCACCGGGTTTGACGGGCATCGACCGGGGCTACCCGCGCGGTGTGACTTCGACGACATCCCAGCAGGAGCTGTTCCGGTTCCTGGAGGACCGCTTCGCCTGCGCGCAGGCGTGTACAGAGTGCGCGCGGGCGTGCGCGCTGCGCGCGAGCCTGGTGGATCCCGACGGCACCGAGAACCAGGAGCTCGTACGACGCAAGGGCATCATGTGCGCGGAGGTCTGCGACGCGACCTGTCGTGTGCTGTCCGAGCAGAACCAGGTGGACGAGAGCACCATCCGCGCCCAGGTGGAGTGGTGCCGGACCGTGTGCCTGGAGGCCGCCCACGCTTTCGACCGGCAGCCGGGGGCGGAGGACTCGGCGACGGCGTGCCGCGCGTGCGCGCGGGCGTGCACGGACTTCCTCGCCACCCTGAACTGACATCGCCATTCCCTATTTCTGAAACACGTTCTACGGTGTGCGCCGACAGGACCGGCCTTGGGGAGCCTGGAGGCGCCGTGCACCTCGAATACACGCCCGAGCAGCAGCGGCTGCGCACCGAACTGCGCGCCTACTTCGCCGAACTGGTCCCGGACCACGCCCACGCCCGGCACGGCGATCCCGCCGCCCAGAAGCGGTTCTACCGCGAGACGATCCGGCGCCTCGGCACGGACGGCTGGCTCGGCGTGGGCTGGCCCGAGGAGTACGGCGGGCGTGGCCTGACAGCCATGGAGCAGTTCATCTTCTTCGACGAGGCCGCCCAGGCGGGCGTCCCGCTGCCCCTGATGGCGCTGAACACCGTCGGCCCGACGATCATGCAGTACGGCACCGACGAGCAGAAGGCATACTTCCTCCCGAAGATCCTCTCCGGCGAGCTCGACTTCGCCATCGGCTACAGCGAGCCCGGCGCGGGCACCGACCTCGCGTCACTGCGGACCCGTGCGGTCCGGGACGGCGACGAGTACGTCGTCGACGGCCAGAAGATCTGGACGACCAACGGCGACACGGCCGACTGGGTGTGGCTGGCCGTGCGCACCGACCCTGATGCCCCGCCGCACAAGGGCATCACCATGCTGCTGGTGCCGACCACCGCCCCCGGCTACTCCTGCACCCTGATCAACACCCTCGCCTCGCACGACACCACGGCCAGTTACTACGAGAACGTCCGGGTCCCCGTCTCCCGCCGGGTCGGTGCCGAGAACCAGGGCTGGCGGCTGATCACCAACCAGCTCAACCACGAGCGCGTGACCCTGGCCGCCCACGGCACCATGGCGATCCGCGCCCTGCACGACGTGCAGCGCTGGTCGACGGAGACCAAGCTCGCCGACGGCCGCCGCGTCGCGGACCTGCCCTGGGTACGCCGCCTCCTGGCTCGCACCCACGCCCGGCTGGACGCCCTCAAACTGCTCAACTGGCAGATGGTCAACTCCGTCCAGGAGGGCACCCTCACCCCGCAGGACGCCTCCGCCGTCAAGGTCTACGGTTCCGAGGCCCGGCGCGACGCCTACGCCTGGCTCATGGAGATCGTCGCCGCCCCCGGAGCCCTGAAGGAGGGCTCGGCGGGCGCGGTCCTGCACGGCGAACTGGAACGCGGCTACCGCTCGGCGGTCATCTTCACCTTCGGCGGCGGCAACAACGAGATCCAGCGGGAGATCATCTCGTGGATCGGGCTGGGGATGCCGCGGGTGCGTCGCTGACGGTTGTGGCCCGGGCTGCGTTCGATCGGTCCCGGGGACCCGTCGCCGTGGGCTCCTCAACCCGGTCCGCCCAGCATGATCTTCCACACCCGGGTGGCGACCTGCAGGTTGAGGCGGTCCTCCACGCTCGTGAGGTCATGGCCGCTGATCTCACGGATGCGCTGGAGCCGGTAGCGCAGCGTGCTGCGGTGGATCGCCAGGGATTCGGCGGTCTCGGCGTAGTTGCCACCGCAGTCGAAGTACCGGGACAGGGTCTCCACGAGAGCCGTACGGTGCCGGCCGTCGTAGTCGACGAGGGAACCGAGCCATTCCCGAACGAACGCCTCCAGCTCCTGGTATTCGTTTCCAGGCCCCAGGATGCGATAGAGGCCCAGATCGTCGAAGAACGTCGTGCCGTATCGCCTTCGGGACCGGAGGCGAACCTCCAGGGCGCGCAGTGCTTCCTGGTAGCGGCCGGGGATACCGTCCGGGGTGTCGCAGCGGGCGCTCACGCCGATCGTCCCGTCCGGTGTTCCGGTCTCCCGGGCGAGCGTCTCGTACAAGGCGTGGTCGTGGGGGCTGCCCTCGGCGATCAGGACCACGTGGTCGGAACGCCGAGTCACCAGCGACGGCATGCCCACGGCCGAAGCCGCCCGGCCCACGGTCCGTGCGAAAGCGTCGTCCGCGGCCTGGTTCCTCCACTGCACGACGACCACGTACTGGATTTGATGCAGGTCGTGTCCGAACGCCTCGGACCGGGCGTAGGCGCTCGCCTCGTCCGTGCCCCCCAGGAGATCGTCGACCAGTTCGCGGCGCAGTCGCAGCTCGGCCTCCGCCAGATGGCGCAGGTGCGACAGTTCCACGGCGAGTGACGTGGTGGCATGCTCCAGCGCGAACACGGTGTACTCGTCGGCGTCGTTCTCGGGATCGACCAGGGCCAGTACTCCGAGGACCTCACCGCGGGGGCGTACCAGGGAGATCAGCCGGTCGTTGATGCGCACGGGCCCGCCTCTCCGGGCGACCCCCTGGAGCATCTCCTCATGGCGTGCGGGGTCCGGTTCCGGATAGGGGTCGGGCCGGCCGGGACCGGTCCAGGACCGCAGTCGGCCGAAGCGATCCTCCACCAGCACGGGAAATCCGGTGAGCTCATGCAGTGCGCTGGTGATGGCCTCCTCGCCGCCGCCCGAGGCCGCGACCTCGGCGAGGGCCTCGTGCACGGCCCGCCGATATCTCAGCTCGACCACGAGAGAGATCAGCCGCCCCTGGAAGGCTGCCCGTTCCCGTCGCAGTCGGTGCAGCTCCAGGGCGTCTTCCCGCTGCCTGCGGTGCGCGACGGCGACCGACAGGGCCGCGGCGGTGAGGCGTACGAGCGTGGCGAGCAGGAAGTGCTGGGCTTCGGTGGGCCGGGAGCGAGACGTCACCACAAGGTAGCCGTGCAGGCCCCCGGGTCCGTGCAGGGCCAAGGCCCGGCCCCTGGACCGGCCGGGAACGGTCACGGGGACGTCCCGCCCTGTCAGCTCTCGCACCGTCCGGTCCACGGCTGACACATGACCCGGCCCGACCTGCGGGCTGGGGACCATATGGCCGTGCACCCTGAGGTATCCGGCCTCGGCTCTGAACGGGCCGACAGTCGACACGTGGCTCATGGCCAGGCTCAGGATCTCGCTTTCGTCCCGAGTGTCGAACAGGGCGCGAGAGACTGCCGGCCACTTGTGGGATGCCAGGGGGGAAAGCGGCGGGCGAGCCTCGCGCCGCGAGATCGTGGGGTGCTGTCCCAGACGGCCCGGCGGAAGGCCGCCTTCCCGGTGGGGACGGCGTCGGTACACGCTCCGGCCCCTGAAACCGGCCATGGGATTGCTCCCTTCCCTGAGCCCCCAGAGAGGTGACAGCGACTCTTCCTCTACGCCGTCCCCGACCAAAGTACCCGAGATATCCGGTGTGTCCTTCTCGTGCTCGCGGGGGGACGGGCTCCGTTGTTCTTTGACCTGCTGGGTGCAGGCGCAGAGCTGCTCGGTTCGCGAGTCTGGGGGCGTGCCGGGGGCCGCCGTGCACACGGGCAGGAAGGACTGGGTGATGAGCGAGCAGCCTCGTAGGCCCGTCGCCACGTACGAGACGTACCAGGAAGCCGAACGCGCCGTCGACCACCTCTCGGACCAGGGGTTTCCCGTGCAGAGGGTGGCCATCATCGGACAGGACGTCAGGCTCGTCGAGCAGGTCGTCGGCCGTATGGACTACGGCAGGGCCGCCCTGCACGGTGCGGCGAGCGGGGCCCTTCCCGGGGCGCTGATCGGCTGGCTCTTCGGCCTGGTCGACTGGGTCGACCCGCTCGTCTCCGCCCTGCTCGTCGCCCTCTACGGCCTGATTTTCGGAGCGATCGTGGGGGCGCTGTTCGGCCTGCTGCTGTACGCCCTGCAGGGCGGCCGACGGGACTTCGCCTCCGTCCGCTCGATGCAGCCCAGCCGGTACGACGTCGTCGTGGACGAAGCGGTCGCCGACGAGGCGGTACGGCTGCTCGGCGGGTTGCCGACCGCCGGTGCCGGCGGACGTCCCGCCCATACCTGAACGATCGGATCCGCAGTGCCGGCGCTTGCCGCCGCACGGGAGGAGTTCCTCATGGCCAAGGCAGTGGGCATCGACCTGGGCACCACGAACTCGGTGATCGCCGTGTGGGAGGGCGGCGAAGCTTCCGTCGTGCCCAACACCGAGGGCAACCGTACGACGCCGTCCGTGGTGGCCTTCACCGACACCGGGGAACGGCTGGTGGGCCAGCTGGCCCGGCGCCAGGCGATCCTCAATCCCAAGGGCACCATCTACTCGGCCAAACGGTTCATCGGCCGGCACTTCGACGAGATCCCGGACGAGGCCAGGGCAGTGGCGTACGACGTCGTCGAGGGTGAGGGCGGCGTCGCCCGCTTCAAGGTGCGCGACAAGCTCTACGCGCCTGAGGAGATCAGCGCCCAGGTGCTGCGCAAACTCGCCGACGACGCCTCCAAGCAGCTCGGGGAACGGGTCACGGAGGCGGTCATCACCGTGCCCGCCTACTTCAACGACGCCCAGCGCACCGCCACCAAGGACGCCGGGCGGATCGCGGGACTGGAGGTGCTGCGGATCATCAACGAGCCGACCGCGGCCGCCCTGGCGTACGGCATGGACAAGAAGCAGCACGAGACGGTGCTGGTCTTCGACCTCGGCGGCGGGACGTTCGATGTGAGCATCCTCGACGTGGGCGACGGCGTGGTGGAGGTGCGTTCCACGGCGGGCGACAGTCACCTGGGCGGTGACGACTTCGACCGGCGTCTGGTGGATTACCTTGCCGACGACTTCCAGAAGGAGAACGGCATCGATCTGCGCAAGGATCCGCAGGCCCTGCAACGCCTGTTCGAGGCGGCGGAGAAGGCCAAGACCGAGCTGAGTTCGGTGACGCAGACGCAGGTAAGCCTGCCGTTCATCACCGCCGATGCCTCGGGCCCCAAGCACCTCACCGACTCGGTCATGCGGTCCACGTTCGAGCAGATCACCAGTGACCTGGTGGAACGGTGCCTGGGACCGGTCCAGCAGGCCATGGCCGACGCCAAGGTCGGCGAGAGCGACATCGACGAGGTGATCCTCGTCGGCGGCTCCACCCGCATCCCCGCCGTCCAGTCCCTTGTGCGCCGGCTGACCGGCGGCAAGGAACCCAACATGAGCGTCAACCCCGACGAGGTCGTGGCCCTGGGTGCCGCGATCCAGGCCGGGGTGCTCAAGGGCGAGGTCAAGGACGTCCTGCTGCTCGACGTCACACCCCTGTCTTTGGGTGTCGAGACACGCGGCGGCGTGATGACGAAGATCATCGAGCGGAACACCACCATCCCCGTGCGCCGCACCGAGACCTTCTCCACCGCCGAGGACAACCAGCCCGCCGTCGACATCGTCGTCCTGCAGGGCGAGCGCGAACGGGCAGCCGACAACCGGGTGCTCGGCCGCTTCCAGCTCACCGACATACGCCCGGCGCCGCGCGGCGAAGCGCAGATCGAGGTCACCTTCGACATCGACGCCAACGGCATTCTCAACGTCAAGGCCCGAGACCGGGACACCGGCAAGGAACAGGGCATCACCATCACCGAGAGCTCCAACCTCGACCGTGGCGAAGTCGAACGCATGGTCCAGGAGGCCGAGCGCAACCAGGGCCAGGACAAGGCCCTGCGCGAGGCCGTCGATGCCCGCAACGAACTCGATGCCGTCGCGTACCAGGTCGAAAAACGCCTCGCCGAGCTGGGCGACGGCGCACCCGCGCACGAGAAGGCCCGCGCAGAGATGCTGGTGTCGGACGCCCGGGCGGCGGTCAAGGAGGAGGCAGGCGTGGAGCGGGTGCGGCCCCTGACCTCCGAACTCCAGCAGGTGCTGTCGGGGCTGGTGGCGCATCAGGCCGGTGCCACCACGGGCGGTCCCGACCAGGACACCACCGAGGACGGCGCGACCGGTGGCGGCCCGAGTGGCGGTGGCGGTGACGACGACGTCATCGACGCCGAGTTCGACAAGGACTGAGGAACCGCCATGCCGATCCACCCCAGGGAATCCGACCCGGCCGTGCCGGACTCGGCCGACCCGGCTCCGGAGGGCGCCGTACGCCCTCCCCGAGGGGATCTTCCGAGCTCGGGCCCGCCGACCGGGCGGGGGTCTGACACGGACCAGGAACCCGGCCCCGACGCGGCCGGCGGCTCCGCACCGTCCGAGGACGAGCCCACGGCCGAGCTCAAGGAACTCGAGGACCGCTGGCGGCGTGCGCTCGCCGACCTCGACAACCTCCGCAAGCGCCACGCCAGGGAACTGGAGCGGGAGCGGACGGTCGAGCGGTCCCGCACGGCCGCCGCCTTCCTGCCCGTCCTGGACAACCTCGAACTCGCCCTGACCCATGCCGGATCCGACCCCGGCGCGATCGTGGAAGGCGTCCGAGCGGTCCGCGACCAGGCGGTGAACGTCCTCGAACTGCTCGGCTACCCGAGGCACGCGGAAACCGGCGTCGCCTTCGACCCCGCCCGGCACGAGGTGGTCGGCGTCGTCCAGGACCCCGCCGCCCCACCGGGCACGGTCGTCGAGGTGCTGCGCCCGGGCTACGGGGACGGGGAACGGCAGCTCAGGCCCGCCGCCGTGACTGTCGCGAAGCGGGAGTGACCCGTCATGGCACAGGACTTCTACGAGGTGCTGGGCGTGTCACGGACCGCGAGCCAGGACGAGATCCAGCAGGCATATCGCCAACTCGCCCGCAAGTACCACCCGGACGTCAACAAGGACCCGGGGGCGGAGGAACGCTTCAAGGACCTCAACGAGGCGTACAGCGTCCTTTCGGACCCCAAGACACGGGCCCGTTACGACCGCTTCGGAGAGGACTTCCGCAAGATCCCCGAGGACTTCGACGAACGGGTCGCGGCCGGAGCGGGCGGCGGCTTCCGCACTCGCAGGACTGCTGGTGCGGGCGGCCCCCGCGTCCGGTACACGGGGTTCGGCGACGACTTCGCAGCAGAGGGCGTCGACATCGACGACCTGCTCGGCTCGCTCTTCGGAGCAGGCGCCGCCCCCGGCGGTGTACCGGGGGCCGACCAGGAGGCCGAGCTGCCGCTCACCGTCGAGGAGGCCTACCGGGGCGGCCGCCGCACCGTCACGCTCGCCGGCCCCACCGGGCAGCCGCGACGGTACGAGGTCGACGTACCGCCCGGCGTCACCGACGGGCAGCGCATCCGCCTGGCGGGCGAGGGCGGCCGGGGCAGTGGTGACGCACCCGCGGGCGACCTGTACCTGCGGGTGCGAATCCAGCCCCACCCCCGGTTCCGGCTGGACGGCCGCGACGTCCACGTACAGGTCCCCGTCACCCCCTGGGAGGCGGCCCTGGGTGCGACCGTGCCGGTGCCCACCCCCGGCGGCGGCACGGCCAAGGTCACGGTGCCCGCGGGCTCCTCCAGCGGCCGGCGGCTGCGGCTGCGCGGCGAGGGCATGCCGAACCCGCGCGGTGCGAACGGCGACCTGTACGCCGAACTCCGCGTCATGGTGCCGCCTGCCCTCGGCGACCGGGAGCGCGAGCTGTTCGAGGAGCTCGCCGCCACCTCTTCGTACGACCCCAGGAGGACGTGATGAGCGACCGACCCTCATGGGCGGCGACCGGCGGTCAGGCCGCCCGGGCCGACGCGGGCGGGCGTCCCGTACGGACGAGCGCCGGGTCCACGACCGTGCGGTACGCGCTCGTCCCCGTGCCCAGGCTTTCTCTGGACACCGTGGCCCGCCGCTCGGGCCTCCATCCCGACCTGGTCCGCCGGTTCGTCGCCCTCGGCCTGGTCGACGCCGAACGCGACGCCGCGGGGCACCTCGTGTTCGACCCCGCGGCCCCGGCGATCCTCGCCCGCGTCCAGCGGCTGCGCTCCGGACTCTGCCTCAACTACGCATCCATCGGTCTGGTGCTCGACCTGCTCGACCGCATCAGCCTGCTCGAAGCCGCACTGCGCGACCGCGGCAGGAGGAGTGACTCACCCCCATGGACATGAACCGTCTCACCCAGAAGTCACAGGAAGCCCTCCAGGAGGCGCAGACCGCCGCCGTCCGCATGGGCCAGACCGAGGTCGACGGTGAGCATCTGCTGCTCGCGCTCCTCGACCAGGAGGACGGCCTGATCCCGCGGCTGCTGCAACAGGCGGGCAGGAGGCCCGAAGAGCTCCGTGCGACTGTGCTTGAGGAGCTTTCCCGCCGGCCCAAGGTGACCGGCCCGGGCGCGGCGCCGGGCCAGGTGTTCGTCACCCAGCGCCTGTCCCGGCTGCTGGACGCGGCCGAGCGGGAGGCCAAACGCCTCAAGGACGAGTACGTGTCCGTGGAGCACCTCCTGCTGGCCCTGGCCGAGGAGGGCTCGTCCACCGCCGCCGGACGGCTGCTCAAGGAGCACGGCATCACCCGGGACTCGTTCCTGAGCGCGCTGACCCAGGTCCGTGGCAACCAGCGCGTGACCTCGGCCAACCCCGAAGTGGCCTACGAGGCGCTGGAGAAGTACGGCCGCGACCTGGTCGCCGAGGCCAGGGACGGCAAACTCGACCCGGTCATCGGCCGGGACGCCGAGATCCGCCGCGTCACCCAGATCCTCAGCCGCAAGTCCAAGAACAACCCGGTCCTCATCGGCGACCCCGGCGTCGGCAAGACCGCCATCGTCGAGGGCCTGGCCCAGCGCATCGTCCGCGGCGACGTCCCCGAGGGCCTACGCGACAAGACGGTGTTCGCACTCGACATGGGCTCCCTGGTGGCCGGGGCGAAGTACCGCGGCGAGTTCGAGGAACGCCTCAAGGCCGTACTGTCCGAGGTCAAGGCCGCCCAGGGGCACATCCTGCTCTTCGTCGACGAACTCCACACCGTCGTAGGCGCGGGCGCCGCCGAAGGGGCCATGGACGCGGGCAACATGCTCAAGCCGATGCTCGCCCGCGGCGAACTCCACATGATCGGTGCCACCACCCTCGACGAGTACCGCAAGCACATCGAGAAGGACGCCGCCCTCGAACGCCGCTTCCAGCAGGTCCTGGTCGAGGAGCCGAGCGTGGAGGACACCATCTCCATCCTGCGCGGACTGCGCGAACGCCTGGAAATCTTCCACGGCGTGAAGATCCAGGACACCGCGCTGGTATCCGCGGCCACCCTCAGCCACCGCTACATCACCGATCGGTTCCTGCCCGACAAGGCCATCGACCTCGTGGACGAGGCGTGCGCCCGGCTGCGTACCGAGATCGACTCGATGCCCGCCGAACTCGACGAGATCACCCGCCGCGTCACCCGCCTGGAGATCGAGGAGGCCGCCCTCTCCAAGGAGACCGACCCCGCCAGCAAGACGCGCCTGGAGGAGCTGCGCAGGGAACTGGCCGACCTGCGCGGCGAGGCCGACGCCAAGCACGCCCAGTGGGAGGCCGAACGGCAGGCCATCCGCCGCGTGCAGGAGCTGCGCCAGGAACTGGAGCAGGTGCGCCACGAGGCGGAGGAAGCAGAACGCGCCTACGACCTCAACCGCGCCGCCGAACTCCGCTACGGCCGCCTCCAGGACCTGGAGCGCCGGCTCGCCGCAGAGGAGGAGCAACTGGCCGCGAAGCAAGGGGAGAACCGGCTGCTGCGCGAGGTCGTGACGGAGGAGGAGATCGCCGAGATCGTCGCCGCCTGGACCGGCGTCCCCGTCGCCCGCCTCCAGGAGGGCGAACGCGAGAAGCTGCTGCGCCTCGACGAGATCCTGCGCGAGCGCGTCATCGGCCAGGACGAGGCCGTTCAGCTCGTCGCCGACGCCATCATCCGCGCCCGCTCCGGCATCCGCGACCCTCGCCGCCCCATCGGCTCGTTCATCTTCCTCGGCCCCACCGGCGTCGGGAAGACCGAGCTGGCCAAGACCCTCGCCCGAGCCCTGTTCGACTCCGAGGAGAACATGGTCCGCCTCGACATGAGCGAGTACCAGGAGCGGCACACCGTCAGCCGGCTGATGGGGGCCCCGCCCGGATACGTCGGCTACGAGGAAGGCGGACAGCTCACCGAGGCCGTACGCCGCAAGCCGTACTCGGTCGTGCTGTTCGACGAGATCGAGAAGGCGCACACCGATGTCTTCAACACCCTGCTGCAGATCCTCGACGACGGCCGCATCACCGACGCCCAGGGCCGCACCGTCGACTTCCGTAACACCGTGATCATCATGACGTCCAACATCGGCTCCGAGCACCTCCTCGACGGCGCCACCGCCGAGGGCGAGATCAAGCCGGACGCCCGCGCCCTGGTGATGGGTGAGCTGCGCGGGCACTTCCGCCCGGAGTTCCTCAACCGCGTCGACGACATCGTGCTGTTCAAGCCGCTCGGTGAGCGGCAGATCGAGCGGATCGTGGAGCTGCAGTTCGACGAGCTGCGGAAGCGGGTCGCCGAGCGCCGCATCACCGTCGAACTCACCGACACGGCACGAGAGTTGATCGCCCACCAGGGCTACGACCCGGTGTACGGCGCACGGCCGCTGCGGCGTTTCATCTCCCACGAGGTCGAGACGCTGGTCGGGCGCGCCCTGCTGCGCGGCGACGTCCAGGACGGCGCGAAGGTCCGCGTCGACGCCGAGCACGGAGAGCTGGTCGTCACCTACGACCAGCCCGAGGACGTGAAGGGAGCGAGGGCGGCATGAGTACCGTGCAAGCCACCAACGTCACCTGCCCGCACTGCGGGCGCACCAACCGGGTACCCGTGGCCGCCGAGGGCCGCCCCAGGTGCGCCAACTGCAAGCAGCCGCTGCCGTGGATGGCCGACGCGGGCGACGACGACTTCACCGAGGTCGTCGAGCAGGCCACCGTGCCCGTCGTCGTCGACCTGTGGGCCACCTGGTGCGGCCCCTGCCGCATGGTGAGCCCCGCACTGGAGAAGGTCGCCGCCCATCTCGCGGGAAAGATCAAGCTGGTCAAGGTCGACATCGACAAGAACCCGCGCCTGGCGCAGCGGTTCGAGGTCCAGGCGGTACCGACGCTGTTGGTCCTCGACAAAGGGCAGACCATCGCCCGGCAGGCGGGTGCCGCACCTGCCCCGGCCCTTCAGCGGTGGGTGGAGCAGTCGATCGCGGGCCGCGAACCGGCCGGGAAAGGGTGATCAGCCATGACCGTACGAACCGACCCCCACCTCGCCCTCGTCCGGCCGGTGCAGCCACGGACCCCCGAAGGGTGTCAGGAGTGTCTGCTGCTCGGCTCCCCGTGGGTTCACCTCAGGCTCTGCCTGACCTGCGGCCACGTCGGCTGCTGCGATTCCTCGCCCAACCGGCACGCGCGCCGTCACGCCGCCGCCGACGGCCATCCGATCGTGGCATCGCTGGAGCCCGGCGAGGACTGGCGGTGGTGCTTCGCCCACGAGGCGTTCGTGTGATGGCCGGCGACGAGACGCGGCCGGGCGCAGCGCCTGTGCCGGACGAGGCGGAGGAGAGCGTCCCCTTCGAGACCGCTGACATCTACGGCGCCTATCCCCGCCTGCCGGATGACCAGGTGTCCCGCCTGGCGCAGCACGGTCGGCGGCTCGCGGTTGACGCCGGTGATGTGCTGATCCGGGAGGGGGAGCCGTGCGAGACGTTCTACGTCGTCCTCAGTGGTTCGGTCGCCATCGTCGAGGGCTACGGCGCGACCGGTGAACGTCTGCTGCGTGTGCACGGCCCCGGCCGCTTCATCGGCGAACTCGGCCTCCTGCATGGGCAGGTAGCCTTCTACACCGCCGTGGTCAGGGCCCCCGGTGAGGTCCTCGCTCTGTCCATGGATCAGCTGCGTGACCTGGTGACCCGGGACTCCGTCCTTGGTGATGTGGTGCTGCGCGCTTGCCTGGGCCGGCGTGCTTTGCTCGTCGGGCAGGGTGCCGGTTTCCGCATCGTCGGCTCGCGCTATTCGCCTGACACCCGCCGGCTGCGTGAGTTCGCCGCCCGCAACCGGCTGCCGTACCGCTGGATCGATCTGGAGGCCGACGAGGAGGCCGAGGAACTGCTGCGCCGCTTCGGCGTCGGCCCGGAGGAGACACCGCTCGTCATCTGGCGGGACACCACTCTGTTGCGCAACCCCAGCAACGCGGAACTGGCCCGGCTCATGGGCCTGCCGTCGCTGCCCGCCGGAAACCATCACGGCGATCTCCTGATCGTCGGCTCCGGCCCCGCCGGTCTCGCCGCCGCGGTGAACGCCGCCTCGGAGGGCCTGGACACGACCGTCGTCGAGGCCATGGCCAGCGGTGGCCAGGCCGCCACGTCGTCCCGCATCGAGAATCTGCTCGGCTTCCCTTCCGGCATCTCCGGCGCCGAACTCACTGAACGCGCTGTGCTCCAGGCCGACAAGTTCGGCGCCAGGATCAGCGTCCCGGCGGAGGCGGCTCGGCTCGAACCGCGGGGCGGGCTCTACGCCGTCGGGTTCGCCGACGGCAGCGAGATCACCGCCCGCACGGTCGTCCTGGCCACCGGGGCTCGCTACCGCCGCCTCCAGGTGCCCGGCATCGAACGCCTGGAGGGAACGAGCGTCCACTACTCGGCGACCGTCTACGAGGCCCAGCAGTGCCGCACCGACGCGGTGGCCGTCGTCGGCGGAGGCAACTCCGCGGGCCAGGCCGTGCTCTTCCTGGCCGGATACGCACCGCAGGTGTATCTGCTCGTCCGTGGGCCAAGCCTCGAGGCACACATGTCCCGCTATCTGATCGATCAGGTCGAGCGCCACTCGCGGGTGCGCGTGCTGCTGCACACCGAGACGACCGAGGCACTCGGCGACAAGGTGCTGGAGTCGGTCACCGTGGTCGACCGCCGTACGGGCGAGCATCGGCACCTCGCGGTGCGCGCCCTGTTCGTCTTCACCGGCGCCGAGCCCCACACCGAGTGGCTGTCCGACGCGCTCGCCCTCGACGCGCGCGGCTTCGTCCTCACCGGGGCGGAGGCGCAGGCCTGCTCCGTCCCCGGACTGTGGCAGAGCCGGGGCCGTGACTGCCTGACGTTGGAGACCAGCCTGCCGGGCGTCTTCGCCGCCGGCGACGTCCGCAGCGGCTCGGTGAAACGCGTGGCCTCCGCGGTCGGCGAAGGCGCGATGAGCATCCACTTCGTGCACCGCTACCTGGGCCACACGGCCACGCCCGGCGGCACCGACAGCTCCCCGCACACCCGCCCGAAGGAGTCCGCTTGGCTCGGATGACTTCAAAGAGAGAAGAGATCACGAGAAGGAGAAGGAGGCGACGGCAATGACTACGCCCGTCCGGCACCAGCGGGGTGCCGCAATGCAGGCCAGGCCGCTTGGCTGGGCACGCAATCCGCTGACGGAGTTCGACCAACTGCTCAGCGAGATGAGCGGACTGATCGAATCCACGGTGGGAGGCGCGGCGCCCGCAGTCGCGTGGACACCCCTGGCGGACGTCACGGAGGCCGACGACGCCTTCCACATCGAGATCGAACTCCCCGGCGTCAAGAGCAAGGACATCGACGTCGAAGCGAACGGCCAGGAGCTGGTGGTCACCGGAGAGATCAAGGAGAGGGAACGCAAAGGCGTCCTGCGACGGAGCACCCGCCGCACCGGAGCCTTCGAGTACCGGCTGCGGCTGCCCGGAGAAGTCGACACCGAAAAGATCAACGCGCGGATGTCGGACGGGGTGCTCACCATCACCGTCCCCAAGGCCGAGGTCGCAAAGCCCCGGCACGTCGAGATCAGCGAGACGAGTGAAAGCACCGGGAGCAGCGGCTGAGACGCGAACGCCGCGGTTCCGGACATCCGTCCGGCACCGCGGCCGGGCCGGCGAGGTTCGACACCCGGGGTGACTCATGAACGACGTCTCGTATCACAAGCCCTCACCGCGGCGGAGGGTCGGCATGTGGCTCGCCACCCGCTTCCTTTCGGCTCCGCAGAGGCCAGGCGCGCAGCAGCCGAAGGGGGAGCAGACCCAGCGGGGATCGCCGGCCCATGTCCGCCTGGTCCTCGCGGTCGAATGCCCGTGCGTAACGCTCAGCGTTCTGGGCTGTCGGATATCGCTTGCTTCCCTCCTCTCCGCACCCGCGCGCGCAGCGCCAGAGCATCGTGTCGCCCTCATGGCAAAGCGCTCGGCGGGCTCGACAGCGCACCGGGCGACCCCATGACCAGCGATGACCGGCGCAGAAGGAGGCAGCGATGAAATACGACGGATTCCTCGCCCACGTACGCGAACGAGGCGAATACAAGAACCCGGACGAAGCCGCAGACGTCACCAACGCCGTGCTGGAAGTGCTGGCCCAACGGATCAGCCCGGGAGAGGTCAAGGACCTCGCATCCCAGATGCCCGGCCCGCTGGGACAGGTTCTGGATCATGCAACGCCCCAGCGGGCGCAGAGCTTCGGGATCGAAGAGTTCTACCGCCGGGTCGCCGAGCGCACGGGTGCCCGGCCGCGTACGGCACAGTGGGACGCCAGCGCGGTCCTGACCACCGTCGCCGACGCTGTGACCGGCGGAGAACTGAATCAGATCATCAGCCAACTCCCCTCCAGTTACGCGGTCCTGTTCGGAAAGGCTGACCTCGCGGACTGAGCTTGTGCAGCGCTCAGAACGAAAGGCCCACGCAGCGGCGCCCCGGCCGCCCCAGTACCAGGTCGCGGGCGGTCACGGATCAGGGGGCTGCCACTCGAACAGCAAGATCGTGGCGTCGTCGCTGAGTTCGTTGTGCTGATGCTCGAGGATGGCATGGATGAGCAGGCGCAGCACTTCCGGGGCGCTCTGCCCTGCTGCGGTCGACCGGATGATGTAGTCGGTGAAGCGCTCCAGGCCGAACTCCTCGCCCGCCTCGTCGCGTGACTCCACGACGCCGTCCGAGTAGAGCAGTATTCGGTCACCGGGTTCCAGGCTGACGTCGTGCACCTGACGGGCGGTCCCGGCGAGATTGGCGGGCAGACCCAAAGGAGGCTCCGGTGGCCGCTCCAAGGCCTTGTGGAGCAGGCGGTGTCGACGGATGAGCAACGGAGGCGGGTGGCCGCAGTTGCACCACCGCAGCACACCGGTGGGCATGTGCAACTGGGCGAAGACACCCGTGCAGAACTGCTCCGGAAGCCACTTCGCCAACGCCTCGTCCATGGTGCCCGCGAGTTCGTTCAGATCTGCCCCGCTGCGTCGGGCGTTACGGCAGCCTGCCATGGCGACAGAGGTGGCAAGTCCGGACGCCAGATCGTGCCCCATGCCGTCAAGGACTGCGGCGTGCAGAACGTCCTCGGTGAACGCATGGTCGAAAGCATCCCCGCCCAGTTCGTACGCAGGCTCCAGAACCGCCGTCGACACGACCCGCCCGGTGCCGATCGACCGGGGAGGGAGAAAAGCCCTCACCATCTCCGTGGGCAGGTGCATCGGCCTGGTACGCATACGCTGCGCGATCGTGTCGCTGTGGGAGCGCTTGGACGTGATGATCAGTGCGAGGAGCAGCGCCGTCGTTCGGCAGCGCCGTAGCTTGAGCCCGTCCAGGGTGCTCACGTTCAGCTCCACGACGCCCAGCCGCTCCGCCCCGTCGGCCAGGGGCAACCACACCTTCAGCCCTCCGGAGAGGTCTTCTTCCATTCGGAGAGAGTCGGTGCGGTAGGCCCATCCGGCCAGCGAAGTGTCGAGCCCCAGTTCCGGCTCGCCTTCGGCGAATGGCACCAGCAGTCTCTGCTGGATGTCGACCAGATAGACAACGGCCCTGCCCAAGCCCATGGCCTCGGTGTACCGGTTCAGGACCGCGGGCAGTTCCGCAGGTGATGCCAGCTGGGCAGCCCTGACCAGTTCATCCAGCAGCCGCTCCCCGGACCCGACGGACACGTTCCTGTCCATGCCTTCGATGATCCCTTCGAGGACGAGCTGTCACCATCTGAGCTCTCCGACACCCGAGCCGGGGGCCGGTCAGGTCGCTGCGCAGCCGAGAGAGCAGAACGCGCTGACGCTGCTCGGCCGTGGCCTGCACCGCTTGTTCCGGTCGCCACTCACAGCAGGAGGTCGAAGACGGCTCGAGCCTCGTCCCAGTGCTGGGTCTGGGGGTTTTTCAGGTCGGGGTGGAGAATCTTGAAGCTCTGGGCAAGGGCCAGGCTGAGTCCGCCGATGATGTCCGGATAGGCCGCCTCGGTCTCCTCATCGGGCGTGCGGTCCAGAGCGGGATGGGTGGCGAGCTGTTCCAGGATCGGCTTGAGTTCTATTTCCTGGTCGATCTTCCGGAAGTGGTGAATGCTCTCCTGCAGGCCCTTCGTGATCGGCAGGTCACTGGTCCGGATGATGTCGCGCCCGTTGGCCTTGGCCGTGGCCTGGGCGACGGTGAGCAGATCGTAGAGCTTGGCGTCGACGAAGTCGCTGTGGCGCTTGAGATCGTTCTTGTCGACGTCCAGCCCTGCGGCCGCACGGAAGAACCTCTCGAACCTGGCAATGGACATCACGGTCATGACGGCAACCTCCGGCTGCGGGAGCCGGGCGGCTCCCGGCCCCAGGGCTTCCCAGTCAGCCTGGCCGACGAGGGCGCGCGAACGCATGCGCATGTCGGGCCCAATTGGCCTCCCTGTATTGCCCTGCCAGGCCCAGACGTCCGGCTGCCCGGGTTGTCGGATGGGCGTGCGGACCGACGGCAGGGCCACAGAGCGCTTGGCGGAGGCCGGCCAGCGGCAGCCAGGCCCGGTTGACGCGCTCCACCCCCCACCAGCCGCCCCGACGCCGGGCAGGACGTAGCGCTGTGCCTCGCAGGCGTTCGGGAACTTTCCCGTGTGGCAGGACTTTGCCATACTCCGGCTCCGGGACAGACACCGAAGCTGGGTGGTCGGTGGCGCGGCGTGCGGGCGTGCCGGGGGGCGCGTGAGCGGGTGTTCGCGGTGGCGGACGCGATCGCGCCCGGTCGTGGGAGCGGGCCCTGTGCTGGGAAGATGAAGAGATCCGGCCGTACCGCCCGCACCTGCTGGCGGAGGTCAGCGTGTCACGCGGCGTCGGCGTTACCTCGGTGGCGTCTGTAGGCCCTTGGGATCGCGGGGCAGCCGACGAGGAAGGTTCCCTCATGCGAGTGTCGTCTCAGGGCGTTACGGTCGTGGCTCTCCTGGCGGATCCGGACGCGCCGACGGAGATCGCGCAGCGCATGGCCCGGACACTCTCTGCTCGGCTCGCCGACAAGTCGGGCCAGGGGCGACGGTTCGACGTCGAGGTGGTCAGTGAGCCCTTCACCTCGGGGACGGAGGACCCGCCCACTTTGATGCGCCGGATCATGGACCGTGGCAGTGCGGAGAACTGGGACGTCGTCGTTGCCCTCACCGACCTTCCGCTGCACTCACACGGACGCAGGCTCGCTGTGAATCTGAATCACGAACACGGCTTGGCGCTGCTCTCTCTTCCCTCACTGGGGGGCCTGCGGCTGCAGACGAGGGCCCGGCGGGCCGTCGAAGAAGCCGTGCTCGACTTGGTAGGCCCGCACACCACTGGGGCTGAAGCACCTCCGCGAAGGAGGCCGTTTCTGGGGCCCTTCGTCAATCGTCTCGCGCCTGTTCATCCGGGCCCGCTCGGTGAGAGGGAGACCGACGGTCTTCGGTACGTCGTCGGCGGGCCTCGCGGCTACCTGCGAGTGCTCTTCGGCATGGTTCGCGCCAACCGGCCGTGGCGGTTGGTGACGGGCTTGTCGAAAGCCCTGGCGGCCGCCCTCGCCACGGGGGCCATCGCCACCCTGGACTCCACCACCTGGAGCCTCGCTGGGGCCCTGAGCGCGCCACGCCTTGTGATCGCCATGGTCGGGTCCGTCGGGCTCATGATCGGCTGGCTGATCGTGGACGGGGAGCTGTGGCATCGATCAACAGAAGGCTCACCGGAGGCGAGGCAGAGGGCCAGGCTCTACAACGCCTCGACGGTCGCGACCGTGGGTATCGGCGTGCTCGTCTGCTACCTGGGTTTGATGGTCATCAACTTGGTGTGGGCACTGTTCATCCTCAACGACCAAGTGTTCGCTTCCATGACGCGAACCCCGCTCCACGCCACGGAGTACTTGACGCTGTCCTGGTTCGTCGCTTCGGTCGCCACCGTGGGCGGCGCGCTGGGATCAGGCTTGGAGAGCGACGACGCGATCCGGGCAGCCGCCTACTC
Source organism: Streptomyces sp. NPDC008137 (assembly GCF_042957035.1). Taxonomy (NCBI): domain Bacteria; kingdom Bacillati; phylum Actinomycetota; class Actinomycetes; order Kitasatosporales; family Streptomycetaceae; genus Streptomyces; species Streptomyces sp. NPDC008137. The sequence goes on along the minus strand of NZ_JBIBHN010000004.1, from coordinate 43,153 downwards.
CAAGCGCGAACAGGAACGTCGTCACGCCCTCCAAGACGACCACGGTGACCAGCCTTCGACGTGAACCGATACCGGCGCAACCGGCAGCGCGACGTCGGCCCGGGGCCGCGCGTCCGGGCGCGGTGCCGTCAGGAGGTGGCGGCGGGCCGACGCGCCCCGGCGGGACGTTCCGGCTAGGCTCACACGGGTGAGGTGGCTGCGGACCTTCGGGGAGGTCGTGCGATCCGGGCTCACGATCGAGGAGGCGCGGCTGGAGCCCCTGCTCGCGCTGCGTACGGCTGCTGGGGTGGCGATCGTCATCGGGTTGGCGCTGTGGCTGGTGTCCCCTGCGTACGCCGCGTCCGCCGCCCTCGGTGCCTACTCCGCGGGTGCGGCCACCTTCCAGCGCACTTGGCGTCCGCGCAAGGTGATCGCGCTCGGCGCGGGCGCGGGTCTGGCGCTCAGCACCTTCGTGGGCTACCTGGCGGCGGGGCGACTCGTGACGCTCCTCCCGCTGCTGGCCGTATGGGCCTTTGCCGCGGGGATGGCGTGGTCCCTCGGATCGACTGCTGGGATCGTCGCAGCGACGACGGTCGGCAGCATGCTGGTGACCATCACCCTGCCCACCAGCGTCGGGCGGGCCCTGGAACATGCCGGGGTCATCGCGCTCGGAGGCGTGGCGCAGGCCGCGCTGATCTTGCTGTTCCCGATTCGCCGCTGGGGGGCGCATCGTGACGCGCTGGCCGAAGCTCTGGCCGCCGTGGCTGACTACGCCCGCCGGCTGCGGCACGACCCGACCGCGCCGTTCGACCCGGAGCCGCTGATGACGGCCCGGGACGCGGCCGCCGTGACGCCATCACAGGCCCGCACCCGGCCTCCCGTCCTCCACGGCCCGAGGGGCCTCGCCGAGCGCATTCTGCCGGTCGTCGCCGCGCTCGCCGACCCGGACGTCGGCGCCCCGGCGGAGGGATCCGGGCGGGACCGCGCACGGGAGTTGCTCGATGCGGCCGCCGACGTCCTGGACGCGGCCGCCCGTTCGATCCGCCGCGGCACTCTCGCCGAGGTGCCGCCCGCGAGCGCGGAGGTCCTGCGCGTCGACGAGGAGGGCGAGGTGTTGGAGGGGCCCGCCCGGCAGGCTGCCGAACGGCTCGTGGAACTGCTCGCCGAGGCGTTGGAGATCGCCGGGAGCGGTGGGGCGCGCGACAAGGCGCCTGCGCCGCCCGGGCCCGCGAGCGCTCAGTTCTTGGTGCGCCCGACCATGTTCCGGCTGCTCCCGGTCGTCGTCCGGGCGGTTCGCCGGGAGCTGCGCCGGGACTCGCCCGTGTTCCGGCATGCCGTCCGCCTGGCGGCAGTGGCCACGCTCGGCTATCTGATCGCTTCCCGGCTGCCCCTGGAGCACGGCTACTGGGCGCCCATCGCCTCGGTGATGGTGATGCGGCCGGACTTCCACCGGACGTACGCGCGTGCGGTGGGCCGTCTCGCCGGGACCCTGGCGGGGGTCGCGCTCGCCACCGGCATGGTGCAGGCCCTGGGCCCGGACGCCCCTGTGTTCGGCGCACTGGCGGTGGTCTCGGCGGCTCTGTCGTACACGCTGCTCCGTACCGGCTACGCCTACTCCCAGTGCTTCACTGCCGCGTACGTCGTCTTCCTGCTCGGCATGGGCGGCCAGGCATGGGAGCAGACGGTGCCGGAGCGGGTGGTGCTCACCCTGCTCGGCGGGGCCCTGGCGATGCTGGCGTACGTGATGTTTCCCGCATGGGAGACCCCCCGGCTGCCGGGCCGTCTGGCGGACTGGCTCGCCGCCGACGGCCGCTACGCGGCCGCAGTGCTCCGCAGCTACGCCGAACCGACCCGGGAGCATCGCGCCGACATGCGCAGGGCCTTGCTGGCGAGCAGGGAGGCACGTGCCGCCTGGCAGGCGGCCTACGACCAGGCAAGGCAGGAACCGGTCGGCCCCAGAGGTCTGACATCGCGCGAGGCGGAAGAGGCGCAGGAGGCGCTCCAGGGACTTGACCGGGCGGCGATGCTCATGGAGAGCCACGTCCCGCGGGCCGGCAGTCGTTTCGCCCCCGAGGCGGAGCGGTTCGCCGAGGCCTTGGAGGCAGACACCGCGCGGGCGGCAGTCGATGTGCGTGAGCACAGGAATCCGGACTGGGGGCGCGTGAAGGAGGCGCTCCACGCGTGGGAGGGCGCCGCCGGGGACCGGAGCCCGGTGCTACGGCGCGGGGCAGAGCTGCAGAAGCGGGCCCTGGAGGACCTCGCGGCAGCAGTGAGCCGCACACCCCTGGAAAGGGACGTCAGCTCAGCTCGCGAGGAGCAACGGGTGCGGGCGGCCGTGGCTGGGGAAGGTGACGGATCAGGACCCGCGCACCGGGGTGGGTGACGGCTCCGGCGACCGTGAGCGCCGCGCCTCCTGGAGCGGGACGTAGTCTCCCGGCCGTGTCGAGCGCCGCCACACGTACACCGCTGCCGCCATCACGAGAATCAGCCCCGCCAGGACGAGCAGTTCGATCCCCTCGACGTTCCACCGGAAGGACTTCTCCGCCTCGGCCGTCACGATGAGCACCTTGCGGATGTCGGCAATCAGGCCGACGACGAGGAACGGCTCCGCGTCGAGGGTCCGGTTCCTGATGGTGAGGCGGACTGTGTGGAGCAACTCGGCCACGATGAACAGCACCAGGCTGCTGTCCAGGGCGGAGAGAACGACCGTCTCCTCGCGGTACGGCCCTTGAACCGACCGGATGACGTCATGGACGACCCCGACGGTCAGGATCCCCGCGAGCAGTACGAGGAGCGCCGCGACGACGAGGTGGATGCCGTCCTCGATGAGCTGCAGGAGGCCCTGTACCCGGCCGCCCTCGATCTTCGGGAGAATGGGTGGCACAGTCAGCATGTCAGGAGTGCCCCGGCCCGCAGGCGCTGCGTGCTGGGCGAACGGGTGGACGGGCGGATCTTTCCCTGTCGTGGCAGCCTGGGGAAGCGGCGGAGCACGACAGGCCTGCCATGCAGCAGGGACCACCAGGTATCCCGACGCGGTCACAAACGGCAGGAACCTGCGGCCCGTCCTGGCGCCGACCCGGGGTCTGCCCTCCGATTCGGCCCGGGACCTCGCCCCGGCCTGCGGGAGGAACCGCGCCGCCGCACCGCCGGGCGGACACCGATGGTGCCCCCTCGCGGCGAGCGAGCAGGTCGGCGTGTCCGGAACGTCGGTACCGCCTGGAGGACGGCGGCTGGGACATCGGCGTCTTCCCAACCCAGGCCGACCATGAGGGCAGAGCGCACTCCGTGGCGGGCGCACCGTGCCGGAGGACGCAGGTGCACTGGAGGTGTGTAATGAGAGCTGACCGCTCCCACGAGAGCCGTGATGGTCACGTACTGGTCCTCGATGCCGGTTCTTCGAGCCTCCACATCGCTCTGTTCGCGGCGGACGGTGAACGGGTGGCGGTTCGAGACGCCTCGGAGCCTCCGGGGCCTGCTGCGGCGGCGGAACTGCGGAACTTCCTCAGCGAGGTGCCCGCTCCTGCGGCGGTTGGTCACCGCATCGTCCACAGCGGTCCGCACCTGACCGGACATACGCTGATCGACACACCCGTACGGGCTCTGCTGGCGGACGTCGCCGATCTCGCGCCGCTGCACGTGGCCCCTGCCCTGCGTGTGGTCGATGCCGCACGGGAACTCCTGCCCGACGTTCCTCATGTCGCCTGCTTCGACACTGTCTTTCACAAGGATCTGCCGGCACAGGCGCGCACGTACGCCGTGCCGGAGCGATGGCGAGCCGAATACGGGCTGCGCCGGTACGGCTTCCACGGGCTCTCCTACTCGTGGGCACTGCAAAGGACGGCGCAGGCGTTGGGCCGACCCGTCGACAACCTCCAGGTCGTGCTCGTGCACCTGGGCGGCGGCTGCTCGGCCTGCGCCGTCCGGAACGGACACAGCGTGGACACCACCATGGGCCTCACTCCGCTGGAGGGCCTGGTGATGAGCCGGCGCAGCGGCAGCCTCGACCCCGGCGCGCTGCTGTGGCTGCAGCGGCGGCACGGTCTGAGCACGGCCGAATTGGATGACACACTCCACCGGCATTCCGGTCTGCTCGGTCTCTCCGGTACCTCAGGAGACACCCGGGACCTGGTGCGCGCCCGCGCGGAGGGTGATGCCGCGGCCGCGTTGGCGCTGGCGACGTTCACACTCAGCTGCCGCAGGGGCATCGCCTCGATGGCCGCCTCGCTGGACCGGCTGGACGCGCTGGTCTTCACCGGCGAGATCGGCGAGGACCAACCCGAGGTTCGCGAGGAGATCTGCTCGGCCCTGACTGTTCTCGGTGTACGAGGCGGGCTACTCGTCCCCGAACTGGAGGATTTGATGCGTGAAGGCCTCCGGCGCATCGATCAGGCGGTGAGAAGTGTCCCGGTCCTCGTGGTCGCAACCGGCGAGATACAGCAGATCGCCGCCGAGACCCGACGGCTGCTCGGCGTTGCTGACCGGACACGGTAGCTGTCACCAGTTGGACAACGGAGCTCGCACCGCGGCACGAGAAGTACCCGCGGCCGCCGTCGTGAAAGAAGAGCTCCACGAGGGATGGCTGGCGCCGCCCCTGCATTGCCTGCTCGGACCGGCGGGACTGCCCTTCCAGGGGTAAGTCGATACCGGCGAGCGTGAGATGGCTGTTTTCCCTTCGCTCTCCGGTTTCACCCTGGTGCCACATCGACCGCCTGTCCGCTGTTACCGATGCCTCCGGCAGCAGTTCCCAGTGCAGATCTCCCGAGCTGGAGACAACGTGCCAGCCGATGAGACATGTGGCCAACCGATCGAGCACAGCGATGAGCTCCGCGGGAACGAGTCCGCACTCACGCGCGATCCGCTCCAACTCGGCACATCCTCGACCAGCGGAGGCATCTGTGTGCGCCGCAAGGCAGAGAGCGGTAAGCCGCAGAGACAGGTTGCCGGTGGCCGTACATCCACCGCTCGCCCTACGGAGAGCCCAGTCAGCGGCGCTCCTGCGGTCCGGACGCGCGGGAGTCTGAGCAAACAACACGCCGTCGAGGAGCTGGGCGGTCACCGCGCCGTCGGCTGCCCTGGTCGCAGAAAGCGTCCTGCGGAGCCAACGTGACTGCTCCAGCTCACTCCACGGAAGCGGGTCACGGCCCAGACGAAGACTGCGCATCACGTCGGCCGCCAGCCGGACTTAGGCCTCTGAATCCATGCGTAGGGCGCACTGCACGGCGAGCAGCCGGGGCGCAGCACCGGTGTGGCTGGGCAGGGCAGCGGCCAGGTAGCTGAGCATCTCGCGCACCCGAATCTGGAGCCCTTCGACCCGCTCCTCCACCACGAGCACATCCGCACCCGGCTCCCGACGCTCGTCCGACGCCGGGGGGCTGCTGGCTATGGCAGCAACGCACCCCGAGCTGACCGCGCACCGCACCCAAGAACCTAGTTGGCATCAGTGCAGGTCACGAACGTTCCGTAGTGCCAACTACCGATCCTGGTCACACCGAAGGCGATCAAGCGCGGTCCGTTCGGATCGAGCAGCCCGTTGACCGGCTCGAGGTCGCGGCGCGGCTCCCCGCAGCGCGGAACCTGGCTGCTCGTCGAGGCGTGCCTTCGAGTCGTCATGGCCCGGAACCAAGGACAGCGCGATGAGGACGGCCCGCCCCTCCGCGGTGATGCCGCCTCGGGCGGAGCCGCCGGGCAGTGTCATGCCGCTCCCTCCCGCTGTGTCCACGGCATCCTGTGGGAGCTTCGATTCCACCCCATGGCCGGGCGCCCGTAGCTCCGACAGAAGACCGAGCTCGCCCCGAGATCGTCCGCTGCGGCCGGGCGTGGCCGCGGACCTGGGGGGATTCCAGATCCGCCTGGTGCTGCCGGGCGACAGCGGCGAAGAGCCATCGCGCTGCCCGTGCCGCCCCCGGACCGCCCTGCCTACCCGTCGCGCGTGCCTCTCGCCCGCCCCACCGCACTGCCGGTCACCGCCAGCACGGAGAGCACCACCAGCGCGGCGGCCGGACCCAGGACGGTCCACGGGGCCAGTTCGGCGTACGGCTGGTTCTCCGACAGGAGCCGGCCCCACTCGGGGGTGGGCGGCTGTTCGCCGAGGCCGAGGAAGCCGAGGGAGGCGAGGACCAGGACGGTGGTGGGCAGGCGGAGCAGGGCGTTGCGCAGGAGGGGCGGCAGCACCGCGGGGAGCAGGTGGCGGCGCAGCAGGTGCATCCGCCCGGCCCCGAGCGCGACGGACGCGGCGATGTGACCGCTCGCGCGTTCCTGTTCGAGCAGGGCGGCGGTCTGGGCGGCGTAGGGGCTCCAGCCGACCGCCCAGACGGCGCAGGCCGCGCCCCACACCGACGGTCCGGTCACGCCCGCGATCAGCAGTCCGGCGAGGACGGCGGGCAGTGTCGACACGATCTCCGTCGGACCGGCGCTCGCCCGGGGGGCCATGCCCAGAAGGAGTCCGGTGACGGCGCTGAGCGTGGTCACGGCGAGGGCGACCCCCGCCGTGCGCACCGCCCCGTGACCCAGCCGGGCCAGCAGATCCCGGCCCAAGGCATCGGTGCCCAGAGGGTGTTCGAGGGACGGGGACAGCAGTCGTGCCGTCGTGTCGACCTGCAGTGGGTCGCGCAGGAGGCCCGCCGTGACCAGGGCGATCAGGCCCAGCGCACAGGCCGCGGTGACCCAGCGCAGGGAGGGCGGCGGGACGAGCGGGGGCCAGTGCAGCGCCGGCAGGGCACCGTCGCGCAGGGGACGGCCGAGGAGTGCGTGGCGCAGCGCCCGGATCAGGACGCCGGCGCTCACGCCGAGCAGGACCAGGGCCAGGGTCGCGGTCTGCAGCACCGGGAGGTCCTGCGCGACGGCGGCCTCCAGGGCCAGCCGGCCGAGCCCGGGGATGTTGAAGATCTTCTCCACGGCGACCGCGCCGCCGACCAGGGCCACGACGGTCGGCAGCAGTTGCGGCAGCATGCCGGGCAGGGTGCGGCGCAGCGCGTTGCGGGCGATGTGGCCCGGCGGGAGGCCGACGGCGTACGCCGTGCGCGCCCACGGTTCGTGGAACGCGGCGGGCAGCGCCTGGTCGAGCAGCCCGCCCAGCATCGCGCCCGACGGGATACCGAGGGCGAGCGAGGGCAGCACCATCGACTGCGGCCCTTCCCAGCCGCTGGACGGGAACCACCCCCACCACACCCCGCACACCGTGGCCAGCACCGAGGCGAGCAGGAACTTCGGCAACGCGGCCAGCACAGCGGCCCCCGCGCCCGACCGGTCCTGACGCAGCCGGCGCCGGGAACCGAGGAACACCGTCCGGGCGCACACCAGCGCGGCCACCACGGCGGTGACCGCGAACGCGCCCAGCATCAGCGTCAGGGAGACCGAAAGGGCGGTCCCCACCTGCGGCATGACGGCTTCCCCGGACACCCACGAGACGCCCGCGTCCCCGCGCGGTAGACCTTCGAGCCAGTGTCCGAGATGCGCGAGCGGCCCCTCGTCCAGACCCAGCTGCTCCCGTACGACGGCCAGTTCGGCCGGTGTCGGGTTCTGGTCGGCGGAGCGGGCCCGCAGTACCGTGCGGGCCGGGTCCGCTCCGGTCAGCCACGGCAGCAGAGCCACCGTTCCGAGCAGCGCGACTCCGGAGAGCACACGGCCGGCCGCCGCCGGCCAGGGGGACAGGCGGGCGGCCGGGGCGTGGGCGACACTCATGCGGGCTACTTGAGGCGCGTGTCGACATCGACGAGGGAGCGCTCGCGCGGGTCGAGGATCACGCCCTCGACATCGGCCGCGATGCCCTGCACGACCTGCTCGTGGACCAGCGGCAGCACGGCGTCGGTGCGCAGGATCTCCGCCTCCGCCTTCATGATCTTCTCCTGGCGGCGCTCCGTGTCGCGTTCGGCGGCTGCGGCCCGGATGGCCTTGTCCACGTCTGCGTCCTTCAGGCCGGGGATGTTGTAGACGCCCTCGCTGGTGAAGTCGCTGGCGAGGTAGTCGACCGCGTCACCGGTGTCGAGGAGCGTCACCCGGGAGAAGACGAGGGCGTCGTACTTGCCCGCGAGGAGGTCGGCCTCCATCTGCGTGTACTCGCGTACGTCCTGCTTCACCGTGAACCCGGCCTTCTCCAGCTGCTGCTGGAGCACGGTCGCGGCCTCCGGAAGCTCGGCCCGGTTGGTGTAGGTGGCCAGTCGCAGGGCCCTGCCGTCGGCCTTGGACTTCACTCGCGCGCTGGTCGCGGCCTCGGCACGGCCGGTCACCTTCACACGCCGGTCGGCGGCCCAGGGGACGGCGGGTCCGAACAGGCCCTTGGCCGGGTCGGCGTAGCCGCCGAAGACGGAGTCGACCAGAGCGGAGCCGTCGACGGCCTCGCGGGCGGCGGCGCGCAGCCCGGCGTCGGTGAACAGGCCGCTGCCGGTGTTGAGGATCAGGCTGTCGGTGCGCACGGAGGGCACTTCGTGCCGGGTGCCCTCGGTGAGCAGCTTGGCCTGGGCGGTGGGGATCCACTCGGCGATGTCGGCCTCGCCGCCGCGCAGGGCGTTGGCGCGGGCGGTGCCGTCGGCGATCCAGCTGACGTCGATGCCCGGTGCCTTCGCCTTGCCGCCCCAGTAGCCGTCGAAGCGGGTGAACGTCGCCTTGGCCTTCCCGCTGAGCCGGGTGATCTCGAACGGGCCGGTGCCGGTGCCGACCGGGCTGACGGCGCCGTCCTTCGCGTACGCCTTCGCCGACAGGATCGCCAGCGCCGGGCTGGCCAGGCGCAGGGGCAGCACCGGGTCGGGGGACTTCGTGGTGAGGGTGACCGTGTCGGCGTCCTCGGCCTCGGCGGAGAGGGCGACATCGCTCAGGACGCGGGGCTTGGGCTTGGCGCGGCCCGCGTGGCCGAGCGCGTCGACGACAGACCGGGCGGTGAGTTCGGTGCCGTCCTGGAACCTGGCCTCGCGCAGTTCGAAGGTCCAGGTGGTGTCGCCGTCCTGCTTCCAGGACTTCGCCAGCGCGGGCTTGGCCGTGCCGTTCTTGTCGAGGGCGGTGAGGCCCTCGGCGACGGACAGCTTGCTCAGCACGGTGGCGTCGTTGCTGTACGGGGACAGCGCCTGCACCGGCGGCACGGCCAGCGCGACCCGCAGCCGACCACCCGATCCGGCTCCGGCGCCCTCGCCGCTGTCGCTCGGTGCGAAGCAGCCGGCCAGCAGAGGGGTGAGAGCGAGTGCCGCTATGAGGCCGCGGGAGGTGGTGCGCATGTCGAGTCCTGTCGTGCGGGAGGCCGGGCATGCCGCTGCGGCCCGGTGCGGGCTTGATCGGCGGTGACAGCCTATAAGGGGAGCCTTACCAAACCTTTAAGCGGGTGGGTGAAATCTCAACGACTGGACAGTCGTCTGGGCGTTCTCGCGGTGTCGACCTGCTGTTCGAGCTGTGTCATCGTGGGCGCCGGGCGGAGGTGAATCCATGACCGGCGCGGACCCGAGCGCGGACCCGGGGCTGTTCACCCCTGACTCGGTGACCTGGCAGATGCACGGCGACCCGATGATGTGGATCGCCGGCATCCGGGCGCTCTACCTCCAGGCCCTGCACCCGCGCGCCGTACGCGGCGTCATGCAGAACTCCGACTTCCGCCGCGACGCCTGGGGCCGGCTGATGCGCACCGCGCACTTCGTCGGCACCACGACGTACGGCACCACCGAGGCGGCCGAGCGGGCGGGTGCCCGCGTCCGGAAGATCCACCGCATGCTGACGGCGACCGACCCGGACACCGGAGAGCGCTACGGCGTCGACGAACCCGGCCTGCTCCGGTGGGTCCACTGCGCCGAGATCGACTCCTATCTGCACGTGCTGCGCGGATCCGGGTTCCGGCTCACCGACGCCGAGGCCGACCGCTACATCTCCGAACACCGGCAGAGCGCACGCCTGGTGGGACTCGACCCCGGCACCGTGCCGGCCGACCGGGCCGAGCTGGACGCCTACTTCGAGAAGGTGCGCCCGGAGCTGGCCGCCGGACCCGAGGCACGCGAAGTGGACGACTTCCTCCTCCACCCGCCGACGCACCCGCTCCTGGTACCGGTGCGCGAGGTGCTGTGGCGGCGCGTGGCACAACTGGCGTACGCCTCTCTGCCGCCGTACGCCCACGAGCTGTACGGCAGACCGGCCCCCGCACCCGCCACCGCCGCCCGGCAACTGCGCCTCACCGGTCTCCTGTTGCGCCGGATTCCCGCACGTCTGCGATGGCAACTCCCGCCCAAACACATCCTGCGCGCCATGGCGAGGCTCGGCCCGGACACGCGCCCGGCACCGTACAAACTCGGACGATAGGCCGCCATACTGAGTGGGCCAGTGGGAGGAGCGAGCGAACGGCTACCGGGGGGAGCGTCGCGCGACATGGGGGAGACCAGGCTCATCCACGGCCGATACCGGCTGCTCGATCTGATCGGGCGCGGCGGCATGGGCGAGGTGTGGCGGGCACGGGACGAGTCCCTGGGCCGGCACGTCGCCGTCAAGTGCCTCAAACCGCTGGGCCCCAACCACGACCACGCCTTCACGCGGGTACTGCGGGAGCGGTTCCGGCGTGAGGCCCGGGTGGCAGCCGCGCTCCAGCACCGGGGCATCACCGTCGTGCACGACTTCGGAGAGTCCGACGGCGTCCTCTACCTCGTCATGGAACTGCTGGACGGCCGCAATCTCAGCCAGCTCCTGGAGGACAACAAGCAGCACCCGCTGCCGGTCGCCGATGTCGTGGAGGTCGCCGAGCAGGTCGCCGCCGCGCTGGCCTACTGCCACGAACAGAACATCGTCCACCGCGATCTGAAACCCGCCAACATCGTGCGGCTCGGCGACGGCACCGTGAAGATCTGCGACTTCGGCATAGCCCGCCTCGGCCACGACATCGGCTTCACCTCCCGGCTGACCGGCACCGGCATCGCCATGGGCACCCCGCACTACATGTCCCCGGAGCAGATCAGCGGCATCGAGGTCGACCAGCGCAGTGACCTGTACTCGTTCGGGTGCGTGCTCTACGAGATCGCCACCGGCGTCCCGCCGTTCGACCTCGACGATCCCTGGGCGATCCTCGTCGGCCACCGAGACACCCCGCCCCGGCCGCCGCGCGAACACCGCCGCGAACTGCCCGAGTACCTGGAGCGCGTCGTCCTGGACCTGCTGGCCAAGGAACCCGGGCACAGACCCGACGACGCCCGCGAGCTCGCCCGCCGGATCAGCATGCACCGGGCCGCGCCGGCGTATGTGCCGACCGTGCTGGCGGCCCGTCCGGCGCCCGACGCGCTGGCGGGAGCGGGCCGCATGCCGTCCTGGACCCGGGGCATGACCACCGGCCACAAGGCGGCCGGCGCCGGGCTGCGCACCACACCGCCGGACCCGGCGGCCGGACTCTCCGGCGAATGGATCGCCCGGCCCGCCGCAGGCCCGGTCGAGGAACCCGTCCCCGAGGAACGGCCCACCCCGCCCCCCGACGTCCTGACCGCTCTGGCCGGCCGGCACAACGCGGGCCTGAGCCTCGGCCGGCTCGGCCGCTGGGCGGAAGCGGGGGAGGTGCACCGGGCGGTCGCCGCCGAACGCGAGCACCTCCTCGGCCCCGACCACCCCGACACCCTCGCCAGCCGCTACGAGGTCGCCTTCACCCTCAGCCGCACCGGCCGCGCCGCGGACGCCCTGCGCGAGTACAAGCACGTCACCGAGGCCAGGATCCGCAGCCACGGCGCCGACCATCCCGACACGCTCGCCGCGCGGCAGGAAATGGCCTATGTGCTCGGCCAGTTGGGCCGCCCCTTCGACGCCCACCGGGTGTACACCTCGGTACTCACCGCCCGGGAGCGCATCATGGGGCCAGACCACCCCGACACTCTGCGCTGCCGGCACAACCTCGCTTTCAACCTCAGTCGCCTGGGCCGCCTCGAGGACTCCTACCGCATGGCCCGCGAGGTTGCCGCCGCCCGGGCGCGGGTGCTCGGCCCGGACCACCCGGACACTCTCGTCACTCGCTACGAAGTCGCCTACGCCCTTGGCCAGTTGGGTCGCTGGGCCGAGGCCCTGGAGACCTACCGTGAGGTCGCCGGGGCACGTGCCCGGGCCCTCGGCGCCGACCACCCCGACACACTCGCCGCCCGGCACGAGATCGGCATCAGCCTGGGCCGCCTCGGCCGCAGCGCCGAGGCCCTGGACCTCTACGGCGACCTGGCCGAGGACCGCACCCGCGTTCAGGGCCCCACCCACCCCGAGACCCTGCGTGCCCGCCACGGGCGGTGCGTCAACCTGGGCCGGCTGGGCCGGTGGGCGGAGGCCCTCGCCGAGTCCCGGGACGTCGCCGCCCTCCGCGAGCGGGTGCTCGGCCCCGACCATCCGGACACCCTGGTCAGCCTCCGCGAAGTCGCCGTCGGCCTGGGCTGGCTGGCCCGCTGGGCCGACGCGCTCACCGAGTACCGGCGCGTGGCCGCCGCCCGAGAACGCGTCCTCGGCGCGGACCACCCCGACACCCTCGCCAGTCGCAACGACGAGGCGCACTGCCTGCAGCAGCTGGGCCGCGGCGCCGAAGCCGTGGCTCTCTACCGCCGGGTGGCGGCCCTGCGGGAGCAGCGGGCGTCGGCCGGGCGGTGACGCGCGGCGCGGCCAGGCCGTACGGCCCGGGAAGACGGCCGGCCCCGGCGGCGCACACGCGGGCGCTCGTGCGGCGGCCTGACCAGCAAGGCGCACCTGGCCGTCGGACAGGGGCAGATCAAGGAGTGGCCATGACCGGCCATGTCACGATGGCGCCGCGTAACAGCGGATGGCCACCGTCTGCTCCGGACTCCACTGCTGCTCGACTGTGCCGATCAGCTCCCAGCCCAGCCGCTCGTACAGGGCTGCCGCCGCGGTATCGGATGCCACGACGTCGAGCACCGGATGCAGGCCGCTCCGCCGCGCTTCCTCCACTGCTCGGCCGATCAGCAGCGCACCGATTCGATGTCCCCTCGCCCGCGGTGCGACGAACAGCCTGCTGACCACGGCGGTCCCACGCCGAGTCGCCCCGTTCCGCTCACTCCACAACGCAGGGGCCACATCGTCTTCGCCGCCATGCGACAAGCTGACATGCCCCACCAGGTCGCCTTCGAGTCCGGCGACCCAGGAACCCAGCAGAGGACCACGTGACAGCCACTCGCCGGGCTGATCGGGCCAGTTCACCGGATAGCCGTCGCACGCATGGACCTCCGCGAGTGCCCGTACGCACTCCTCGACATCGCCATCAGCCCTCGGCCGGACCCAACGGCGCGGACTCTCATCCGGCACCCCGGAGTTCTCGATGTTCACTCCGGCATGGAAACACAGGCCACAGAGGCGCAACCATCCACTTTCGCCACAGGCCCTGGATGCCGACGGCCGATGAGCCCGCCGCGCGGATCGAACCAAAGGGCCCGGCCGTCGTCGTCTGGCCGGGCCGGATCACCCCGTGTTACGAAGAACCATGACCGCACCCGAGGGACCCCGCGCACACCGGACGTACGACGCCGTCATCGTCGGCGGTGGCCACAACGGCCTGGTCGCCGCCGCCTACCTGGCCCGGGCCGGCCGCTCCGTGCTGGTTCTGGAGCAGTTGGACCACACCGGAGGCGCGGCCGTGTCCACCCGGCCGTTCGCCGGGGTCGACGCCAGGCTGTCCCGGTACTCGTATCTGGTCAGCCTGCTGCCGAAGAAGATCGTCCGGGACCTGGGCCTCGACTTCCGGGTCCGCACCCGCACGGTCTCCTCCTACACGCCCACCGAGCGCGACGGCCGGGCCACCGGGCTCCTCGTCGGCGGCGGCGAGCGGCGGACCAGGGAGGCCTTCGCCCGGCTCACCGGCTCGGACCGCGAGTACCGGGCCTGGCAGGAGTTCTACGGCATGACCGGACGCGTCGCCCAGCGGGTCTTCCCGACCCTCACCGAGCCGCTGCCCACGCGGGAGGAGCTCCGCGGCCGCCTCGACGACGAGCAGGCCTGGCGGACGCTCTTCGAGGAACCGATCGGAGTCGCCGTCGAGGAGCGCTTCGAGGACGACCTGGTGCGCGGCGTGGTCCTCACCGACGCCCTCATCGGCACGTTCGCCGACGCCCACGACCCCTCGCTGAAGCAGAACCGCTGCTTCCTCTACCACGTGATCGGCGGCGGCACCGGCGACTGGGACGTGCCGGTCGGCGGCATGGGCGCCCTCACCGACGCCCTGGCCGACACGGCACGCGCCGCGGGCGCCGTCCTCGCCACCGGCCACGAGGCGCTGCGCATCGACACGGACGGCCGTACGGCCGAGGTCACCTACCGCACGGCCGACAGCGAGGGCACCGTGGCTGCCCGGCACGTCCTGGTGAACGCCTCCCCGCAGGCCCTGGCACGACTCACCGGCGACACACCCCCGTCTCCCGCCGAGGGCGCCCAGCTGAAGGTGAACATGCTGCTCAAGCGGCTGCCGAGGCTGCGGGACAGCACGGTGGACCCGCGCGAGGCGTTCGCCGGCACCTTCCACATCGCCGAGGGCTACGGACAATTGGCCGCTGCCCACGCCCAGGCCGCCGCCGGTGGCCTGCCCGCGGCGCCGCCCTCCGAGATCTACTGCCACTCGCTCACCGACCCGACCATCCTAGGTTCCGGCCTGGCCGAGCAGGGCTACCAGACACTCACCCTCTTCGGGCTGCACACCCCGGCCCGCCTGTTCGCCCGGGACAACGACGCCGTACGCGAGGAGCTGCTGAAGTCGACCCTCGCCCAGCTCGACGCCCACCTGGCCGAACCGCTCGCCGACTGTCTGGCCACCGACGCGGACGGGCGGCCCTGCGTCGAGGCCAGGACCCCGCTCGACCTGGAGCGGGACCTCGGCCTGCCCGGCGGCAACATCTTCCACCGCGACCTGAGCTGGCCCTGGGCCCAGGACGGCACCGGCCGCTGGGGCGTGGAGACGGGCCACGCGAACGTGCTGCTGTGCGGTGCCGGAGCGGTGCGCGGCGGCGGAGTGAGCGGGGTGCCCGGGCACAACGCGGCCATGGCGGTGCTGGAAGAGGAACCCCGGTGACCCCTCAGTCCGCCGACGGCGTCCACCCCACAGCCTGAAGGCGCGACGCGTCCGCCGGGCGGGTCTCGTCGAACAGGGCGCCGCCCGTCGCCTCGACCCGCAGTCCGTCCACGTAGCACCCCCGCCCGACATACAGCCGGTCCGTCGCGTACCGCCAGCGCAGGCCGAGTTCCCGCGCGGCGGGGACATCGGCGGTGAGCCGGTGCCAGACGCGGCCGGACCAGCCGGTGACCGAGCCCGACGGATGCCGCCGGGGATCCTCGCCCCGGCGGTCCGTCGTGAAGGGCACCGGCTGCCAGGTCGTGCCGCCGTCGGTCGTCGCCTCCAGGACCAGGACGTCGGCCTTCGGCTCGGTGTCCCACCACAGCGCGCAGCGCAGCCGCGCCCCACCGCCGGACGTGTCCAGCGCGGGGAGAGCGAGCGTCGCCGTCGCCGACACCGCCATCCCCGAGAACCAGGCGCTACGCCCCCGCACCGGCCGGACCGGCACGGCCCGTGCCAGGTTGTTCGCGGCGGCGACCCGAGGGGCCGATCCGGACCGCCAACCACGTACCGGGTGAACGGAGTTGCCGAGCACGACGAGAAAGGAGTCGGTCGTCGGGTCGAGCACCAGCGAGGTGCCCGTGAAGCCGGTGTGCCCGGCCGTGCGCGGCGTGGCCATCGCGCCCATGTACCAGTGCTGGTAGAGCTCGAAGCCGAGGCCGTGCTCGTCGCCCGGGAAGGCGGTGTTGAAGTCGGTGAACATCAGCTCCACCGACTCGGGCCGCAGGATCCGCGCCCGCCCGTAGACACCGCCATTGAGCAGCGTACGGCCGAGGACCGCGAGGTCCCACGCGTCGGAGAACACACCCGCGTGCCCCGCGACCCCGCCCAGGCTGAAGGCGTTCTCGTCGTGCACCTCGCCCCACACCAGGCCCCGGTCCAGGCCGGACCACGGAGGGCGGGCGTCCTCAGTGGCCGCGATCCCCGGCCGCCAGGAAGCGGGCGGGTTGTAGCGGGTGCGGCGCATGCCGAGCGGCGCGGTGATCTCCTCCCGCAGGAGGGTGTCCAGGGAGCGGCCCGTGATCCCTTCCAGCACGAGCTGGAGCGAGACGAGATTCAGGTCCGAGTACAGATACGCCGTGCCCGGCGCGCTCACCGGCTTCTCGTTCCAGATGAGCTGGAGCTTCTCCTCGTACGTCGGCGCGCTGTACAGCGGGATCCACGCGCGGAACCCCGAGGTGTGGGTGAGGAGCTGACGGATCGTGATGTCCTGCTTGCCCGCGCGTCCGAAGTCCGGCAGGTACGAGGCGACCTTCGCCTCCAGTTCCAGCCTGCCCCGCTCGATCTGCTGCACTGCGAGGATCGAGGTGAACAGCTTCGACACCGACGCCAGGTCGAAGACGGTGTCCTCGGCCATGGGAATCCGCTCCTCCGGCGGGAACTCCACACCGGTGTCGGTCTTCTCGTCGTAGGCCCGGTAGCGCACCGCCATGCCGATGGGCCGGTGCAGGGCGACGGTGCCTCCGCGTCCGGCGAGCAGGACGGCGCCCGCGTACCACGGGTGCGCGGGAGAGGGAGCGAGGAACGCCTCGGCGTCGGTGACGAGCCGGCGAAGGTGCGAGGAGAGCAGGCCGGCGCGAGCGGCGGAGCCGTGTCGCAGGGTGGGGCGGTGGCCGGTCGCCGCCGGGGCCGCTTCGGCGGGGCCCGCGGGCAGCGCGGCGAGGGCGAGCGCACCGCCCAGGGCCAGGCCCGCTCTGCCCAGTTGACGTCGGGTCAGTTCATCGCTCGCCGGTCTGTCGGTCACCGCGCACACCCCTTCGCCTCAACCGCCTCGCATGACCCATGAAGTATGTCCGCCGCACGCCTGCTCACAAAGACCGCGCGCATGAGCCACCACGTCCTGAATCTGACGGAGCATCAGAAAACCCCTTCCGTCCTCCGGAGGACTCCGGCATCCTGCGCCCATGCAGACGGAGCTGAGCCAGAAACTGGGAGTCGAGCACGCCGTCTTCGGCTTCACGCCGTTCCCCGCCGTCGCCGCGGCCATCAGCCGGGCCGGCGGCTTCGGCGTGCTCGGCGCGGTCCGCTACACCGCCCCCGACGAGCTCAAACGCGACCTGGACTGGATCGAGGCGCACGTGGACGGCCGGCCGTACGGCCTGGACGTCGTGATGCCGGCGAAGAAGGTCGAGGGCGTGACCGAAGCCGACGTCGAGGCGATGATCCCCGAGGGGCACCGGCAGTTCGTCCTGGACACCCTCGCCAAGTACGGCGTGCCCGAGCTCGCCGAGGGGGAGGCGTCCGGCTGGCGCATCACCGGCTGGATGGAGCAGGTCGCCCGCAGCCAGCTCGACGTCGCCTTCGACTACCCGATCCGGCTGCTGGCCAACGCCCTCGGCTCCCCGCCCGCCGACGTCATCGCACGCGCCCACGACCAGGACGTGCTCGTCGCCGCCCTCGCCGGCAGTGCCCGGCACGCCCGCAAGCACCGGGACGCCGGGATCGACATCGTCGTCGCGCAGGGCTACGAGGCCGGCGGCCACACCGGCGAGATCGCCTCCATGGTGCTCACACCGGAGGTCGTCGACGCCGTCGCCCCGTTGCCCGTGCTGGCCGCCGGAGGCATCGGGAGCGGACAGCAGGTGGCCGCCGCACTCACCCTCGGCGCGCAGGGTGTGTGGCTGGGCTCCCTATGGCTCACCACCACGGAAGCGGACCTCCACTCGCCGGCCCTGACCCGCAAACTGCTCGCCGCCGGCTCCGGCGACACCGTCCGCTCCCGCGCCCTGACCGGCAAGCCCGCGCGTCAGTTGCGCACCGAGTGGACCGACGCCTGGGACGACCCGGCAGGACCCGGCACCCTGCCGATGCCGTTGCAGGGCCTGCTGGTCGCCGAAGCCGTCTCACGCATCCAGAAGCACGAGGTCGAACCGCTGCTCGGCACCCCGGTCGGGCAGATCGTCGGCCGGATGAACAGCGAACGCAGCGTCCAGGCCGTCTTCGACGACCTCACCCGCGGCTTCGAACAGGCCGTGGACCGCGTCAACCGCATCGCCGGAAGGAGCGGACAGTCGTGAGCACACCCGCAGTGGGCTTCTGGGCCCAGGCCGCACAGGACCCCGGCCGCACCGTGCTCGTCGCGCCCGACGGGGAGGAGTGGACCGCCGGACGGCTGCACGCCGCCGCCAACCGGCTCGTGCACGGCCTGCGCGCCGCCGGACTCGACCGCGGCGACACCTTCGCCGTGGTCCTGCCCAACGGCGTCGAGTTCCTCACCGCCTATCTGGCCGCCAGCCAGGCCGGGTTCTACCTCGTCCCGGTCAACCACCACCTGGTCGGACCGGAGATCGCGTGGATCGTCTCCGACTCCGGCGCCCGGGTCCTCCTCGCCCACGAGCGCTTCGCCGACGCGGCACGCCACGCCGCCGACGAGGCCGGCCTCCCGGCCGGCCACCGGTACGCCGTCGGCAGGGTCGAGGGCTTCCGGCCGTACGCCGAACTCCTCGACGGACAGCCCGAGTCGGCGCCCGCCGACCGCACCCTCGGCTGGGTCATGAACTACACCTCGGGCACCACCGGCCGCCCCCGGGGCATCCGCCGCCCGCTGCCGGGGAAGCCGCCGGAGGAGGCGTACCTGGGCGGTTTCCTCGGCATCTTCGGCATCCGGCCGTTCGACGACAACGTGCACCTGGTGTGCTCGCCGCTGTACCACACGGCCGTCCTGCAGTTCGCCGGAGCGTCCCTGCACATCGGCCACCGGCTGGTCCTGATGGACAAGTGGACGCCCGGGGAGATGCTCCGCCTCATCGACGGCCACCGCTGCACCCACACCCATATGGTCCCCACCCAGTTCCACCGCCTGCTGGCCCTGCCCGACGAGGAGAAGGACCGCTACGACGTCTCCGCCATGCGGCACGCCATCCACGGCGCCGCGCCCTGCCCCGACCACGTGAAACGGGCCATGCTCGACTGGTGGGGCCCCTGCGTCGAGGAGTACTACGCGGCCAGCGAGGGCGGCGGCGCCTTCGCCACCGCCGAGGACTGGCTGAAGAAGCCCGGCACCGTCGGCAAGGCCTGGCCCATCAGCGAACTCGCGATTTTCGACGACGACGGCAACCGGCTGCCTCCCGGCGAACTCGGCACCGTCTACATGAAGATGAACACCGGAGGCTTCTCGTACCACAAGGACGAGGCCAAGACCCGCAAGAACCGCATCGGCGACTTCTTCACCGTCGGCGATCTGGGCCACCTCGACGAGGACGGCTATCTCTTCCTGCGCGACCGGAAGATCGATCTGATCATCTCCGGCGGTGTCAACATCTACCCGGCCGAGATCGAGTCGGCCCTGCTCGCCCATCCCGCCGTCGCGGACGCCGCCGTCTTCGGCATCCCGCACGACGACTGGGGTGAGGAGGTCAAGGCGGTCGTCGAGGCGGCCCCCGGACACCGGCCCGGACCCGCCCTCGCGGCCGACCTCCTCGACCACTGCGCGCACCGGCTCGCCGGGTACAAACGGCCCAGGAGCGTCGACTTCATCACCGAGATGCCCCGCGACCCCAACGGCAAGCTGTACAAACGCCGGCTGCGGGAGCCGTACTGGGAGGGCCGGAACCGACCGGTGTAGCGGCCGGCGCTGTGGCAGGAGCCGCGAGCGGGGTGCCGCCCCACCGGGAGCGGCACCCCGTTCCGCACGGTCAGCCTCGCTCGTGCACCCGGACCACCTTCAGCTTCGGCGAGGACAGGATGTCCTTCTCGCAGAAGCGCGACGCCACCCACTTCTCGCCGGAGAACAGCCGCGTCTGATCGGCGAAGTGCGGCGACTTCGGGTTCGATGACTGGGAGTACGTCAGCAGAGTGCGGGCCACCGGGCAGCCACCACCGTCCCAGCCCACCGCCTGGAGATGGCTGGAGCCGAACGGCACCTCCGTATAGCCACCGCCGGCCGCGTCCCACGTCGGCTGGATCACGTTCCACACACCGAGCTGGCCCGCGCCGCCCGGCACCGGAAGGCGCTCGCCGTCGCGGACGACGAACTGGTGGGCGCCGAGCGGCGCGTCGAGCGCGATGCCCGCGGTCCGCAGCTCCGTCACCGTGTCGGCGAGGGCGGCGGCGAGGCCGGGAGCGTCCGTGTTCAGCGTGTTCGGGGTACGCACCGGATCGGCCGCCGAGAACGGCACCTTCCACAACTGCTCCGGCGGCACCGCCTGTTCCAGCCTCCGCCAGAACCGGTCGAAGAGCAGCGCTCCCCGGCTCCCCGTGTCCATGGTGCGGTCCCACGCCCTCAGCACCCCGCAGGCGTCCGACACGTCGACGGGTGTGCCGTCCTTGCCCGTCGCCCTGCCGCCCGGCAGCGCGACGCACGCCCGTGCCACGTCCTCGGCGGCGAGATCGCCCGCCGGCACCCGGTTGGCGAACTGCTGCCGCTGCAGGTCGCGTACGGTCAGACGGCCCTTGTCCGCCATCGCCGCCACGTCCTCTATCCCGCCGCGCGTGCGCAGGCCGAGCTGTGTGCCCACGGTGCCGAACACCCGCTCGTAGCCGGTGATCGGCCGGTCGGCGTTGGTCATCCACGCGGTGCCGTTCGAGTTCTCCACGTACGGTGCGTTCTCGAGCGTCGGCATCCGCGCCGGGCCGAAGATGCCCGGCACCACGGCGTCGGGATCGCCGCCGAGGGCGCAGTCGCCGCGCGAGCCGTCGAGGATCGCGATGCCGGACGCGGGATACGTGGTCCTGCCGAGCTCCGTCGAGCAGCGTTCCGCCAGCCCGTCGGTGATCCGGGGGAGCACCTGGGACTGGGTGTAGAGGGAGTGTCCGGCCCGGTCGGCGGCGATCGTGTTCACCCAGGGAATGCCCTGGTGCCGAGCGAGTGAGGCGCGGACCTCGTCCGTGCTCCGTGCCTTGCCGAAGCCGAGCGAGGTGTCGGAGAAGCGGAGGTTGGAGGCGTTCGGGTCGTACAGGGCGTACGCCGTCGTGCTGGTCCACGGCAACGGGACCTGGGGGCTGAGCGACGTGACGACCGGCCCGTAGCGGGTCCACCACTGGGTGCGGGTCACCGGCGCGCCGTCCTTCACCGCGACCGTCACGGTCCGCTTCCTCATCCGCTCCGGCTCGCCGTCCACGAGGTACGTCGTGGGATCGGCCGGATCCAGCGTCAGCCGGTGGAAGTTGGCCGGAATGCCGGTCGAGACGGTGTGGCTCCACGCCACATGTGCGTTGAACCCGATGGAGATCGCCGGGGTGCCGAGCAGGGAGCCGCCGGAGACGTTCAGCTCGCCGGGGATCGTCTGCTGCGACTGCCAGAACCGGCGCCCGCCCGCCCAGGGGTAGTGCGGATTGCCCAGTAGCAGACCGCGGCCGTTCGCCGTCGTGTCGCCGCGGAAGGCGACCGCGTTGGAGCCCATGCCGGGGTCGCCCCACAAGTCGTCCGCCGCCTTCGCCACCGACTTGGCGCTCGCCCGGGGAGCGGAGGTGCCGCTTCGGGCGGTGGTGGGCCCGGTCGGCGGCCGCGCGGTGGTGATCGTGTCGACGAAGCGCCCCTCGCCCGCGATCGAGGCGATGGCGAGACCGCGGGCGGCCACGTCGAGCTCGGTGACCGGACGCACCCAGGAGGCGCCCGCACAGGCGGGATCCGTGGTCTTGTTCTTCTTCAGCCAC
This sequence comes from Streptomyces sp. NPDC008137, assembly GCF_042957035.1. Classification (NCBI taxonomy): domain Bacteria; kingdom Bacillati; phylum Actinomycetota; class Actinomycetes; order Kitasatosporales; family Streptomycetaceae; genus Streptomyces; species Streptomyces sp. NPDC008137. The sequence continues at coordinate 21,552 of NZ_JBIBHN010000004.1, read as the reverse complement.
GCGTTGTACCCGGCCGCCCAGCCCCGCATCATGCCCCGTGTCTCGCGGCTCGGGCCCGCGGGAGCGGGCTGGGCGAGCGCCTTCTCCACGGTGCGGCTCTCCCGGATCCCGCGGAAGTACACATCACTGGCGAGGTTCGTCCTGGCCCCGGAGAGGGCGCCGTCGGCGGCCGTGCCGGCGCCGAAGTACCGGGAGCGCTCGCCCCGCAGGGTCACGAAGCCGTCGGCGAGCGTGCAGACCTCGTCGGCGGCCTGCGCCCAGCCCGTGCCGAAGCCCAGGTCCGCGTAGTTCTTCGCGAGGATGTGCGGAATGCCGTACTCGGTGTAGCGGATGACGGCGGACAGGCCGTCGCGGGAAGGATGCTGCTCCGCACGCCCCTGGCTCGGGGCGGCGGCCGCGGGTAACGCGGACGCGGCCGTGAACAGGGCCGTGGCCCCGAGGACGAGGCGTCTCAGGCGGTTGCGCATGGTGCCCTCCAACATCGTTGAGGGTAAGGAGACTTGAGCGTACAAATGTTCCGTGTTCATACGTCAGTACCATCACACCGGACGCCTCTGGCGGCTGCGGGGTTGAGCCGGCCGGTCCTTGACCTCCCCGGGCGGCCGACCGAGGATCACTTGTCATGACGACGCCCGGACACGGCAGCACGGTCGACGGAGTCCTACGGCGCAGCGCCCGGCGCACACCGGCGCGCATCGCGGTGGAGTACGGCGAACGCACCTGGACCTACGACGAACTCGACACCGCGGTCTCCCGCGCGGCGAGCGTCCTCCTCGACCAGGGCCTGTCCCCCGGGGACCGGGTCGGCGCCTACGGCCACAACTCCGACGCCTACCTGATCGCCTTCCTGGCCTGCGCCCGGGCCGGCCTGGTGCACGTACCCGTCAACCAGAACCTCACCGGCGACGACCTCGCCTACATCGTCGGCCAGTCCGGCAGCTCCCTGGTCCTCGCCGACCCGGACCTCGCCGGCCGGCTCCCCGACGGCGTACGGACACTGCCCCTGCGCGACGCCGGCGACTCGCTGCTCGCGCGTGTGCCCGCGGCGCCCCTGTACGACGGCCCCGAGCCGCGCCCCGAGGACCTCGTGCAACTGCTGTACACCTCCGGGACGACCGCACTGCCCAAGGGCGCGATGATGACGCACCGGGCCCTGGTGCACGAATACCTGAGCGCCATCTCGGCCCTCGACCTCAGCGCGGGGGACCGCCCCGCGCACGCGCTGCCCCTGTACCACTCGGCGCAGATGCACGTCTTCCTGCTGCCCTACCTCGCGGTCGGCGCGACGAACCTCGTTCTCGACGCACCCGACGGCGACCGGCTCCTCGACCTGGTCGAAGCGGGCCGCGTGGACAGCCTGTTCGCCCCGCCCACCGTCTGGATCGCCCTGGCCAACCGCCCCGACTTCGCCACCCGCGACCTGAGCGGCCTGCGCAAGGCCTACTACGGTGCGTCCATCATGCCGGTCCCCGTACTGGAACGGCTGAAGGAACGCCTCCCGAAGCTGGCCTTCTACAACTGCTTCGGCCAGAGCGAGATCGGCCCCCTCGCCACCGTCCTCGCTCCCGAGGAGCACAAGGGCCGCATGGACTCCTGCGGCCGGACCGTGCTGTTCGTCGACGCGCGCGTGGTCGACGAGGACGGCGAGGACGTACCCGACGGCACCCCCGGCGAGATCGTCTACCGCTCCCCGCAACTGTGCGAGGGCTACTGGGACAAGCCCGAGGAGACCGCCGAGGCCTTCCGCGACGGCTGGTTCCGCTCCGGCGACCTCGCGGTCCGCGACGCGCACGGCTACTTCACGATCGTCGACCGGGTGAAGGACGTCATCAACTCCGGCGGCGTCCTGGTCGCTTCACGCCAGGTCGAGGACACCCTGTACACCCACCCCGGGGTCGCCGAGGCCGCGGTCGTCGGCCTCCCCGACGACCGCTGGATCGAGGCCGTCACGGCCGTCGTCGTCCCGCGCGGCGAGGTGACGGAGGCGGAACTGATCGACCACGTCCGCGAGAATCTTCCGCACTTCAAAGCGCCGAAGAGAGTGTTCTTCGTGGACGAACTCCCGCGCAACGCCAGCGGGAAGATCCTCAAGCGGGAGCTCAGGAAGGACCTGGGAGGCGGGACGGGGGCGGCAGCGTCCGGGTAGCGGCACGAGGGGTGCCTCCCGAGGCGACCGTCGCCGCAGCCCGCGAGGCCTCCCCGATCTGCCGTCCGCTCTGTACGGACGCTGGGACGACGCCGCCCGGGCCCGTCTCCGGCGCTTCCGGACGGGCTCGGCATGCGTTCCTCAGCCCTGCGGGCCGTACGCCGTCATGAAGCGGTCGCGGAACTTGTCCATGCCCCACCGGGGAGCGTTCTCGGCGGGCTTGAGGCCGTCGGTCCAGCCCCAGTCGGCGACCCGGTCCAGGACCTTCTCGTCCTTGGCGACGATGGTGATCGGCACGTCCTTGCCGGTGTCCCCGGCGGTGACGGTCGGCACCGGCTGGTGGTCGCCGAGGAAGACGAGGACCGTGTCCTCGTCGCCGTAGCGCTCCAGCCACTCGGTGAGGCTGCGGATCGAGTACTCGATGGCCTTGCGGTACTCGGTGCGCACCTTCTCAGGGTCCTTCCAGACTTCCGTGGGGTTGGTGCCCTCCTTCTTGATCTGGTGGAACACCGACCCGTCGCCGAGGTCCTCCCAGTCGATCATCTTCGCGATGGGCGACCACGGGTTGTGGCTGGAGGCGAGGATGATCTCCGCCATGATCGGCTCGCGGTCCTTCTTGCCGTGCTCCAGACGCTGGAAGGCCTCCATGCTGAACTGGTCGGGCACGGGCGTCCAGCTGAAGTACGGGCCGTGGTAGCCGAGGTGCTCGGAGTCGTAGATGTGGTCCAGGCCGAAGTACTTCCCCTCCGGCCAGGCCCGGCGCACCCCGGGCACGACACCGACGGTCCGCCAGGCCTTCGTCTTGCCGAAGTAGTTGGTGAGCGTCATACGGTCACTGGTGGTCAGGTTGCGGTACCGCTGCTGGTTCTTGATCCACAGCCCGGACAGGAACGTCGAGTGGGCGAGCCAGCTTCCCGCGCCCGTCACCGGCGACTGCAGCCACCCGCTGCGCGACTCGAAACCGGCCGCCTTCAGCTTGCCCGTGCCCTCCTTGAGCACGGCGCCGGTCTGCTGGGCCATCGCGGGGTCGTCGATCGCCACACGGCCGTAGCTCTCGATGAAGGTGAACAGTACGTCCTTGCCGCGCAGCCCCGTGAGCAACTGGTCGGGCGGCGTCTTGGCGAAGGCGTCCACGGCGGCCTGCTTCCGGAAGACCCGCGCGTCCTTCAGGCCCGCCTGCACCTGGTCCACCCGGTTGCCGATGAACTCGGCGTTGCCCTTGGTGGCGAACGGCACGCTGCCGATCTGCACGCCCAGCGTCATGGCGGTGATCCAGGCCGTGCCGAGGATCAGTGTCGTACGGGCGGCGACGGAACGGTGGCCGGTCATCAGGTTCGTCAGCCGCACCACGGCGAGCGTCGTGAGGACCAGCACCGCGATGAACAGGACGATCACGCCGACCACGGCCAGCACCTGGCCGGTACGGCCGAACGTCTCCCTCAGGAAGTCCGTGCCGTTCTCGATCAGTATCCAGTCAAGGACCAGATCGAAGGGCCGGGCCAGGATCTGGTAGAAGCCCATGTCGACGAATTTCAGGATGGTGATCAGCCCGAGGAACGCACCTGAGACGACCGCCGTGATCCGCCGGGCCCGCGGCGGCAGCGTGAGCAGCAGGCCCGCGAGCAGCACGCCCTCGGCGGGAATGCGGACGAACGATTCGAACTCGATCTTCTCGATCTGGTTGGGCACGAGGAGCGCGAACAGTACGAGGGCCCCGGCCAGGACGGTCGTTCCCACGCTGACGCCGCGTGCCGTACGGGGGTAACGCCGCCGCCAGCCGAACCAGCCGGGCTTCGTCGCGTCCGGTGTCTCTTCGGGCGTGGCCTCATGTGCGACGTCGACGTCCGGGGTCTCCTTCGGGGCGTCCCCTGCTGTGTCGGTGCCGTCGCCGACCGGTTCCTCCGCGACCGCGTCACCGCCGGTGTCGTCATCCGGTTCCGCCCCGCCCCCGGCCGGGTCCGATTGCTGACGGGAGCGAGTGAAGAGCGACACCCGGAGGTCCTTCCGTGCGGTCTTGCTAGGCATGGCAAACAGAGCCCGGTGAACCGAGCCTGCCACCACCAGTACGTCCGCACGTCACCTTAGGTTCAAACGACAGGCCGGAGAATCACCCGTCCGCCGCCACCGCCACCTCCCGCGCCCACCGGTAGTCCGCCTTCCCGCTCGGCGACCGCCGCACCGACTCCGTGATCACCAGCTGACGCGGGATCTTGTAGCCGGCGAGCCGGTCCCGGCAATGGAGCCGGACGTCCTCCAGTGACGGCCGTACCGCCCCCTCGCGCAGCTGCACCACAGCCGCCACATGGTGGCCCCACTGGGGGTCCGGCACCCCGGCCACCAGCGCGTCGTAGATGTCCGGGTGAGACTTGAGGGCCTGCTCGACCTCCTCCGGGTACACCTTCTCGCCGCCGGTGTTGATGCACTGCGAGCCGCGCCCCAGGACGGTGACCACGCCCTCCTCGTCGACCGTGGCCATGTCGCCCAGCAGCACCCACCGCTCGCCGCCCCGCTCGAAGAAGGTCCCGGCGGTCTTGGCGGGGTCGTTGTAGTAGCCGAGCGGCACATGTCCGCACTGGGCGATCCGGCCCACCTCGCCGGGCGCCACGGGTTCGTACGTGGCCGGGTCCACCACCTGCGTACGGGCGTGGACACGGATCCGGAAGCCACGCTCGGGCCCCGAGTCCTCGGTCGCCGTGCCGTTGAAACCGGACTCCGACGAGCCGAAGTTGTTCAGCAGCATGGCGTTCGGCACCAGCTCCTGGAACTGCCGGCGCACCGTGTCCGACATGATCGCGCCGGACGACGACACGCTGAACAGCGACGAGCGGTCGATGTGCTTCAGCGGACCGGCCAGCGCGTCGACCAGCGGCCGCAGCATCGCGTCGCCCACCAGCGAGATGCTGCTGACCCTCTCCTTCTCCACGGCCCGCAGCACCTCCTCGGGCACGAACTTGCGGTGGATCACGACCCGCTGCCCGAAGTTGAAGCCGATGAACGCCGTGAGGGTGGAGGTGCCGTGCATCAGCGGAGCTGTGGGGAAGAAGGTGATCCCGGACCCGCCAGCCGCTACCCGTTCGGCCAGCTCCTCCGGCTTCTTCACCGGTTCACCGGTCGGGGCACCCCCGCCGAGCCCCGCGAAGAACAGATCCTCCTGCCGCCACATCACACCCTTGGGCATTCCGGTCGTACCGCCGGTGTAGATGATGAACTGGTCGTCGGCCGAACGCGCCGGGAAGCCGCGCGCCGGCGACCCCGCGGCCTCGGCATCCGCGAACTGCGTGCACGGCACCTCGGCGGCCCCCTGCGCCGGTGCACCCACCCGGACCAGATGCCGCAGCTTCTCCGCCCGCGGCCGTGCCGCCGCCACCCGGTCCGTGAACTCCGCGTCGAAGACCAGCGCCACCAGATCCGCGTCCCGGTAGAGGTACGCCAACTCCTCTTGCACATAACGGTAGTTGACGTTGACCGGCACGATCCGCGCCTTCAGGCAGCCCAGCACCGTCTGCAGATACTCCACCCCGTTGTAGAGGTGGAGGCCGAGGTGCTCACCGGGCCGTATCCCGCTGTCGAGCAGATGGTGGCCGACGCGGTTGGCCGCCGCGTCCAGCTCCGCGTACGTCAGACGCCGTTCCGCGCCCGTACCGGGATGGTCGGCGTACACCAGCGCCTCACGGCCGGGGACGACGTCGACGACCGACTCGAACAGGTCGGCAAGGTTGTACTCCACCGCTCCTCCTGACCCGGGACGTGCCTGGCATCGGACGGTTCGCCGGTCATCAGAGCAAAGGGCGGTCCAACTGTGAAGGGTCCGCGCAGAAGAAAACTGACTACCTGTCAGAAAACCCTTGAAGTGCCTCACGCCCTACTGCAACCTGTTCTCGTTCTTCGAGAGGGGAGTTGGCCATGGGTGGGACGGAACACCTCACCGTGCGGCGCGAAGGCGCCACACTGGTGCTCACGCTCAACAGGCCGGAGGTCAGGAACGCGCTCTCGCTGCCGATGCTCGTCGGCCTCCACGACGGCTGGCTGGAGGCCGACGCGGACGACTCGGTCCGCTCGATCGTGTTCACCGGCGCGGGCGGCTCGTTCTGTACGGGCATGGACCTCAAGGCGCTCGCCGGGAACGGCATGGCCGGCGAGGAGTACCGCGACCGGCTCAAGGCCGACCCCGACCTGCACTGGAAGGCGATGCTGCGCCATCACCGCCCCCGCAAGCCGGTGATAGCCGCCGTCGAGGGCCACTGCGTGGCGGGCGGCACCGAGATGCTCCAGGGCACCGACATCCGCGTCGCCGGAGAATCGGCCACCTTCGGTCTGTTCGAGGTGAAGCGCGGCCTGTTCCCCATCGGCGGCTCCACGGTCCGGCTGCAACGCCAGATCCCGCGCACCCACGCCCTGGAGATGCTCCTCACCGGCCGCCCCTACAGCGCACGCGAGGCCGCCGCCATCGGCCTGGTCGGCCACGTCGTCCCCGACGGCACCGCGCTCGAGCGTGCACTGGAGATCGCCGAACAGATCAACTCCTGCGGCCCGCTGGCCGTCGAGGCCGTCAAGGCCTCCGTCTACGAGACCGCGGAGATGACCGAGTCCCACGGCCTCGCCGCCGAACTCACCCGGGGCTGGCCGGTCTTCGACACCGCCGACGCCAAGGAGGGCGCCCGCGCCTTCGCGGAGAAACGACCGCCCGTCTACAAGCGCGCCTGACCGAAGGAGCCCTGTGGCATGCCCGAAGTCCTCAAAGCCCCCCTCGTCGTCGAGTTCCCCTTCACCCGCTCCCTCGGCCCCGTACAGAGCGCCTTCCTGACCGGCCTGCGCGAACGCGTCGTGCTGGGCGTACGGGCGAGCGACGGCCGCGTTCTCGTCCCGCCGGTGGAGTACGACCCCGTCACGGCCGAGGAGATCCGCGACCTCGTCGAGGTCACCCCCGCCGGCACGGTCACCACCTGGGCCTGGAACCACGAACCACGCCGTGGCCAGCCCCTCACCACCCCCTTCGCCTGGGCCCTGATCCGCCTCGACGGCGCCGACACCGCCCTGCTGCACGCACTCGACGCCCCGGGGCCCGACGCCGTGCACACCGGCATGCGCGTCCGCGTCCGCTGGGCCGAGGAACGCACCGGAGCCATCACGGACATCGCCTGCTTCGAGCCGTACGACGGCGAGCCGCCCCGACTCACCGGCGCCACCGGCGAGTTCGAGGCCCCCGTCACCGGCATCGTCGCCGCCGCCCGCCTCGACTACACCTACTCGCCCGGCCGCGCCCAGACCGCCTACATCGACGCCCTCGGCGGCCGGCGCACCGTCGGAGAGCGCTGCCCCTCCTGCCGGAAGGTCTACGTCCCGCCGAGGGGCGCGTGCCCCACCTGCGGGGTCGCCACGGACGAGCAGGTCGAGGTCGGGCCGCGCGGCACGGTGACCACGTTCTGCATCGTCAACATCAAGGCGAAGAACCTGGACATCGAGGTGCCGTACGTCTACGCCCACATCGCCCTCGACGGCGCAGGCCTCGCGCTGCACGGCCGCATCGGCGGCATCCCCTACGACGAGGTCCGCATGGGGCTGCGGGTCGAGCCCGTGTGGACGGACGGCGCCCGCTATCCCGACCACTACCGGCCCACGGGTGAGCCGGACGCGGACTACGACACCTACAAGGAGCTGCTGTGACGAGCGCACCGCGGGACCGCGAGATCGCTGTCGTCGCCTTCGCCCAGACCGCCCACCGGCGTACCAGCGAGGAGCTCTCCGAGGTGGAGATGCTCATGCCGGTGCTGCACGAGGTCCTCGACCGGACCGGCCTGAAGACCGCCGACATCGACTTCACCTGCTCCGGCTCCAGCGACTACCTCGCCGGCCGCGCCTTCTCCTTCACCCTCGCCCTCGACGGCGTCGGCGCCTGGCCGCCGATCTCCGAGTCCCATGTCGAGATGGACGGCGCATGGGCCCTGTACGAGGCCTGGACCAAGCTCCTCACGGGCGACGCCGACACCGCCCTGGTCTACTCGTACGGCAAGTCCTCGCCCGGCCCGGTCCGCGACGTGCTGACCCGCCAGCTCGACCCGTACTACGTGGCGCCCCTGTGGCCCGACTCCGTGGCGCTCGCCGCTCTCCAGGCGCAGGCCCTCATCGACGCCGGCGACACCGACGAGCCCGCCTTCGCGGCCGTCGCCGCCCGCAACCGGGAGGCGGCCTCCGCCAACCCCCACGCGCAGCTCAAGGGGTCTGTGGCGCAGGGGGAGTACCTGGTGCGGCCCCTGCGCACCGGCGACTGCCCGCCCATCGGCGATGGCGCCGCCGCCGTGATCCTCGCGGCCGGAGACAGGGCCCGTGAACTCTGCGCACGCCCCGCCTGGATCCGGGGCGTCGACCACCGCATCGAGGCCCACGGCCTCGGCGTGCGCGACCTGACCGACTCACCCTCCACCCGCCTGGCCGCCGAGCGGGCCGGCGCCTTCGAACGGCCTGTCGACACCGCCGAGCTGCACGCGCCCTTCACCGCCCAGGAGATCGTCCTGCGCAAGGCCCTTCGGCTCGACGACGACGTCCACGTCAACCCCTCCGGCGGAGCCCTCGCCGCCAACCCGATCATGGCCGCCGGCCTCATCCGCCTCGGAGAGGCCGCCGCCCGCATCCACCGCGGCGAGTCCGACCGCGCCCTCGCCCACGCCACCTCCGGCCCCTGCCTGCAGCAGAACCTGGTCGCCGTACTCGAAGGGGAGCCCCGATGAGCAAGGAGCCCGTGGCCGTCGTCGGCGTCGGCCAGACCAAGCACGTCGCGGCACGCCGGGACCTGTCGATCGCCGGGCTGGTCCGGGAGGCGGCGCTACGGGCGCTCGACGACGCCGAGCTGACCTGGGCCGACATCGACGCTGTCGTGATCGGCAAGGCGCCCGACTTCTTCGAGGGCGTCATGATGCCGGAGCTCTACCTCGCCGACTCGCTCGGAGCCGTCGGAAAGCCCATGCTCCGCGTCCACACCGCCGGGTCGGTCGGCGGCTCCACCGCGCTCGTCGCCGCGAACCTCGTCGCGGCCCGCGTCCACGGCACCGTCCTCACCCTCGCCTTCGAAAAACAGTCCGAGTCGAACGCCATGTGGGGTCTGTCCCTGCCCATCCCCTTCCAGCAGCCCCTGCTGGCCGGGGCCGGCGGCTTCTTCGCCCCGCACATCCGCGCGTACATGCGACGCAGCGGCGCACCAGAGACGATCGGCGCCCTCGTCGCCTACAAGGACCGGCGCAACGCGCTCAAGAACCCCTACGCCCACCTGCACGAACACGACATCACGCTGGAGAAGGTGACCGCCTCGCCCATGCTGTGGGACCCGGTCCGCTACTCGGAGACCTGCCCCTCCTCCGACGGCGCCTGCGCCATGATCCTCACCGACCGGGCAGGAGCCGCCCGGGCACCGCGCCCGCCCGCCTGGATGCTCGGCGGCGCGATGCGCAGCGAACCCACCCTCTTCGCGGGCAAGGACTTCGTCTCCCCGCAGGCCGGCCAGGACTGCGCCGCCGACGTCTACCGGCAGGCCGGCATCACCGACCCCCGCCGGGAGATCGACGGCGCCGAGATCTACGTGCCGTTCTCCTGGTACGAGCCGATGTGGCTGGAGAACCTCGGCTTCGCCGACGAGGGCGAGGGCTGGAAGCTCACCGAGGCGGGCGTGACCGAACTGGACGGTGACCTGCCCGTCAACATGTCGGGCGGCGTCCTGTCCACCAACCCCATCGGAGCCTCGGGCATGATCCGCTTCGCGGAGGCGGCCCTCCAGGTGCGCGGACAGGCCGGGGAACACCAGGTGGACGGCGCCCGCAGGGTCCTCGGACACGCCTACGGCGGCGGATCGCAGTTCTTCTCGATGTGGCTCGTGGGAGCACGGCCCCCCGAGTCCTGAAACGACTCCCGGAACCACTCCTGAAAGGTCCCCCTCACGTGCCCTGTTGGCCATGGGACACGATCGCTAGGCTGGCCGCGGACGACGAATCGGGAGGAGCACGGACGTGGCCGAGACCACCACCCAGCAGCGCCCGCTCATGGGCTGGGACAAGCCGGAGCTGGACCTCACCAACGCCGACTGGCAGTCCAGCAGCCGTGGCGTGGGGGATGTCCAGATCGCCTTCGTGGAGGGCTTCATCGCCATGCGGAACAGTGGCCGCCCGGAAAGCCCTTCCCTGATCTTCACGCCCGACGAGTGGGGCGCGTTCGTGTCGGGAGCGCGGGAAGGGGAGTTCGACCTCACGTGACGCGGGCCGGGTGACCCGTCCGGGCGGCCGTGATCCGAGGGCCGATCCGGGGGTGTCGCGCCCGCGTTTCCGGACACGCGACCCGAGACATCCTCCCGGGGCCGGTACCTGAGCCAGGCTGGCGCCCGGAAGGGACGGTCGTATCCCGGAGGTGAGAGATCCGTGAGCACCCTGCCGGTCATCGCGGCGGTAGACGGTTCGGACGGCAGCCTGCGTGCCCTGGAGTGGGCCGTCGACGCCGCCCGCCGGCGTTCGGCGCCCCTGCGCGTGGTCCATGTACGCCAGTACGCCCACTGGGCACAGCCCGAGGTCCTCGCCGCCGGGCCCGCGGACCCACAGGAGGATCCCGTCCTCGACCGGGTCCGCACCCGCCTGGAAGGGCGCGCCGACCAGCCGGACACGGAGTACCTCGCACCGGAGGGCGCGGTCGGCGCCGTCCTGCCCGAACTGGGAGCCTCCGCTCAGCTGCTGGTGCTGGGCTCCCGGGGCCGCGGCGGGTTCGCCGGCCTGGTGCTCGGCTCCAACGGCATGGCAGCCGCGCGTGACGCCGAGTGCCCCGTCGTCGTGGTGCCCCGGACCGGAGGCGATGTCCGGGACGACGGCCCCGGCCGGCGGGTCGTCGTCGGCCTGAAGGTGGACGGCCCCGACGAGGCCACGCTCGAGTTCGCCTTCGCCGAGGCCGCCCGGCGCGGTGCGCGGCTCCAGGCGGTCGCCGCCTACCCGTGGCCCGCGCAGCCCTGGATGATGCCCGGGGAGATGCCCCCGCCGGTGGTCGACCAGGACGTCATCGAGGACGAGGCCCGAGTCCTCGCCGAGGGCTTCCTCGCCCCGTACCACGAACGGCACCCCGACGTCCCGGCCGAGCCGCTCGCCGCGGCGGGGGACGCGGCCGGACACCTAGTGGCGGCCTCCCGGGACGCGGACCTCGTCGTGGTGGGCCGGCACCGCCGGCACCTGCTGGCACCCGCCCGCATGATGGGCTCGGTCACCCACGCCGTCCTGCTGCACGCCGCGAGCCCCGTCGCGGTGGTCCCGCCGGCGCCGCCACAGGACTGACCTCGCTGTAATGGATGGAGACGGGCCTATCATTAGCCCCATGCGGGAACCGATCAGCAGGGACGCCCGGCTCGCCCTGGACCTGGCCCTCACCGTCCGGCACGACGGCGACGGCGGCGTGGCCGACGACCTGGCCGACCCGGCGGGCCTGACCGTCTGGGTCCGGGCGCACCCCGAGGTCCTGCCGGACACCGAGGGGTTCACCGCCGACACGGCGCGGCTCGCCGAGGTCCGAGACCTGCGCGCCGCCGCCCGCGCGCTCTTCGCCCGCGCCGTGCGCCCCGGCGAACCCAGCCCTGCGGACGCGCCCCGTCTCCTGCCCGAGGCCGAGGCCGTGCGGCGCCTCAACGAGGCGGCCGCCCGCACCCCCACCGTGCCGGTCCTGCGCTGGCCCCGGGAGGCCGCACCCCTCGTCCATCAGCGGCCCGTACACGGCGCCGACGACCTGACGGCAACCCTCGCGCAGGCCGTGATCGCGTTCCTCGCGAGCCCCGACCGCGACCGGCTGCGAGCCTGCCACGCACCGCGCTGCGTGCGGTACTTCCTCAAGGAGCACCCGCGCCAGGAGTGGTGCAAACCCTCCTGCGGCAACCGCGCCCGGGTCGCCCGCCACCACCAACGGCACCGGGCGACGACTTGAGCCCGGTGGCGGTCCGACCGGGCCGCCGCCCGCCCGCCACTTCGCAGGCCGGGACACGTACCATGGGCGACATGTCGTTCCTCCGCCGCCGCAGCGCCACTCCCGCCGGGCCTGACTTCGACGTACTGGCCATGGACCCGGGCGACTGGCCCGGCAACCTCGGCGCCGGACTGCTGCCCGCTCCCGACGGCACCTGCCAGGGTGTCTTCCTGCGCTACGACCTGTTCGGCGGCCGCGGCCCCGCGATGATCATCGGCAATCTGCCGGAGGGCTCCCCGGCGCGCGACGTCCCCGAGGGGCAGGTCCCCTTCGAGGTGGCCCAGCTGCTGCTGGCGCTGGAGAACGACGAGGAGGTCACCGTCGTCAGCACCGAGGACGTGCCGGTGATGCAGGGCGACAACCTCCTGATCGTGCGCCGCGTCAAGCTCTCCGAGGGCCGGATCTCCTGCGTGCAGTTCGACCGCAGCGACAACGTCCTGGTGACCATCGCCGCCTGGGACCGTCCCATCACGGACGACCTCTACGCCCTTCTCAAACCCCTGCCGGCCGAGCTGTTCCAGCAGGGCTGAACCGGCGGCGGTACGCCAGCCACACACGAAAGGGCCGCTGTGTGCGCCTCCCCAGGCGCACAGCGGCCCTTTCGTCCCCGTCAGCGAGTACCGACCGCCGCGCGCACGGCCCGCCGGGCCAGCTGGCAGTCGTCGTGCAGCCGCCGCAGCAGCAGCCGCTGCTCCTCGCCGGACGGCGCAGCACCAGGATGGGCCGGGCCCGGTGCCGCCGGGGCCGCGTCGTGCATCGAACGCTGCACGGCCGTCTCGTACGTACGGATCTCACGGGTCAGCACCAGCATCAGGTTCACCAGGAAGGCGTCCCTGGACGCCGGGCCCGCCGACTGGGCGATCTGGCTGATCTGGCGACGGGCCACCGGTGCGTCCCCGAGCACCGACCAGAGCGTCGCCAGGTCGTAGCCCGGCAGGTACCAGCCCGCGTGCTCCCAGTCCACCAGCACTGGACCGGCTGGTGACAGGAGGATGTTCGACAGCAGCGCGTCGCCGTGGCAGAACTGGCCCATTCCCTGCCGCCCGGCCGCCTGCGCGATGCCGTGCAGCAGCTTCTGCAGATCGCCCAGGTCCCGGTCGGTGAGCAGGCCCAGCTCGTGGTACCTCGAGATCCGCGCCGCGTAGTCGAGCGGAGCGTCGAACGTCCCAGCCGGCGGCCGCCAGGCGTTCAGCCGGCAGATCGCGCCCAGCGCGGCTCTGATGTCCGCCCGCGGCGGCGCCTCGGACGGATGCCGATGGAGCGCCGCCACCCGTCCGGGCATCCGCTCGATGACCAGGGTGCAGTTCTCCGGGTCCGCAGCGATCAGTCTCGGCACCCGCACGGGAGGGCGGTGCCGGACGAACGAGCGGTACGCCGCTATCTCGTGGTGGATCCGCTCGGACCAGGCGGGGGAGTGGTCCAGTAAACACTTGGCGACGGCCGTGTTCCGACCGGTCGTACCGACCAGGAGCACGGACCGGCCGCTACGGCGCAACACCTGCACCGGGGCGAACTCCGGGCAGATACGGTGCACCGACGCGATGGCGGTGCGCAGCTGCGCGCCCTGAGGGCCGGACAAGTCGAGTCTTCCGCTGAGCGGTTGGGTTCCGAGAACCGCGCCGCGCCGCGCCCTGCCCGCACCGAGCACGGGGGCCGCCGGCCGCGCGGGGGCGAGGTAGGGGCCGCTGTCCGTGGGACGCGGGTGCAGCGACCGGGGCGGTGCGGACACGGAGGACGATGCTGCGTACATGGGCGAGACAGATCCCTTCGTGTGCCTGCGACGACAGCGCACCACCCGGCCCGGACCCCCGGGAGCATCCTGGGGAATGTCCCTGCGGCGACCGGGTCGGGGTGGCGCGTTCCTACCTGACACCGGATGCCCGGTGGCACACCATCTGGCGAACCCTGGCGAACCCTGGCGAATAGTCGCCCGGCAAGTCTCCCCGGGCTACTGTCAACTCAGCCGAGTACCTGGGGGCTTGATGTGAGCGGACAACCCAACACCCGTCTCTCGGACCTGTTCGGCCTGGCCGGCTGGTCGAAGGGCGAACTCGCGAGGCTGGTCAACCGGCAGGCGGCGGCCATGGGCCACCCCCAGCTCTCGACCGACACCTCCCGGGTGCGGCGTTGGATCGACACGGGAGAGATCCCGCGCGATCCGGTGCCGAGGGTGCTGGCGGTTCTGTTCACCGAGCGTCTCGGCCGTGTCGTGACCATCGAGGACCTCGGTCTGGTCCGGCACGGGCGTGCGGGGAAACGGCAGGGCGGCGGGAGCGCGGAGCCTCCCGACGGTGTGCCGTGGGCGCCCGAGCGGACTGCCGCGGTCCTCACCGAATTCACGGGAATGGACCTCATGCTCAACCGACGCGGCTTGGTGGGCGCGGGCGCCGCGCTCGCCGCGGGATCCGCACTCAGCAGCGCCATGTACGACTGGCTGCACACCGACCCTGCCCTGGCTGTCGACGCTCCCGACCTCGACCGTCCCCTGCACGCCGACCCCGCCGGGTTCGACCGTTACGAGGCCGCCCCCATCGGGTCGCAGGAGATCGAGGAACTGGAGCGCTCGGTCGAGGTGTTCCGCGCCTGGGACGCGGCCCGCGGCGGCGGGCTCCAGCGCAAGGCCGTGGTGGGCCAGCTCAACGAGGTGGGCGGCATGCTCGCCTACCGTCACCCACCCCATCTCCAGCGGCGCCTGTGGGGCGTCGCCGCCAACCTGGCCGTCCTCGCGGGCTGGATGTCGCACGACGTCGGCCTGGAACCCACGGCCCAGAAGTACTTCGTCATCGCCGCGCACGCGGCCCGGGAGGGCGGGGACCGGCCCCGCGCGGGCGAGGCGCTCTCCCGTGCGGCCCGTCAGATGGTCCATCTGGGCAAGCCGGACGAGGCCCTGGACCTGATGAGACTCGCCACGTCCGGCTCGGGCGACGACGTGCTGCCCCGCACCCGGGCGATGCTCTGCACCGTCGAGGCCTGGGCGCAGGCCGCCATGGGCAAGGGCCAGGCGATGCGCCGCACGCTCGGGCAGGCGGAGGACCTGTTCGTCTCCGACAAGGCCGACGTACCGCCCCCGGACTGGATGCAGACCTTCAAGGAGGAGGACCTCTACGGCATGCAGGCCCTGGCCTACCGCACGCTCGCCGAGTTCGAGCCGGGTGCGTCCGCGCATGCCCAGCACTACGCGGAGAAGGCGCTGGCCCTGCGGGTCGACGGCCGGCAGCGGTCGAAGATCTTCGACTATCTGTCGATGGCGTCGGCCTGCTTCATCGCGGACGACCCCGAACAGGCGGACCGGTACGCGCGGTTGGCCCTGGTGTCGATGGGATCCAACTCATCCCACCGCACCTGGGACCGGCTGCGTGAGATGTACCGGCTCACCGCCGAGTACGCCGGCTACCCGAGGATCCAGGAGCTGCGGGAGGAGATCAAGCTCGCCCTGCCGAAGACGAAGGGCAGGGGCGGCGACAGCGCGCGGGCCTGAGTTCCCTATGCCGTGACCTTGGCGACGAGCACACAGGCGTTGTCCTCGCGCGCGCTCTCGCCGAACTCCTGGAGGACTGTCCGTACGCAGTCCTCCGCGGTGCGGTTCCCTGTCATGCGCGGGGCCAGGCCGAGGAGGAGGTTCACCGCCGCCGCTCCGGTGTGCCCGGGTACCAGCCCGTCGGTGTGCAGGAGCAGCAGGTCGCCCACTTCGAGGGTCTCTTCGGCCTGTCCGTAGACGGCGCCCGAGGTGGCGCCGAGCAGGACGCCGTCCGGTGTGTCCAGTGCGCGCCCCGTCCCGTCGCGGAACAGCAGCGGGGCGGGGTGTCCGGCCTGCGCCCACACCAGGGTGCGGGTCCCCGGCCGGTAGCGGCAGCAGACGGCGCTGCCGAGGGCGGGCTGCACGGTGGCGTCGAGTAACTGGTTCAGCCAGGCCATCAGCTGTCCCGGTGGGGAGCCGGCCATCGCCATGCCTCGTACGGCGCCGAGCAGCATGGTCATGTTCGAGGTGACACCGACTCCGTGTCCGGTGAGGTCGCCGACGCTGAGGAGGGTTTCGCCGTCGGTCAGTTCGAGCGCGTCGTACCAGTCGCCGCCGATCAGTGTGTTCGTGGACGCCGGCAGGTGGTGGGCCGCGAGGTCCAGGGGCTCGGTGCCCCGGTGCGGGAGCCGCAGGGAGCCGCGCCACGGCGGGAGCACGGCCTCCTGCAACTCGACCGCGAGCCGGTGTTCGGTCCGCGCGGCATGCCCCAGGTGGTGGAGCGAGTCACGGGTCTCGCTGACCACCCGCTGGCTGCGGCGCAGTTCGCTGACGTCCCGCAGCACCGCCCACATCGAGGCGGTGCTGCCGTCAGTGTCGAGCACCGGTTCGCCCATCATGTGTACGGTGCGGACGTCGCCGTCCCGGCGTGCGATGCGGAACTCGCCGTCGATGGGCCGGGCGTCGACGAGGCAGTTCGTGACCATCGACGTCAGCTTCGGCCGGTCCTCGTCCAGGACCAGGGACGGCATCTCGTCGAGGGTGAGCGGTGGAGCCTCGGGGTCGCGGCCCAGGATCTGGTAGAGCTCCCCGGACCAACTGGCCTCGTCCGTCAGCAGGTTCCACTCGGCGCTGCCGACCCGGCTGAGCAGCGAGCCCGGCGGGGGCGCGGCCGGTTCCAGGGGGGCCGCCGCGGGCGGCGGGCCGTCCCGCAGCTGGGCGAGATGCTCGTCGAGGTCGTTGAGCTGGTGCAGGGCCAGGTCGTACAGGGCGCGCTGCCAGCGACCCCGCGGGTGGTCCGATCCGTCCCCCTCGGCGTCGCGCCGCACCGCGTCCATGTCGCCCTTGAGCCGCCGCGTCTGCGATATGAGCGCGTCGACCGAACCGCGTCCGGGAGGCTGGGCGGCTGGGCGGTCCGCGGAGAGGTGGGACGGCATGACGCACTCCGATGCGGGGACGGTACGACCAAGGCTGACGGAGGGACCGTTACGACTGTCGCACAGCCCGCGACGCCCTGTAAGGGGTTTGGCAACACACGATACGGTGGTGCTTCTGGCATATGCCACAGTCTCACGGAGTTACTCCGAGGTAGGCGTGAGGCGTGCTGCCAGGATGCCCAAGTCGTAGATTACACAGGGTATTTGACGACTCGTGGGTAACGCTTGCGCCGAGTACTGCACATGTTCGAAGGCCACCTGTTCGAGGCTTTCAGTACCGCAGGACTCCCGCGATGCCGTCCGCCTCACCGAGTGCGCCGTCCGGCACGAAGCGGACGTCGGCGCCCGTCTCCAGGCACTGCTCGACGATCTCGTCCACGATGTCCTCGCGGGAGTCGAGGTCGCCGCTCTCGGTGAGGATCAGGTGGTCCCCGGCGTCGCGGACCGTCACGCGGTAGTTCTCCTCGACGGCCAGCAGCCGGACGCGGCCGTCCCGGGCGCTCTGCCACAGCTCGTCGACTCCGGCGGCGAACTCCCTCCGTCCGCGGGCCGTTTCGAGGGCGCGGCTCACGGCGTCCGTGCTCCGGCGGGCCTCCGCCTCTATCACCGGCCGCATGGCCTGCCACACGGCATCGGGGGTCCCGTGGGCGAGGCCGCCGTGCGGAACGTGCACCGCGCTCCTGGCGGTGGTGCCGGCCTCGTCGATCAGCGAGAGGGCGGCCGGCTCGCCGGTGACGTACAGCCGTCGCGGATGGTCGCGCAGGACGGCGCTCATCGCGATGTCGGCCTCGCGCAGGAACTGGCGGGTGCGCTCCTCCCGGAAGGCGCTCGGCGTGTCGCCGATCCGCTGCACCCGTTCCGGGTCGAAGTTCTCCACCCGTCTGGTCAGGGGGAAGCCGCCGACACGCGCCTCCACGACCCGGTCGGCACCGCCGTTCCACAGCGTGACGCGGTCCGCGGCGAGCGACAGCGCCCAGAACGGCCGCCCGGCCGTCTGGGCGGAGACCAGGTTCCGGGTGAGGAAGGTGTCCGAGAGCACCACGCGCTCGGGTACGGACCGGGCGAGGGACCACACCTGGTGCTCGCCGGGGGCCGCGAAGATCGCCAGGCCGTCCTCGGCGTGCGTGAGATCGACCTCGGACAGGGCCCGGTCGAGGTGCCGGGCGACCTCGGCCCGGCGTTCCCGGGTGACGGCGGGATCGGCCTCCAGTTGCCTCTTGGCCTCGGCCACGACATTGCGCAGCCGGACCTGGTCCTGGGCGTTGTAGGGCTCGCGCCGGTGGGTCGGCGTCAGCACGGAGACCGCGGGGTAAGGGCGCGGGCGCCGCAGCTCGGCAAGGGTCGCGGGACTCAGAACGTGCTCCATGACAGCACGATAGAGCCGATTCACGATGGGGGCATTTGGGGCAAGCGGTTCGCCGGTTCGAGTGAGTGGGCGGCGACTCACTCGGTGTCGTGCTCGGAGCCGCAGGAGCTGCCGTCCGGCGGGAGAGTGCCGTACAGCAGGAAGGCGTCGACCTTGCCCTGCACGCACTTGGAGGATCCGTAGCCGGTGTGGCCCTCGCTCCGGTTGTCGAGCACCACGGCCGACGAGCCGAGCCGCTCGGCCGTCTCCACCGTCCAGCGGTACGGCGTGGCGGGGTCGCCCCGGGTTCCGACGAGCAGCATCCTCGGCGTGTCGACGTCCTTGACCTCGTCGCGGATGAAGTCGGTGCCCTTGGGGCGGCCGTAGCACAGCAGCACCTGGGCGAGCCGGTACCGGCCGAAGACGGGTGACGCCTGCTCGTACCGGGCGCGCAGCCGGCCGAGGTCCTTGGTGACCTGCGCGGCGGCGGGGCGGTCGGGATCGTCCGCGCAGTTGACCGCCATCAGCGCCGCCGGCAGGTTGTCCAGGGGTACGTCATCCGGGTCGACGAGTCCGCGGTGCTCGCCCCGCAGCGGTGGGAGCGTGACACCCCCGGACGCGAAGGCCTCAAGGCCGCGCGTGTCGCCCTCCTCGAGCAGCTGGGCGACCGCCCGCTGCAGCAAGGGCCACAGCTCTCTGCTGTAGAGGCCCTGCCCGAGCGCGCCCGCGAAGTCCTGCCCGGAGAACGCCTCGCCGAAGTCCGTCGGCACCGGGTCCTCGTCGAGCGACTTGACCACCTGTACGACGTGTTCCCTGGCCTTTCGCGGATCCTGCCCGAACGGGCAGGCGATGTCCTCCGTGCACCAGGTCAGGAAGTTCTCCAGCGCGGTCTGCAGCCCCCGGGCGCTCGCCATGCCCTGCTCGGACAACGGCTCGGTCAGCGTGTCCACGCCGTCCAGCGCCACCCTGCCGACCTTCTCGGGGAACCGGGCCGCGTACACCGCCCCGAGCCGGCTGCCGTACGAGAAGCCCAGGTAGTTGAGCTTGTCGTCGCCGAGCGCGTCGCGCATGACGTCCAGGTCGCGGGCGGCGTTCACCGTGCCCATGTTGCGCAGGACGGGACCCGAGTGCTCGGCGCACTCGGCCGCCGCCTCGCGCAGCTTCTCGAGCACCGCCTGCGGATCGGCGGCCCCGGTGTTCCCGTCCGTCTCCTCCAGTGTGCCGGTGGAGGCGTTTCCGCAGCTCACCGGTGCGGAGCGGCCGACGCCGCGAGGGTCGAAGCCGACGACGTCGTAGCCGTTCGTCAGACCCATGAAGTGTTTCCCGCCGAGGGCGAGTTGGGTCACGCCCGGGACGCCCGGGCCGCCGAAGTTCAGCAGTACCGAGCCCCGGGACTTGCCGGTGGCCCGGTAGCGGGCCAGGGCTAGATCGAGAGTGCCGTTCCCGGGCCTGGCGTAGTCGAGCGGGACGGTGACCTTGCCGCACTGCAGGTCCTTGGGCATGTCCATGCCCTCGCAGGGCGACCACTTGATCTTCTGGTCGTAGAAGCGCGTCAGGCCGGGCGGCGGGTCGTCGGCGGCCGCCGGCAGGCCCGCGCCCAGCAGGGCCAGCCCGGCCACGCCGGAGACCGCGCAGCGCCGGATCGAGAGGTGCGTGGACAGCTTGGCCAGCATAGATGCCTCCAGGGGCGCCCCACAGCGGACCGGGAACCGGCGCCCTCGCCCACCATAAGCGGGCCCCGTAAGGGGCGCCTCCGGGCGGGTGGGGCCGCTCGACGTGCGGTGTGGTGCGCTGCCCGGTGCCGCATACGAAGGGCTTTACCGCTAGTTCGACAACCGGGCCGCTCGATGGAGTGAAAGGCCGATAAGCCATAACTCGGATCGTGCGCCCCGCGTTCTATCCCGTGCGGGTGAGTGCCCGCGACGATGTCTGGAAGGCAGGGAACCTATGAAACGGGTTACCCGAAACGGTGTGATCGCCGTCGCCGCCGCCTCGGGCGCGATGGCCATGGCCGTCCCCGCGTACGCGGACTCCGCGGCGGACGGATCGGCGGCCGGTTCGCCCGGGGTGGTCTCCGGTAACACCATTCAGTTGCCGGTGCATGTCCCGGTGAACGTGTGCGGGAACACGGTGAACGTGGTGGGGGCCCTGAACCCCGCCGCGGGCAACAGCTGCGCGAACAAGGGCGACGGACGGGCGGGCCGGCCGGGCAAGCCCGGCGGTGCGGTCGCCGAGGGCAGCGGAAAGGATTCACCGGGCGTGGTCTCCGGCAACGGCGTACAGCTGCCGGTCGACGTCCCGGTCAATGTCACCGGCAACAGCGTGAACGTGGTCGGCATCGGCAACGCGGCGACCGGCAACGAGTCCTCGAACACCCCCGGGGACCGGCCGGTCCGCCCTCACTACCCACCGAAGCCGGCGGCCCCGAAGCCGTCCGTCCCGCCCCGGGCGCACCCGGCCCCCGACCCCGCCCCCGCCGCGCACTCCGTGCCGCAGGCCGCGGGGGCCCTCGCCCACACGGGCTCGGACCACACCCTGCCGGCCGTCGCGGCGAGCGCGGCGCTGGTGCTCGGGGGAGTGGTACTGCGCCGGAGGTTCCGCCCGGCGGCGGAAGCCTCGCAGCGGCGCTGAGGCAGCGGATCCCGTCGGTACGCGATACCGCAGGCGGTGGCCGAGCTGCGCGGCAGCCTCGGCCACGACCCGGGCCCGGAAGCGGCGGCGCCCTCGCGGCCCCGCCGATCGGTGGCAGGCGACACCGAGTCCCTCGGGCCCGGGAGCCGGGCACCCAGGCTGCGCTGCCGGGTGGTGGCTCGCGGCCGGGACGCCGCGAGTCCTCGCGGTTCTACGGACGGCGGGATGCGACGTGGTTTTCGGGGCCCGGAGGTTGTGGTGTCCGCCGCGCAGCGTGGGCGGCGGCACGCGACACTGCTCCCTGGCCCGGAGGGTGTGGCGCGCTGTGTTTCCCCGACGGCGACGGCGCGCACACCGCGTTCCCGCGGGCCCCGTAGCCGATGCCGCCCCTGGGGGCGGAGGGTGGTCGGCCGTGTTGGCGCCTTAGGTCGTGTCCGCAAAGTCCCGTCGTCCGCCCGGAGGGCGGGCCTCGCGGCGTCTGGTGCGTGCTCTCGGTGTGCCGGGTGGAGCCCCTCGTACTGGATGTACTTGGGGGTTCGCCCGGTGCGGCGAGAGTGCGTGCCAG